>JAZRCM010000018.1:0-1723 GCA_045659785.1 Alphaproteobacteria bacterium
AAGGACTGGCGATACTCTTTGCCACTCTCATCAGCTCCATATATATAACTCTTGTCGAACCAAATTCTAACTATCTTCATATCGTTAATCCTCCTTTCCAAAATATTTAATCCAGTGCTTAATTATAATGTCCTTGTTATAATCAATAACCTCTTTAATCTTTTTAAGGTCATTGCTTTTGATATTATAAACTGTTTTTAGCACAAATTCATCTTCTACTAAATCGAACTTTGCCATACCATCGTTCCCTTCTACGTGAACGTGCAATGGCTCGTGCTCTCTGCTATAAAAGAAAAATGAAAATCCGTAAAATCTAAAAATTTCAGGCATATTGATAGTTTTATTATTGCGAATATAGGTATTATTTTTAATACCCGCAAATAAAAATGCCACTTTTTAGCAATTACCTATAAAAACAGTGATTGCGCTCCTTGTTCGCGCTATTAAGGCGAGCCTTACAAGGTTGGTAATGGTATAAAATCCTAAAACTGCATTATACCCCCGTGGAGCGTTTTTATGTATGCAACTCCTGTCACTTGTCGCAGAAAGATATTGTGCCATTCCCTGGTGAGGATGCACGCGAGTTCTGGCAACGTGCCGAGGAACGTACACAGGGTGCAGCCGCTCTCTTTAATAAAATAGGTATGCCGGAATATCAGGCAATAGAGCTTTTTGCAAAGTTGCTGTAATACCTTATAATAATGATAACACCCCGAGCCGACGGCTCGGGGTGTTATGTTATAGTGACTTTCTTGTTGCAATTTTTTATGTGCCTACGTGCTGTTTTGCTTTTAGGGTAGGGATTGGCTTCGCTTTGCTCGCCCATCCCTTTTGGGCTTCCTTTGCAAGAAATCAGCAACCACCTTCGGTGTTTGCATCTGATTTTCGTTTCCTATCTGCTGGTAAGCGAGCTTCCCGCAGCTATAAAACGAAAATCAGGAATCAACTTTCGTTGTTCCTGATTTCTTGCGGAGAGAGAGGGATTCGAACCCCCGGTACCTTTCAGTACGTCGGTTTTCAAGACCGGTGCAATCGACCACTCTGCCACCTCTCCATTAGGTTTTTAAGTATCAAACAATGTGGTCTTTTTGTTTGACGTTGCAAAGGTATGGCAAAAATATTTCATGTGCAAATAAAACGCGAAAAAAATGAAAAATATTTTTCTTTTTCTATCTCTGCTGTTGCTGTGCAGGAGTTTTCTTCTCTGTTATATGCAACAATATGGCTGTTGACCCAATGACTTTGTTGTATTAACCATGCCTTAATGAAATCGTTTAAATGTATTCTCTATTTGCATGGGAACTAACAGAATGTGGAATGTCTTGCTGAATTGAGTTCTGAGGTTTTTATCTTTTGTTATAAATGATGCAATTCTGAGATTGTAATGTGATTCTATAATATTTCCTTTTTTACTTCAACTTCCTACTTGGTCCTTTTTTATGCGAAACAATCTGTCACTCTTTTTATCTTCATTTTGATATTTTGTACGTTGTTTTTGATTTTTCTTTAAATATGTTGAGCATAGTATTTCATTCTCCTTTCATTTGTTTTTTCGGGGAGGGTGGTAATGCTTTTACAATAACGAATGAAATGATTACAAAAATGAAATTATTTTTAAAAATAAGTTCGATTTATTGTGTTATGTATTTCTTTTTTTTGTATCTTCGCAGAGGAATTGACGAAGTCAGTTCTTTTTACGCGAACTAAAGAACAATCTATATAG
>JAZRCM010000019.1:0-20444 GCA_045659785.1 Alphaproteobacteria bacterium
TATTATTGTTTATATTTTTCATTGTTGTTCTCCACTTAACTTCATCTTGTAAAAAATATAAACATAAAAATTTTTATCTGGGTAGAGGGAAAATTTCGTATACGGTGTACGAAATTTTCGTACACCCTCAAATGTTGAAAACAAAAAATATTTGATATTTAATTTATTTTTGATACTCTGTTTCTATCCATTTTATGAAAGAAAAAATATGCAAATACCTAAAATAATTCACTATTTTTATGATGATGTCGATATTTGGGAAAAGGGTAAAAATCCGCAAATTCGTATGTGTATGTTGTCGTGGAAAAAACATTGCCCTGATTATGAACTTATGTTGTGGCATGATAAACATCCGGAGTTTCAAGAAATATTAAAGTCGTCCTTATTTGTTAGAAAAGCATATCAATTAAAATTATGGGCGTTTGTTTCTGATTATGTGCGTTTATATGCTCTTTATAAATACGGTGGCATATACCTCGACACTGATGTTCAGTTGTTAGGGAATTTTGATAAATTTTTAAGCGACGGACTTTTTATGAGTATTGAGGGAGATACCGTAAATTATGAAAATTTACCTGAATCTGCAATAATGGGAGCGATTCCTAATCACCCGCTTATTGCGGACACAATGAAATTTTATCAAGATAATGCAATATTTTACGATTCTAATCCGATAGCTTCGGTTATTATGAAAAAATCTCTTAATAATCTTACCGGATTTACAAAAATTCCATACGTTTCAGACAATATTGCACTAAAGGCCGAATATTTTTATAACACAAATAAAAGAATAAATGATTTCGAGGTATATACCGGACAAAGAGTTTTTAGGGATGATAAAAACAATTTGAGTATATATCCTTGCGAATATTTTTGTCCGTCGTGGTTTTGTTTTAAGGATAAAGCAATAACCGATAAAACCATTGCCATACATTGGAATCAAAGTTCTTGGTGGCAAAAAGATGTTTTTGAAAAATTGCGAAATTCTATTCGTCCGAAAGTTAATAAAATTACTGAAAAACGCAAGATTTTTGCGATTCCTTTTTATAAGAAAACAATCAAAGGGAATAAAACTAAAATTTCAATTTTAGGCCTTATAAAACTAAAAAAGACATCGGATAAATTGAAAATATATTTTCTATCCATCCCGTTGTTTAAGTTTGTAAGGAGTAACTGATGGCTAAAATATCTATTATAATTCCTGTTTTTAATGCAGAAAAATATATCGGAAAATGTTTAGATAGCATTTTGGCTCAAACGTTTGCGGATTTTGAGGTTATATGTGTTGATGATCAATCAAAAGATAAAAGTTTAGATGTACTTACTGCGTATGCTCAAACAGATTCAAGAATTAAAGTATATACGCAAAAACATTCCCGACAAGGAGCCGCTCGCAATTTAGGGCTTAGGGAAGCAACAGGAGAGTATATCTATTTTGTTGATGCGGATGATTGGTTAGACAACGATGCTTTGCAACTTTTATATCAAAAAGCTGTGGTTTCCGGTGCAGATATAGTTTTAACAGGAACAAAACTTTTTGATGAAGATGAGAATTATCTGGAACGAGATTGGTGTAATTATGAAGGTTGGAGCGATTTAAAAAACGGCATTCCATCAAAAGAATTTTTCAAAACTATGGCTCCTGTATGTTCTCGTTTACACAAAACAGATTTTATCAAAAAGCACCGGCTGAAATTTGTTGAAAATTGTTTTTACGAAGATAATTCTTGGGGTGTTTTGATAAATATATTTGCAGAAAAAATTGCTTTTATTCCCAATGTTTATTGTTATAGACAGCATCAAAACAGTACAACGGGAAAAAAGGATTATAAGGTTTTTGATTGGATTAAAGATTTTAAATATTTTTATGCTTTTATCAAAAAACATAAAATAAAATCCGCTAAAATTCGTAATGCAAAATTATGGTATTTGCGCAATTTTCAATATTATTTGGGTGAGTTAGAAGAGAAAGATAAAAAAGTTTTTTATCAAAAAATATGTTCAATATTGAAAATTCTGAAATTATCCGGAAAGGATTTTACCGCAGAAATAGAAAATAAGGACGGATTATATAAATTTTTATGCTACTTAAAGAAAAAAGATTTTTATAATCGGAAAAGTACAAGTTTTTATTTGCTCAATGTTCCTGTTTATCGCTCTTTATGTGATAAAGATAAAAAGATAAGAGATGACTATCTTTTCGGATTTATTCCTTTCTATCATTATCGAAAGGAAATAAAATAATAAAAACTCCCGTTCTTTGCAGAATGGGAGTTTATGTTTGAAATAGGTTTACTTAAAACTGATAAACCCAAGGTCTGAAATTCCAAGACCACTTGGCATAAACACAGGCTGCGATAACAGCGGGTACTACCAAAAACCAACGACCTGCCTCGGGAATTGTTGTAGCTGCAGCATAGGCTAAGATAGCACAACAAATACTCACTAAGGCACACACGATAAATAATACTGCTCTCATTTTTGAAAGTTTTTTAGGGATTAATAATCAATTTCTTAAAACCAATATACTATCAAAAGATGTTTTTGTCAAAATATTTTTGTCTAAAAAGTATGAATTGCAACTTTTTAAAATTTATGATATAGTTTAAAACAATATAACTTTTAAGGATAAATAAAATGACACAGCAGGAGAATGACATCAAGTGAGTAAATAATACTTACAGGAGATGTCAAATGTCTAAAAATAAATATATATGGGAACTCTGTAAAAAACATTGGAGCTATTTCTATAGTCATGTTTCGTATGAAGCGGATTATTACAACATACCGACTTTTCGAAGTAAATCCGGATATAGAAATTATTTGCGAACACAGGCTACAATAGAGGATTATTCCGATTACAGATTAAAGAAATATTCTAAAGAGAGTATGAGCCTGCGTGATGATTACGAAGATACAGCCGTAGCTGCATATAGCGAAAGAAAATCGTGGAAACGTAATTCTAAACGCAGACACCAATGGAAACAAATTCCCTAATATGAAGAAAGGTTCGTTTTATAAACCTTGAATAAGCGAAAATATCAGCTTTTGAATGCAAAAGCTGATATTTTGAATTTTAAGGCTGATTGATAGAGTTTTGCAAATTTCTTATAGTTAATTCGACATTTATAATTTTTTACTATAGGAGAAAAAGATGGATATGTATCCTAAATATAAATCGCCTTTAGGTTATCAAACCGGAGAGGGTGAAATTGACAGCTATGGTGTAAATCATAAAGGTTTTAACACCCGTGATGAATTAGAATATTAATTTGCTCGCCAAAAAAGAGAAAACGAATTGATGCAGCAATACAATGCTCTAGGCATCGATAATAATTATCCGCAATATAGTACTAATTTCTGGGGCAGCTCTTCTAATAATTATGGCTTTGGAACATCAAATATTAGTGAGAATATAAAAAATAAGAATAATTCATTAAATCAAGCTATTCAATATGCACAAAAAACTTTAGCTGATGCGGCAAGTAATGTAACTCATAATCCTAATTATATTTCAGATGACGAACTATACAAAAAAATGTGGAATAACATCAAAGAATATGAAAATGTAATATATCATCCGTATTTAGATAGCAAAGGATATATAACAATAGGGGGTGGTTCTAATATTAATAATCTTGATGATTTTATGAAGGTTAATTTTTGTATTGAAGGTAAACCTGCAACTTCTGAGCAGAAGTTATCATCATATAATCATTTACTTAATTTGAGCAAACAACAAGATGCTTTAGGGAATTATATTAATCGTAACAGGTTGGCAAATACCTTTAAAAATGAGAGTGATTTACGGATATCAGAACAAGTTGCATATAATATGGCACAAAATCATATGATAAACGATTTAGCTCACGTACGCAGACAAATCATTAATTTTGATTATTTGCCTAATCCGTTAAAAGAAGTATTACTGGACATACAGTATAATGTCAAAGGAGGATTAAGTAAGCAAAACTGGCCTAATTTATTTAATGCGATAAATAATCGGGATATAAATGAGATAGTCAATAACGTTCATCGTAAAGATGTTGGTAGAAAAAGAAATGATTGGGCAGAAAGGATGATACAATCAATTAGCTTCTGATTTCATATTATTTGGAGGGATGGTGCAGTAAGTTCCGTAAGAAGCCTGTCTGGGAAATTCTTCAGGAACGGAATAAGAGTATTGTGCAATTAGCAAACAGTTGGGCAAAAGTATGTCTTTAATTATAAAGGTATAATATTGCTTATATACCCTACCCCATCCTTCTACCCTACATTTCAATGTAATGCTATTTTGTTGATTTTCGATAAGGTTACATACCCCTTGAGTATCAATTTTGTTTTTATCTAAAGGTGTTCGAAAATCAACACTTGTTGGTGTCAGATACGCATAACCTACGGTTTTACCTAATGGTTGCAATAATTGGCTAAAAACAGGATTTTTAAACTCTGTATCATAATGTGGCGCAAAACTGCAAGCTGTAAAAAAAAAGGCTACAATTAAGAATGTTTTTTTCATTACACACCTCTGAATAACATAGAATGAATGATAATTATCCATTCTAAAAAGTCAATAAGTTTATCTGTTAGCTATACTGTAAGTTGTGACAAAAAATATTTTAATACGGACTTGCGTATATTAAAAATCAAACCTATCTAATTTCATATAATTATTTAGAAAGGGAAGACGATGACTATTCAAGCAGAAGATATTTTTATCCCTCTGGTGTATGAACGTAAATTAGCTCATTTATTTCGTATAAGTCCGTTGTTGAAACAAAATGTAGAATTGCAGCAACAAATAATACTGTGGGCAAAAGAAATGCTTAAAGAAGCTCGAAAAGAATGGAACGAAATACGAGTAATAAGTGTTGAATCCATAATTTCTTGTAATAGTAAAAAAGAAGCAATCAAAAGAGGGTATGCGAGAGATAAAAAATATGCTCCTTTTAGGGAATATTTTAAACAATTACAACGGGAAAGATTTATAATATATCAAAAACAAGGGAAAATAATGTCTGCAAACGGCTTTGTTCTTTGGTTTTTGAATAATCAGCCTAAGGATATGGAAATACCTTACAGCAGAAGCAATCTTAAAAATAAACTTATACAACTGGCGCAAAAAAACAATCGAGAATTTAAAAACTTTTCCAAATAATAATTTGTATTCTCAAATGAAAAAAACGGCAAGTATTAACTTGCCGTTTGATTGGTGAGCCTGGCGGGATTCGAACCCACGACCCTTTGATTAAAAGTCAAATGCTCTACCGACTGAGCTACAGGCCCTCACACAATGAGCCTTGTATAATGCATAAAAAAAAATTCGTCAACAAAAAAAATCAAAAAATGTAAAAAATAGTTTATTTGTTAATAATTGTATGTTATTATCCCAACAAAATTAAGAGTTAAACCTAGAATTATGAGGTTATAGATATGTCAGATAATACAAATTCGCAACAAGGCGGACGTTATGATATGTTGCAAAATGCAGCAGGCGAAATCCTTATCATCATAGAATATCGTGAGGGAGGTCCTGAAAATCCTCGCCTTGTGTATGATGGCGGTGATCAAGCTTTGTTGTATCGTAGCAGAGAGAGTGCTTTTATGCTTAACTCTATTGCTAATGAAGCTCGCATGCCGTTAAAATCTGTCAGTGAAGTTTTGATGGTAGAGATTGAAAATGACGATGTTGCTCGTGAATATAAGGTTCCGGTGCGAGTCGTTCGCAGTCTTAAAGCTTTAGGATAATTGATTATCTGGTATGCTGTTATAAATTGAAGATAGGGGCTGTTTAATGCCCTTATTTTTCGTTAAAATAAAAGTAAGGATGGGTTGTTTTGCCACATTATCTTGTTATTTTATTACTTGTAGGTATTAGCTCGGTTTTTGTTCCGAAAAATCGAATGGTGTATTGGTGGACTTCCGTTGTAACTGCTGCTCTGATATACAGCGCCCTTTTCCTTATGGGATACTTCGGCTCTAATGCCTTAACATTTGATTGGCAAGCAATTCCTAATATCCCCATCGCCATCAGTTTTGTTCCGGAATATTTCGGTTGTTGCGCTTGTTTAGGTGTTCTTGCGCTGTCGTTTTTTGCTGTTTACTACAACATACTGGTAACCAAAGAAGAGAGCCCAAACGCAATGAACGGATTGATTTTGCTTAATTGCGTTTTTGTGATTTCTGCGATTCTTTCACCGAATTATATTCAGCTTTTGGCAGCGGTAGGCATGAGCGATGTTATCGTTTTTAGTGCAATCAATCAGTTAGATGCCAAAAAACAATATATTTACGGTAATTTTTTTGCGGATTTTATATTACTTAATACCTTTGCTTTAATATTTGTGCAGTCGGATAGTATTGTGATTTCTAATTTTGGCGATACCTCTAAGCAATGGTCTCACAGAGATTTTATAGCGATAATGCTTTTATTAAGCATTTTTATCAAATCCGGATTGCTAATGTTTCATACGGCATATCAAAAAATGTCATCGCTTAATTATAATCGTTTAAATTTTATTTTATACGTTACGACACCGCTTATAGGGGCGATTGTTTTTGAAAACATCAAAGATGTCTTTGTAATTTCGGCATATTCGTACCCGTTGTTAAAGATTTTTTCTGTTCTTACAGTCTTATTTGCTTTAATCGGAGCACTATGTGTTGATAACATAAAAAGAAAGGCAGTCTATCTGTCGATGATGTTTTGGGGGCTGGTTTTTGTAGGTTATGCGTGGCAAATAAATACCGTTAGTCCAAAATTTTATATACTTTTGTTGTCGGCATTTTTATTTAATAATTCTTTGATGTTGATATACAAAGCTGCATCTGATGAAGTGTTGATTTCTCGTATGGGCGGTTTCTTAAAATCATTGAAGTTTACTTTTTTCATTAATGTGGTTTCGGTCATATTATATGCCGTTACGTGGTGGGTATATGCCCAAAAGTCAATACCTTATGCAATAGTAGGGTTGCTCGTTATATCTGTAGCTTCAGCTCATATATTTTCAGAGGTCTATTTGTCGCAGAGTAAAGCTGACGAATGGGTTTTGGCAAGATTGAAAAATCCGCTGTTTTTACTGTGGTTGCCGATAATTTTGGTTGCTGCCGCAGTTGTATATGCAAAACTAAACGACTGGCAATATATGTACGGATTTGCGGTTTTCTGGATGTTGCTTTTTATTTTTCATCCGTTTAGAAAACTGTCGCTTATGTATAAATACGATTCTTTTCAAAAATCGGATAAAGTAACTTGGTTATATAATTTTTTCATTTTGGTACCGCTAAAGTTTTTCGGCAGGGCATTGCGTTTAATTGTTGATTTCGTTTTTATTGAAAAAACAATTTTGGCATCAATCAAGAGTGCGATTCGTTTTGCTATTTTTATTTTTAGAAAATTGCACGGTAAAAATATATGGGGATATTTGATATTTGTTTTATCGGCTGTAATAATAATTGCCGTTGCGTATTATAAGGGGGTAATGCAATGATAGAAAATACCGGCATATTGCTCTCAATTATAATGGCAATACCTATGTTAGGTGTAATGTTTGCTTCGCTTGCAAAAGACGGGCAAGGACAAACAATAAAAGGCCGCAATGTGTTGTCTGTCGGCATTTTTACGGTGTTGTCAAATTTGGTTGTACTTTGGATTACGGCACGCAAAATAAATGTTAGCGGAACAAATTTACAACTTATTGAAAAATTTAAATGGCTAGAAACTCCGAATATTGAACTTGTTTTCGGAATTGATTTTTTCTCTCTGTTATTGATTGCTGCTATTCACTTTGCGGTATTGCTTGGTCTGATTGGAGTGAGAAACAATTTGTACCGCCAAAAAACATTAATCATATTATCATTATTGTTTTTGAGTATGATTACCGGATATTTGTTAGCCGCTGATATATTTTCATTTTATATTTTCTTCGAGGCGACATTGTTACCCTTATTTATGTTGGTCGGAATTTTTGGAGATATCAAAAAACAAGATATTTTATATCGCTTCTTTCTATATAATTTACTCGGGGCGATGTTGTTATTTACTGCATTGTGTATTTTGTTTGACAATGAAAACGTTTCCATTAGTGAAATCAGCAGAGTATCGCTAAATCGCCACATTGAAATTTTTGTATGGGGAGCAATTTTTGTTGCGTTCTTGTCACGTATTCCTATTTGGCCTTTCCATTATTGGATTTCATCGGTAAATGTAAATATTACCAATCCGTTGGTATTTATTGTTGCCAATATAATGCCTCTTACCGGTGTTTACGGGTTAATACGATTCTTCCCTTTAACAGCACCGGATATTTTGGAGCCATATCTTTTAGCCTTAAAGATAATAAGTATTACGACAATGGTGGTTATCTCATTGATAGGTTTCAGTAACCGAGATATTCAATATAAACTTTTCTCGTATATGACGGTGTATTATATTTTATATTTGTTAGGGGCATTACTGCCGACAGATGCTCTATTGGGTAATATCGGATTTTCTTTGTTTGCATATTTGATTGTCATTTCTGCAATAGAAATTATGATTTCGCATTTAGAAAAAGAAAAACAATGCACAAAAGTAGGAGATTGCGGAATATTGTGTAATATTAAACGCAGTTCTTTTGTTTTGTCATTTTTTATTTTGGCTGCCGTAGGATTACCGTTATCATCACTTTTTCTGAATAATATGCTTATTTTTGCCGGTCTTTTAAGCTATAATATAAAAATGGCTGCATTTATATTGTTGGCTATTATTTTGAGTTCAATAAGCTTATTGCACCACCTTTTTTATCTGAAATATCCGCAAGAAGAAGTAACGGACAGTAAAGATGTATGTGTAAGTGATATTTCAATGTCGGTTTTTTGTGTGTTAATAGTATTTATGCTGATTTTAATCGCATCATTTATCAATCCTCTGTGGTTTATGGAGTAAAAAATGTTAAACAACTATATTGCTTTGCTTCCGGAATTAGTTTTGTTTTTAGGCCTTATCTGTATGAGACTGGTAAAACTTATGCGCAAAAATAACACTCCTAAAACATTTTATACTCTAAGTCGCTTCTTTTTATTTTTCGGTGCGGTATTTACGGCAATATTTTATAATCAAAATGTTACAGGGTATCTTTATAACAACTTATTTACGACTTTGTTTAAGATATTAATCTATATTTTTACTTTTATATGGGGCTATTTATCATTAAAAAGATTTACCAGTAAAAACATGCCCAGTTTTAATTTTTATAATGCCGTTTTATTTAATACATTATGTTTTTCCGTTGCTATATCAACCAACAATTTACTTATATTGTTTTTTGGACTTTCTTTGGGATTTTGGACAAGTATTAATTTGATAAAAATGGAAAAAGAACCATACGAACTAAACGGAAACGGTGTTTATTCCGCTTTTTCATTTTTCTTTATATTAGCTTTTGCTTGCGGTATCGGGATTTTTTATCATTATACAAAAAGCTTTGATTATGATGCAATAGAAAGAGCATTAGCTGTTAAGAGCCTTTTAATATGGCAATATTATTTGGCTTTTTCACTGATTATGTGCAGTATTTTATATATGATGAGTGTTGCTCCTTTTCATTTTTGGTTTGCCAATGCAGTCGGTAATTCTATTTTGCCGGTCGCCGGATATATAACCATAATACCGATATTTGCATACTTCTCATGTATGGTAAATGTGATTGTAAATGCCTTTTATCCGATTCTGGGATGGTTTAATATTGCGTTTATGTGTTTTGGTATTTTTTCTATTTTTATCGGAGCTATCGGAGCAAACAGCGAAAGTAATTTAAGAAGAATATTTGCATATAGCGGACTTTATTATATCGGTGTTACAATATTGGCACTTTTCCCGATTAATGATAACAATTTGGTTTCGGCATTTATATATTTGCTTGTATATATAGTTGCTTTCTGCGGTATATATACCATATTTTACGGCTATCGCAGTCGAGGAGACTATTTGACTGAACTGGAAGACATAAAAGGGATAGCTACTCAGCGTCCGTTTTTATCCGTTGCATTATTGATATTTATGATATCTCTTATCGGTACACCGCCGCTTTTGGGTTTCTTGGGAAAATTATCGGTTATTAACAGTATGATTGTAGGAAAAGAGTTTGTTCTTGTCGGAGCGATTCTTGTTGCGATGTTGATATTGGTATATGCTTATTTGAAAATCATCACTGTTGTGTATTTTGAAGCCAGAAACAAAAATTTTGATGAAGTTGATAAAGGGGTTTATATTTGTATGCTCATTAATATCATATTGATTTTAATAGCTATCATAAATCCTAAATATTTGATGCACGATGTTGAAATGATGTTGATAGCGGTATTTAAATAATGCAGATTAAAAACTTAAACTCTTGGAAATGGTTGGATTATAACGAGCTAGAGAGCACAAACGACGAAGCTCTGCGCTTGAGTGAAAACGAAGACAAGTTAATTGTTACAAGTAAAGTACAAACAAAAGGCAAGGGACGATTAGGACGAAAATGGGAAAGTTTTGACGGCAACCTTTTTATGTCGATACTGATGACTTGGTCTATGAGTGAGAATAATGCTTTAGTTTTTATAATCAGTGTAGCATTACAACAAACTGTAAAAAAAATACTTCCTCAAGCCAATGTAAAAATTAAATGGCCGAACGATGTCTTGGTTAATGATAAAAAAATATCAGGCATTTTGATAGAAGCAGGAGAACAAGGAAAAGTTGTTATCGGAATAGGGGTTAATATAAAAAAATCTCCTCAAGGCGAAAATATTATTTATCCTACGACCTCCTTATTTGAGGAAGGTATAAATATAGACAGAGTTGATTTTATGAAAAATTTTATCAGTTCTTTTGAAGAAATTAAGGATGTTTATCTCAAAAAAGGAATGGCTGAAATTATAAAAATATGGCAGGCGGAAGCAAAGGGTATTGGTGAAAAAATTAAAATAAAACTGCTGAATAATGAGAAAATTGGTGTTTTCAAAGGTATTGATAATAATGGCAGATTAATTTTGGATATTAGCGATAATACCGAAGTTTTTAATGCCGGAGATGTGTTTTTTTACTAGAAAGAAAAATTAAAGATGAGTAATTTTAAAAAAGACGGGATTTATTTTGTTGCATTGGGTGGTGCCGATGAAATCGGTATGAATATGTATGTATATGCCTGCAACGGAAAATTTATAATGGTTGATACCGGTTACGGATTTTTGAACGATAACTATCCCGGTATGGATTTATGCTTTGCTGATGCTTCTTTTTTTGCAAATTATAGTGATGATTTTGAGGGTGTTTTTATAACTCATGCGCATGAAGACCATTTTGGAGCAATAGCGCATATTTACCCGATGCTTAAATGTCCGGTTTATGCTTCGGATTTTGCTATCGGACTAATGCGAAATCGCCTGAAAGAATACAATCTGGAACAACAAGTTGAGCTTATTTCCGTAAATAAAAATCCTTTAGTAAAACTTCCGGATTTTGAAGTTGAATTTATATCTGTTGTTCACTCCGTGCCTGAAACTTCAGCTTTAGCAATCACCACGGCGTCCGGAACAATTATTCATGCTACGGATTGGCGTTTTGACAATGGTAAAACAGGGATATTATCCACAAATTATGAGCAATTAAAAGCATACGGAGATAAGGGAGTAGATATGTTAGTTTGCGATTCTACCAACATATTGATAGACAATCCTCAACCAAGCGAATCAGAAGTTAGAGATTGTTTGTCGGAGCTTATTCCCGGTTTGCCGAATACGATAGTTACTACTTGTTTTGCCTCTAATCTGACCAGATTGGAAAGTTTAGTTTTAGCAGCACATCAAGCCGGCCGTACCCCGATATTATTGGGAAGAAGTCTGTTGTATAACGTAAAAACAGCTAAAGAATTGGGCTATTTTAGTGATTTGCCACCTGTGTATGACATAAAAGACGCATCAGCCATTCCTTATGATAAAGCATTATATATATGTACCGGTTCTCAGGCAAACTATCGAAGTGCATTATCATCGATTGTAAACGGACAAAGCAAAGATATAAAATTAACCAAGGGTGATACAGTTATTTTTTCTTCAAAAATTATTCCCGGAAACGAAGAAAAAATAAATGATATGCAGGAAAAACTTATTGCTCAAGGTGTTAATGTCATTACGGATAAAGATGCGTTGGTTCATACTTCCGGTCATTGCAGTAAAGCAGAAATTAAGCAAATGTATGAAATTTTACGTCCGAAAATAGTTTTACCGGTTCACGGGGACAGAAAATATATTCGTGAACATAAATATTTTGCCGAGACTTGCGGAATTGATGAGGTAATAAGTGTTGAAAATGGTGATGTTCTGCTTGTAAATAAAGATGGGGTAAAGAAACAAAACAGCATACCTACCGATATTTTGGCCGTTGATCGAAAAGAAATTGTTTCTTTAAGTTCGGAAGTCGTAAAACGTCGTAAACAGATTGCATATAACGGTAGTGTTTTTATAAGTGTGATTTTTAATGAAAATTGGGAATTGTTGGCTCTCCGCGTATCTTCAAAAGATATTTGGGAACCGGATTCTTTTTCTGAACTGCGAGATAATATCGTTTCTGAGGTTTCAGAATTATTACCCAAAGCCGTTGTCGAGTTAAAATATAAAGAAACCTCAATTTTAGATTTTGTCAGGTCTCAAATCAGACGCCGTATAGAAAAAGCTACCGATATGAAACCGGTAACTTTTATTCACTTCTATAAACTTCCTCTTTGTGAAATTAATCAAGGAGAGGATAGCGAGGCAGGACAACCTGTTATTATATATCCGTCACCGGAGATATAAACTTAAAGTTGTTCTACCGGAATAAAGATGGTAAAGGTCGTTCCTTCATCTCTATCCGATGTGACACGCATATTACCTTTATGTCGGATAAGGATATGTTTTGCAATAGCTAAACCTAATCCTGTTCCCCGGATATTTTTATCTTTATGGGCTTGAACACGATAAAATCTCTCTGTCAAACGACCAAGTTCATCGTTTCCGATAGGCATACCTTGGTTATTAACGCTTATAGCAACTGCATTTCCTTCGCCCACTTGATATGTTTTTGAATGAGGGACTTTGTTTGCTAAGGTAACATTTATTTTTATGGTTGTATTCTCGTCACCATACTTAATCGCATTATCACAAAGATTTTGCAATAGTTGACGTATTTGCGATTGGTCTGCTGTAATTTCAGGTACGCTGTCATCAACATTAATTTCAAAATTCATTTTTTTATCTTGTGCTTTCAAGGATAAAGCATCAACAGCATCTTCGATTATCGGATTTATTACAATTTTTTCTTCGGGAGGATTGTCCTGATTTAATTCGATACGAGATAAAGAAAGAAGATTCTCGATTAAAATTGACATATAGTTAGCTTGTTCCGCCATAATTTTTAAGAAATGCTTTTGAGCATCCGGGTCATCTTTTGCGGAGGTTTGCAATGTTTCAATAAAACCCGAAATGATAGATAATGGTGTTCTTAATTCATGACTGGCATTGGCAACAAAGTCAGATTGCATTTTTTCAACTTTCATCGCTTTGGTCATATCATAAATAGAGATAACGGCAACTGCTCGTCCTTTGGAAATCCATGGTAAACGTTTAATATGAGCATATAATTTTTTTTGTTTATCTTGTTTTTTATTTTCGTTGCCGACGTAGAAAATTAAATTTTCCGCATCGCTTTCCTGATGTAATACTTTTGCAACGGCATTGATAAAATTATTTGAGTTAAAAATTTCTTCCACATTTTTTTCGGTAATATTTTCTCCCAATAATTTATGAGCAGAGCCGTTAGCACCTAAAATATTGCCGTCTTTATCAATCATTAAAATAGGGTCTGGAAGCGTATCTAATACAGCGGTATCCGAAATGGTTTGAGCTTCTAAGGTTTCTGCTTTGTTAGACCAAAAACGGTGCATTTCGTTAATTGCGTTTGCAATGTCCAAAGTTTCGCTTTCGGTAATATCCAAATCTTCCAGTTTTTCCTGATTTTCTTGCGATAAATTAATGATATATTTTTTCAACTGTTGCAGTTCAAAAGTTAAAGGAAACAACCATACAATATTAAACAGTACTATTGAAGAATAGGCCATAACCGCAATATTGCCCGGCAACAAATGCAATGCCACCAACATAATAAAAACTAAAGAAGAAGGAAGAGATAAAATCAGAATACGACTGGCAAAATTAGAGTCTTTTTCTATTTTAAAAAGTTTGCTTTCTCGCTTAATCATTGTATAAAACCTCTAAAATCGTGGACTAGAAAGAATTGTAATATATAATAAGTTTAAATTTTATAAATTATAACAAGATAAAAAAATGGCAGAAGATAAAACAACTGGTTTAACGCCAATGTTGGCGCAATATTTTGAGACGAAAAAAAACTATGCGGAATATTTATTATTCTACCGCATGGGCGATTTTTATGAAATGTTTTTTGAAGATGCGGTTATTGCATCTAAAGCGCTTGATATTACTCTGACTAAAAGAGGGCAATATAACGGTGAAGATATTCCTATGTGCGGAGTTCCGTTTCATGCGTATGAGAATTATTTAGCTCGTTTGATAAGACAAGGCTATAAAGTTGCAATTTGCGAACAGCTTGAAGATCCGAAAGAGGCAAAAAAACGCGGTTATAAAGCGGTTGTAAAAAGAGATGTTATAAGATTGGTAACGGCAGGTACTCTAACCGAAGATAACTTGCTCGATTCCAGAAAAAATAATTTTTTACTTTGTCTGGTAAAAATGAACGATTCGTTAGGTGCTTCGTGGCTTGATTTATCTACCGGTGATTTTTATACTGAAAATATTGCTATTATCGGCAAAAGTGAAAGAGTGCAAATAAGCGCATTGCTTTCTCGTCTTAATCCGGTAGAGATTTTGATTTCAGATACCTATCAACAGAACCCGCAAATGTTTGAAGTGTTCAACGATTATCGTCGTCAACTTTCTGTTTTGCCTCAAGCACGTTTCAATAGCGAAAATGCCAAAAGAAACCTGTTAAATTTGTTTAAGGTTGAGAGTTTAGAAGTATATGGAAATTTCTCTCGTGCGGAAATAACTGCGGCCGGTATCCTTATTGATTATATCGAAACCACTCAAAAAGGACAAATCCCCAGAATTGAAAGACCGATAAAAGTATATGAACATCAGGTTATGGAAATAGACGGAGCAACTCGTCGAAGTTTAGAGTTGGTAGAATCTACGTCGACAGTTCGTAACAGTTCTTTGTTAAGTGTTGTTGACAGAACGGTGACGGGAACAGGGGCTCGTATGTTATCTTCAAGAATATCGAGCCCGCTTGTTGATGTTAACGAAATTAATAAACGTCTTGATGTGGTTGAATTTTTTATAAATGAAGAATTTATCCGCCAAGATATGAGGACATTGTTAAAAGGTTGTCCTGATGTGGAAAGAGCTATTTCTCGTCTAAGTTTGGGAAGAGGCGGCCCTAGAGATTTGGCTGCAATTAAAACTACATTATCGACATTACCAAAATTAAAAAATCTTTTAGCCGGTGTTCGACATAATATTGTAAAAGAACTACCTGCATCATTATCCGAAATCGTTAATAAATTCGGAAATCATGAAAATTTGGTAGATGAAATAGAACGGGCACTTGCGGAAGAATTACCATTGTTGGCTCGTGACGGCGGATTTATAAAAGAGGAATATTATCCTCCTTTAGATGAAATTCGTAACTTAAAACACAATAGTCAGCAAATTATTTTGCAAATGCAAGATAAATATATAAATGAAACGAGAATATCAAATCTTAAAATAAAATATAATAATGTAATCGGGTATTTTGTTGAAGTTCCTGCTAAATTTGCAACAGAGATGCTTGAAAACAAAAATTTCATCCATCGCCAATCGGTGTTAAATGCCGTACGTTTTACCACGGTTGAACTAACTGAAATCGAAAATGAAATTCGAGGAGCAACAGATAAAGCTTTGGCAATGGAATTGCAACTTTTTGATAATATGGTTACTTTGGTAAAAGCATCTGCCGATGACATATCACGCACGGCAAAGGCAATAGCCGAGTTAGATGTCGGAGCGGCAATAGCTGATTTATCTGCCGAGAAAAAATATTGTCGTCCGGTAGTTGATAATTCTCTTGCTTTTGAAATTGAAGAAGGTCGTCATCCGGTTGTTGAAGCATCAATAGAAGCAGAACACAGCGGAAGTTTTGTCGGTAATAATTGTAAGTTAGGGGAAGATAACAGCAATATTTGGCTGATTACCGGACCGAATATGGCAGGTAAATCTACTTTCTTGCGTCAAAATGCTTTAATTGCTGTTATGGCTCAAGCCGGATTTTATGTTCCTGCCGTATCTGCTCATATCGGAGTCGTTAATAAACTATTCTCTCGTGTCGGTGCTTCTGATGATTTAGCAAGAGGTCGTTCAACGTTTATGGTTGAAATGGTGGAAACTGCCGGTATTTTGAATCAAGCAGATGAACGTTCTTTAGTAGTTTTAGATGAAATCGGAAGAGGAACTGCGACATTTGACGGCTTGTCAATCGCTTGGGCGGTGGTTGAACATTTGCATGAGGTCAACAAAAGTCGAGCATTGTTTGCTACTCACTACCATGAGCTTACGTCGTTGGTTGGCAAACTCAAAAAAATGTCGTTACACTGCATGAAAATCAAGGAATTTAATGATGAAGTAATTTTTTTGCACGAAGTTATAGATGGTGCAGCTGACCGTTCGTATGGAATTCATGTTGCAAAGTTAGCAGGATTACCGAACGTTGCCATAAAGAGAGCAGAACAAGTATTGGATTCTTTAGAGCATGATAAGAAAAATGCCAATATAAAAGAACTGGCAAATGATTTGCCTTTGTTTGCAAGTTTGAAAGAAAAAGAAGAGGAAAAAACTATTCAATCACCTGTCACACAGGCTCTTGAAAATATTAACCCCGACAACTTAAGCCCCAGAGAGGCTTTGGAAGAATTATATAAACTAAAGGAGATGTTAAAATGCTAAAATTTATCGGAAGTTTTTTGTTGATGTTAGGTTTGTCAATCAGTTCTGCATCGGCTTATGACGTAAAAGATCCTGAAAATACAATATTGTTAAAGCTAAAAGACGGCGATGTATTGATTCAAATGTATCCTGATGTTGCACCTAATCATGTGGCACGCATTAAAGAATTGGTTAGAGAAGGTTTTTATGATGGTTTGAAATTTCACCGCGTAATTGACGGTTTTATGGCTCAAACAGGCGATCCGTTCGGTAATGGTACCGGAGGAAGCGGTAGGAATTTAGCTGCCGAATTTAATAATAAGCCACACTTAAGAGGTACGGTTTCAATGGCCAGAGCATCGAATCCGAATTCTGCAGATAGCCAATTTTTTATTTGTTTTGAAAGATCAAGCTTTTTAGATGGTCAATATACCGTATGGGGACAAGTAATTTCAGGTATGGAATATGTTGATAAAATCAAACGCGGATATGGTCCGAACGGTATGGTTTCCAACCCTGATAAAATAATTTCAATGAAAGTTTTATCAGATATTCAAAAATAATTGCCATATTTAAGTAAAAACAATGAGATAAAAAGCGGTATATAAATACCGCTTTTTATGTGTTTGAAAATACGCTGTTTTTTTATGTTGACAAAGATAATCTTTAATGTATATTGAGCGAGAATTTAACAATATTTTATAAAGAGAGAAAATATGAATACTTATGCTACAAAACCATCTGACATTGAAAGAAAATGGTACGTAGTTGATGCAGAAGGTGTTGTATTGGGCCGTCTTGCAGCTGAAGTTGCAAAGATTTTGCGCGGTAAACACAAACCTAGTTTTGTTCCAAACTTGGACTGCGGTGACTATGTAATTGTTATCAATGCAGACAAAGTTAAATTAACCGGTAAGAAATTAACCGATAAAGTTTATTACAGACATACAGGTTGGATTGGTGGTATTAAAGAAACCACTCCTGCAAAAATCTTGGCAGGCAAATTCCCTGGTCGTGTTGTAGAAAAAGCTGTTGAAAGAATGATTTCACGTAATCCTCTTGGCCGTCAACAAATGACAAAGCTCAAGGTTTATGCAGGTGAAAATCATCCTCATGCTGCTCAAAACCCTGTTGTTTTGGATATCGCAGGCAAAAACCCGAAGAATAAGAGGAGTGCTCTCTAATGACTAAAGTTGAATCATTAAAAGATATTAAAGTAAGTGCTGAAAAAACTGAAGTTCGCAAACCAAATCGCGATAAATTCGGTCGCTCTTATGCTACAGGTAAAAGAAAAGATGCTGTTGCTCGTGTTTGGATTAAACCGGGTAAAGGTAACATTACCGTAAACTCTAAAGATATCGATGTTTATTTTGCACGTCCGGTATTGAAAATGGTTATCAACCAACCGTTCGAAATTACAAATCGTATCAACGAATTCGATGTAGTTTGTACAGTTAGCGGTGGTGGTTTGTCAGGTCAAGCCGGTGCTATCAAACACGGTATTTCAAAAGCTTTGAATGAATATGAACCGGAATTGAGAACAGTTTTGAAAAAGGCTGGCTTCTTAACTCGTGACGATCGTGTTGTTGAACGTAAAAAATACGGTCTCAAAAAGGCTCGTCGTTCATATCAATTCTCAAAACGTTAATTGGTATCAAGAAAATATTTTGTATTTTCAATGGGTTGCAAGAAATTGCAACCCATTTTTCACATTCACATAACATTCACATAACCCTTGACAATCCTTTATTACCAATTTACCATTTTCACAAATCATTCACATTTTGAGGGTAAAATGGACGGCGATTTTTATACAGAAACATATTCATATCGTGAGGGACGTATATTTTTATACAAGCGACCTAAACTATTATCTAAAAGGAATAACGATGAAATTATTTATGACATTCAACCCACACATTGAAAATCTTTCACAAAGCACTTTACTAAACAACTTTAAAATGATTTTGAAAAAGTATTACAGAAAAGAGTTAGGTTCAAGGTATTACAAACACAAAGACAAACAATATCAAATCGGAATCTTTCAAGAAATTGGCTCAAAGAACTTCAAACAACCTCATTTGCATATTATTGTTGATGTTCCTATTACTGTTATGAAGATATTTTACAACTTTTTGAAAAGCAATCTTACAAACATATACCCACACTTAACAGCAGATTTACAATTTATTCGTTCAGGCAAGTATGACGAGCAAAATGTTTATAATTATTGTCTTAAAGAGGGTGGCTCAATTATTACGAACAATGATTTATACGAGCGAATTACAAACTTTAATTGATAAATACTCTCATAAAAAGGAGTAAAAATGGATTCTATTAATAAAAACGGTTTTAAGAGTCGTATAAAAGCATTGATGACAAGAAATAAGCAACTGGATTCTGAAATTGAAAACAATGATTCAGAGGTCAAAAAAACAGCCTTAAAAGATGAAAAAGAAAATAATAATAACGAATTAAGACAAGTTCGCTCACAAAAATATGAATACGAACAAATGAATGAAGATGTTTGTTTCATAAAACAATGCTGTCAATATTTGCAAAAAATCGGATTAACCAAATCACAACACACATTTAGCAGAGAATTTTTGAATAAAAGCCCTCATTACTTATCAATGGTAATTTGTGAGAATAGAAAAGTTGCTCCAAATACCCTCTACAACCTGATACAGAATCTAAATCAAGTTTATGACATATACCTAAACTATGACAACAAACAAGCCATAAACAGACAACTGTTACAGATGATAGATAAGGGCAATAACTTAATTACAAAACGCATTTTAGAGTGTTATAGGATTTATGAAAAATGGAATTAACCATCGCATATCATAAATTGATGTCATTTAATAAAAAATACACCTACATAATAAAAGACGGACAAATTGTTTTTAATAATGGGTGGTCTTGGATTGTTGTATTCCAAGCCCTTAATAAAAGAAACTTTGCTATTGTTAAGTATTACGCTGGTAATTATTCGGTGGTTGAGGTTTAGAAAACAACGACTTTCCGAAAATTAGACGTAAAACCATTTGATTTTTATAATAAAATAGATTATCATCTGCCCACTAATAAAAATTATGATGTTTAATTAAAAATGTATATATTATGGAAATAGTTGCTTACTGTTTAGGTGGTCTCACCATAGTGGTAGTTATCGCTTTCTGCATTGCTTGGGCTTGTATGCAAGAAGAACAATTTGCGGAAATAGATGAACAAATTAGAAAAATCAAAGAAAAAAAGTAAATAACCATTAAAAAATTTGTATTATGGATTTTTTTAATCTTAATGAAGTAACCGCAAAGGCTAAAGTTATTAATGTAACTGGTGGAGATTATTCTCTAACGTTGCTCTGTCTCGTAAAAGAGTTCTCTTATATCTGTAATGACAGATTTTCTCACGTAGGAAGTGTTGTATTTGATGATTAT
>JAZRCM010000020.1:0-43275 GCA_045659785.1 Alphaproteobacteria bacterium
AATGGAAGCTTTACCTTCTGCAGCAATAGCTCAAACCAACGGAATGATTTATAACATTATGCGCAAAGTAAGCATAAATCGTTTATATTGTCCTGGTTGCGGTTTCTATGACTATAACTGGAACGGCGAAGCTTTCCATAACTTATGGGTAGATACCACCTATAACGGATTAGAAATAGATGCCCCTGTAGAGATAGAAGCTAAAGTCTGGGGTATAGAAGCCGGTTCAGATATTCAAAAGGACTTGAATAATAAAATCGGTATTTTCGTATCTTATCGTCAAGGTAACTACGAAATGGACGGTAAAGGCGATAAATATTTCGCTAAACTCGGTTCAGAACTCGACATCGACAGCTATTTAGCCGGATTGTATTATCGCTATGATAATAATAACTGGTACGCATTCGCCACCTTATACGGCGGTATGCAGGAAGCAGAAATCAATACCGATGACGGTGTATCGACTGATACCGACGGTATAGAATTTGGCGGAAGTGCCGAATTAGGTTATAGCTATGCTTTGAATAAGACAGTATATGTCACCCCGAGTTTAGGTGTATTCTACTCACAAATCAGCTACGATGATGCAAGCGACGACTATGGCAAAACCGTAGAATACGGCGATTTGAAACAAGTTGAATTGGAAGCGGGATTAAAACTGAGTAAGGCTGTTTATACCGATAACGGAACCGCAAGTATTTATGTTAAACCGAGTGTAGTTCAAACACTTGTCGACGGTGATGAAGTAACAATAACCGAAATAGGTCAAGTTGATACTATAGAAGATGAAACCTTGGGAAGAATTGAAATCGGCGGCAACTATGGTTTCAATGACAACTGGTCCGCATACGGTTGGGCTAATTACACCTTCGGTTCAGACTATGAAGCGACCTCTCTCGGTGCCGGTGTTAATTATGCTTGGTAAAATTATATAAACAATAAAAAAAGGAGGTTAAAAACCTCCTTTTTTTATATTCTTTTATCTTTACTGTTACAATATTTTGCAATAGGACATTTTTCGCAATCAGGTTTTTGAGCCTTACAAATATAACGTCCGAATAAAACAAGCCAATGATTGGCATACATTAAATATTTATCGGGAAGAACTTTTAATAAATCTTTTTCCACCTCTAAAGGAGTTTTTCCTTTACTGAAATCTAACCTGTGTGCAATACGAAAAACATGGGTATCAACAGCCATTGTCGGTTGATTATACCAAACATTTCTTAATACATTTGCCGTCTTTCGCCCTACTCCGGCCAATGATTCCAATTCTTCTTGTGAAGAAGGCACCTCTCCGTCAAATTTTTCAATCAGACTTTGGCTCATACTTATAATACTTTTAGCCTTGTTATTATATAAGCCGATAGTTTTTATATATTCTTTTAATCCGTCAATACCTAAGTCTAACATTTTTTGCGGAGTATCTGCAACTTTAAAAAGCTCTTTTGTAGCTTTGTTTACCCCTTTATCGGTACTTTGTGCAGATAATATTATAGCAACCAGAAGAGTATATGCGTTTGTATATTCTAATTCACTTTTTGGAGCTTGGTCACCATCGGCAAAAATTTGCATAATTTCCAGTATTTCGGACTGTTTTCTCATGCTTTAACCCCACCTGCTCCGGCAGCTTTAGGAGCATTTTCATCTAACGGCCAACGAGGACGAGGTTTAAAACTCAAATCATCGGTATAACCTTTTTGAAAACGTTCTAAACCGGCCCAAGCAATCATAACTCCGTTATCTGTACAAAGTCTGATAGGTGGAGCGGCAAATTCCAATCCTTTTTTGGCAGCTAATTTTTCAAGATTCTTACGTAAATAAGTATTTGCGGCAACACCACCGGCAACAACTATATGTTTTCCGTTAGGATATTTTTGTTTGAAATAATCAGCGGCTTTTCCTAATTTATCAATCAAACATTCGCTGGCAGTTTTTTGAAAACAAGCACATATATCAGCAACATCTTTTCTCGGTAAAACAGTTTCTTCTATATTATAATTTCCGTAAGATTCTATAATTTTTCTGACAGCAGTTTTTAAACCTGAAAAAGATAAATTCATATCTCCGGATCCTTTAAGAGGATGAGGTAAAGCAAAACGATTTTCATCTCCTATAGCTGCCATTTTTTCCACCATCGGACCACCGGGATATCCCAATTTAAGCATTTTTGCAACTTTATCAAATGCTTCACCGGCAGCATCATCAATAGTTGTTCCCAATCTCTCATAATCTCCGGGATTTTTAACAATTAATATCTGACAATGACCTCCGGAAACGAGTAATAACAAATAAGGATATGCAACATTGTTTGTTAATCTCGAAACAAGAGCATGACCTTCTAAATGGTTTACTGCCACAAACGGTTTATTTAAGGCCAGAGCGAGTGCTTTTGCTGCCATTACACCAACTACCACACCTCCTATCAAACCCGGTCCTGCTGCGGCAGCAACGGCATCTATATCCTCAGGTTTTATATTAGCTCTGTTTATCGCCTGCTCTATTATGTCATCTATATGGTCTAAGTGTGAACGTGCTGCAATTTCAGGGACAACACCACCATAAACTTTATGTTCTTCTTGTGATAAAACTACATCTGATAAAATTTCTCTTTTATCGTTAACTATCGCCGCTGCTGTTTCATCACAACTACTTTCTATACCTAAAACTATCATACTCTTGTCTTTTGTAAAATTTTAACTATTATTACAACATAATATAAACCATTAAAATTTTTTTTACAAAGGAAATAACTATGGCAAAAAATAAAATATCAACAACAACTAATAACAAAAAATCTTTTTCTGATATCCTTCATTTTATAGAAATTGTTATTATAGCTTCATTCGTTAGCGGAGCTTTGTTTTTGTGGCAAAATCCGCAAAAAATTGTAAGTTGGTTGAACATTCAACAAAACACAAAAGATAATACGGCCATAGAAAAATTAGAATACAAAATAGAAAACGCATTGTTAAAAAACAATACCGGAAACGAAAAAATAGAGTTATTGAATCAAAAATTTGATTATTTTGATAAATCAAAAGCTGATGCTTCCGAAATTATAAATATACATAATCAAATTAACTCTATAAAAAATCAAACTTCAAAAATGGCAAAATCATCTAACTCAGGAGCTTTGATTTTAACTTCCGCAATGCTGATTCGTGATAATGTTTACAGAGGTATCAGTTGCGAAAAAGAAGCAGAAGTATTAAAAGTTTTATCAGAAAACATAAACAACACCGATGAAGATATAAATTTCATCGTAACTCATTGTAATATGAATTTTGTTTCAGCAAATACAATAGCTGATAAATTTAACAATATTTACAAAAATATAGAAAAAAAATATCAACCTAAAGAAGAAACAGATTGGAAACAGCGTTTAATTTCTAAAATTAATGAATATATAAAAATAAATTCGGTTGAAGAAGAAACAGTACAGGAAAAATATAACGAATTAGCTGTTTTGACCGAAATTAAAAAATTGGTTGATAATGGTGATTTATCTGCAGCCGCTTCTGAAATTATAAAAGAAGAAAACGCAGAATTAATTAAAAACGAAGAAATAAACAGTTGGTATCAACAAACAAAAAAACAACTGGAATTTTATAAATCATTATCAAACGTAATATCAAATGCTTTATTGGTTATGAAGGTAGAAGATGCAAAAAACATTACAGAATAAATGGAATAAATTATATTCATCAGCACCTAAAACTCTTGAAAAAATGGCAAAAATAAAAACCGTTGCCAGCGCTTTTAACACCTGTATAGATTCTGTTGTTAAAATAAGCGGTAAAGAGCTCGCCGATTTTATAAAAAAAGAAAATTTATCTTTACAACAAATAGAAAACATCGAGCAAAAAAATATAAATTCGGTTGCGGATTTATTACGAGGTATTTTTAATTGTTTCAGAAACGGTATTGCAGAAGAATGGACCGCCGATAAACCGGAAATGTTTGAATGGATGCATAAAAATTTGGGCACAAAAAAAATGCAAATGGGCGGTCAAGCAGGAATTATAGCCAACACTTTAGCATTAACCGATATAAAAAAAGTTATAGTTCACAGTAACGCATTAAGCAAACTTCAAGCAGAACAATTTTTTGATTTACCTAATTTGGTATCGTTTGATAAAGACGGAAAAATAGAACAAGCTTCTAAAATCAATCGTGATAAAATTTCATCAATACACTGGATTATAGAGTTTGATAAAAACGATAAAATAATTATTGACGATAAAGAATTTGTTTGCCCTAAATCAAACCGTTTTATTGCAACTTATGATCCGCCTTTATTTGATTTTATTATTGATAAAAACTTTCTGAAATACACAAACAAAAACAAAATAGACTATTTTGTTTTATCAGGATATCAGGCTCTTAATGCAAAACAAAAAGGCGTAAAACACGTTAAAGACAGTATAAATATTATCAAAGATTGGAAAAAAGCCAGTCCTAAATCCATTGTTCATTTAGAAGTTGCTTCAACACAAGATATAAAAGTGCGTAAAGCAATAACAAAATATTTGGTTCCGAATGCAGATTCAGTTGGTGTCAATGAACGTGAAACAATGGATATTTTGGAAGTTTTGGGAGAGAAAAAGCTCTTAAAAGAATGTATTGAAAATCCTTGCGCAACAAACTTATTCAGAGCTATTCTCAAGATAAAAAACAAATTAAAATGCAAAAGAATCCAGCTTCATATGTTTGGTCTTTACATAACCATTCAAGATAAAAAATATCCTATAAAAGCAAAAGCAAATCTGAATGGTATGATTTTAGCCGCAACAGCTGCCGCAAGTAAAGCCTATACCGGAAAATTAGCTTGTAAATCTGATATTTTGGAAGCTTATGGGCAAAATGTTTCCGATATAGGAATAAATGAATTGGAAAAATTAAGCTGTTTTATAAAAGATAAAAACTTATTAAACAAAGGAATTTGCGAATATAAAGGATATGATATAATATCCGTTCCCACCATAATCATAGAAAAACCTAAAACTCTGGTGGGAATGGGAGATACTATATCAGCATTTTCACTTATCGGAGCTCGCTAACTCATCAGATAGCCAAATGGCATTTTTTATCTTTTTTTCCAGAAATTCACGATGTGTTTGTTCTTCTTCTTCAGACAGAGCAAACACTCGTGCTTCGTGATATATTCTGTCTCCGTTAAATTCGCTGAAGGTATTTAAAGATTTATTATTATTGTCATTTGAATTACTTAACATTGACGGTTCGGCACCGCCCATTAATTCAAAATAAACCTGTGCCAATAAATCAGCATCCAACAAAGCTCCGTGAAAAGTTCTGTTACTGTTATCAACACCATATCTTTTACACAAAGCATCGAGGTTGTTTTTAGCTCCCGGAAACATTTTTCGAGCTATTTCGAGACTGTCTATAACTCTGTCTGTCGAAAATTCTTCTCTTCCGCTTTTTTTCAACTCATAATTAATAAACTTCATATCAAAAGAAGCATTATGAGCAACCAAAATTCCGTCATCACCGACAAAATTTACAAAATCATCAGCAATATCATTAAACACCGGAAAATCTTTTAAAAATTCTTCAGTCAACCCGTGTACTTTAACAACTTCTTCCGGAACACTTCTTTGCGGATTTATATATTGATGATATGTTTTTCCGGTAGGTATGTGGTTTATAAGTTCAATAGCGCCAATTTCTACCAGTCTGTCTCCATTTTCCGGATTTAACCCTGTTGTTTCGGTATCGAATACAATTTCCCTAACCATTTTAAAGCCTTTCAAGATATTTTAACATAGTTATAACTTCAAGTTTAAGCAGGTTTTTAGGTTTATCCGTGTTTATGACAATATCTGACATATTCTTTTTAACTTCGTTACTCATTTGCACATCGTTAATTTTATCAAAATCATCAGCATTAACATTATCACGCAACATAACACGTTTTTTTTGCGTTTCATAATCTACATCGGCAACGACAACTATATTACAATATTTTTCCCATCCCATTTCATAAAGAAGAGCTACATCTAAAAAGAAACAATCATTATAACAACTGTTCTTCTTTATCAAATATTTGAGATAATTTTTCAAAAACGGGTGAGTTAAGCTCTCAAGTTTTTTCAACTGTTCTTTATTGCTGAACACTAAATTACGCAGAGCTCTTTTATTAACAACTCCGTTTTCCATCACCATAGGAAAATTTTCTGCAATTTGAGCAATAAAAGATTTTTGAAAATACATTCTTCTAACCCAAGCATCTACATCAAAAACTGTATATCCTTGTTCTCTAATCATTTTGGCAATAGTTGTTTTTCCGCAACCTATTGAACCGGTTATAGCTATTAATTTCATCTTTTCCAAACCTAAAATTATCAACAGCCCTGTGTATAAATACAGGTTTTATAAAAGTTATACGATTTAATCCTCATATTACCTAATAAATTAAATAAGATAATAACAGGTTGATAACTTTTTTAAACATATTTGTTTTATATTAATAACTGCAAATTTTAAAATTTTAATAAAAAAACTGTTTACAGGTATGACTCGTTGAATTTGTAACAAGTTTTATTTTTGTTAACATTTTATTAAGAATCTTATTAACAAACTGTTAACATCTGGATAACTCTCTTGATAAAATTTAATCCACAGATTGAACAACTATCTACTAAATACAAAAATATTTTAAATATATTTATATTGCAAAGGGGAGCTTGTTAAAAACTTTTTGCCATAAACAAACAATTGACTTTTACTTACAAATATATTATTTACATATGATGTATTACAGATAATCATTCTTATCTGATTTTCAATATTCTAATTCAATTTTTTTCAACGGACAAACATGCATTTAAAAGAATTAAAACAAAAGTCACCTGCAGAGCTTTTAGAACAAGCTGAAGCTTTAGGTATTGAAGATGCTTCTTCTATGCGTAAACAAGATTTAATGTTTTCCATACTAAAAAAAGTAGCTTCTGATGATAATATTATATACGGAGACGGAACTATTGAAGTTTTGCAAGACGGTTTCGGTTTTCTTCGTTCTGCACAATCAAACTATTTAGCCGGACCTGATGATATATATGTTTCTCCGGCTCAAGTAAAAAAATTCGGTCTTCGCACCGGTGATACGATAGAAGGAGAAATCAGAGCTCCTAAAGATAATGAACGTTATTTTGCTTTAACAAAAATTAATCGTATCAATTTTGATGATCCGGAAAAATCAAAGTTACGTATTCATTTTGATAACTTAACTCCTCTTTATCCTACCGAAAAATTAGATTTTGACGTAATTTGCGGTGATAAAGATTATACAACCAGAGTTATTGATTTAGTATCTCCACAAGGAAAAGGACAACGCGGATTGATTGTTGCTCCGCCTCGTACCGGTAAAACGGTTATGTTGCAAAATATAGCTCATGCAATATCTACCAATCACCCTGAAATTTATTTGATGGTATTGTTGATTGATGAACGTCCGGAAGAAGTTACGGATATGACACGTTCGGTAAAAGGCGAAGTTATATCTTCTACTTTTGACGAACCGGCAACACGTCACGTTCAAGTTGCCGAAATGGTTATAGAAAAAGCAAAACGTTTGGTTGAAAACAAAAAAGATGTAGTTATTTTGCTCGATTCTATAACTCGTTTAGGTCGTGCTTATAATACGGTTATTCCATCTTCAGGAAAGGTTTTAACCGGTGGTGTTGATGCTAATGCGTTACAACGTCCGAAACGTATTTTAGGTGCTGCTCGTAACGTTGAAGAAGGGGGGTCTTTGACAATTATAGCGACAGCATTGATTGATACCGGTTCTCGTATGGATGAAGTTATTTTCGAAGAATTTAAAGGAACAGGTAACTCTGAAATTATTTTGGATAGAAAACTTACCGACAAACGTTTATTCCCTACTATTGATGTTACTCGCTCAGGTACTCGTAAAGAAGAATTATTGGTTGATAAGGCTACACTTACAAAAATGTGGGTTCTTCGTCGTGTATTGATGCAAATGGGAATGACTGACGGTATGGAATTTTTGCTTGATAAATTAAAACAGAGCAAAGATAACCAAGATTTCTTCAATAATATGAATTCTTAAAAAAAATAAACCCGTTTCAAATAATTGAAACGGGTTTTTCTTTATCATAATCCGGATTTTCCGCCGCCTTTAATTGCTTGTATTATTGCCGGAGATATTTCTTTTCCTTTTATTTTTTCAATATTCAAATCTTCACAGTTTATTGCGGTTTGAAAATCTCTTTGCCAATCATTTTTTGTGTAACCTACTAAATCTCCTGACTGAGTTTTTTTATCAACAATATTACCGATAACATGATATTTAACTTCTAAAAATTTATTTATGTATTTTTCAGCATCATCTACAAACATTTCTCTATTATTGGCAACCATTTCTTGCAATGTTTTCAAAAATCCGAGTCTTACAACTCTAAAGTCATCCGGTTTAACTTTTGCTGTTGATGATTGAGGATGTTTATAATAGTCATACATATTTTCCGGTAATCCTGTTACCCTTGAATCTTTATATAATAACATAGCCATACTCGGAAAATCTTCGCATACTTTCATCTCTTTACTCAAAGTAGGATACATACTCATATATCTTTTGAAAATATCACCTTTAACTATTTTAGTCCAACCGATACTGTCTGCATGTGAAGCTATTTCAGGCATTTCATCAACAGTAGAACTTCCTACTTCAGCTAATTTTTTTGATAAATTATTATGCGGAGTTCCGTTATTCCAGTTTAAAACCAAACTTGGATCACCTGATAAGTCAAATCCGGCGATAAGAATATTAGCTCCATTCTTTTTCATTTGAGAAACACAATCACTGATAGCTGTGGTTGAAGTAAATTTATCATCACTATCCAGCATAACAAAAATATCATCATCACCTATTTTATCGGCAACAATTCTTCCCAAACGTTCAAAAGATTGACCGCAACCGCCATTTTCATCGTTTGAATGTATTTCAAATTGAATCCCTTTTTGAATAAATGCTGTTTGCCATAATCTTAGTTTTTTCATTGTGTTATCAGTAGATTTATCATCAAAAACAACAACCTTCATATTAGGATAGTTTTGATTGATAACAGAATTAAGACTACCGTCTAAAAATTGTTCAGAGTTAAATGTTCTGATACCGATGATAACATTTTCCATATTATAAAATCCCTTCAAATATTTTACATTTGACGGAATACTAGCATAAAAAATATATTATGTAAATATATATAGACAAATTTTTAGACAAAGCAATAGAATTGATTTGCTATATAAATAAAACAGATATATATTCAATATTGTTAATTGTTTTAACGAACTACATAAGGATAAAAAATGTCATTATTTCAAATAGCAATAGGTTTTTTACTGTTAGCATCTTGGGTTGCCAGACCTTTTTTATATAAACCGGCGGCAAAATATTTCAAACCGGAAATTTCCTCACTTTTTACCAGTTGTTGGTTGTTGGTAGGATTAGTTGTTACATTTCCTTTTCTTGTACATCTTTTGGATTTTAACGGGCAAAACGTTTTATTTTCTCCATATATTTTGATTAGTATATATAAAGGAGTAACTCTTTTTTATCTTATATCTATGCAACAGGCTATCAACAAAAACAGCACATCATCATCTGTTTTTTTGGGGTTTATAGCATTAGCTCTGGGAGCTCTGGTAAATAATCTGTTTTTCCATGAAAACCTTGGTTTGGTAAAAGTTGTGTGCATTGTTTGTTTTGGTGTTTTAGGATTTTTATTTTTACAAAAAGGTGATGCTAAAAGACTATCTCGTAAGGATTTATACTATTTCATAATTGTAGCTGTTATAATGGCTTCATATACTGTTGCTGACCACTTAGCAATTCCCAAAGTCGGTTGGTATGCTCATTTATTGGTATCTTCGGTAGCAATGTTTTTAACAAGCATAATTTATAAATCATCAAAAGATTCTTTGAAAGTTATATTTACCAACAAGACTATAATAATAGCCGGAATATTTTATACTTTATCTGAGTTTTTTGTAATTTATGCTTCATTTAATATATTACCTGTTTCTATCGTAGCAGTCTTTTTAAGATTATCAACTCCGATAATAATGGTTATTTCTGCGGTTAAATACAAAGAGCAGGATATAAAAAATCAACTCGGATTCGGTTTGGCGGCTATAATATTAGCTTTACCTATAATCTTGGGATAACAGATAAAAAAAAGCTCCGAATAAAATTTCGGAGTTTTTTGATTTAGTTGAACAATTCAGTTCTTAATTTCCAATCTGGTAAAATAGTCTGTTCCGTTTAAACCGCCACCACCTTTTAATACTTTTATCTTGGTATTAGGATTAATATCGCGAATTTCGGGATATTGAGCCAAAGAAATTAAAAATCTACCTTTTGTACAATATACCAGATAATAGGTATTACCGCTGTGAAATTCTTTCTCCCACTTGGTTACTTGAACAAAAGGTTCTTTTTCAAATAATATATCTTTTTCTTTACTAAATTCACTAAGACATACTATACCCAAGATAAGAACATAAATGATAGAAGAAAGCATCCAACCGTTTGATTTTGTTTTTTCGCCGGAACCACATAAATCATAATTATATCCTTCATTTTTATCGTTCAATCCTAAAAAGTAAGAAACTCTAGGAATTATGTCTGTATATAAGAATGTTCCAAGGAAAATATACACAAAACAGCCGATAAAATGTAAATCAATTATATTACTGATACAGCATAATTTAAATATAGCGGTAAAAAGTGATAGATTGATAAGAGCCCAACCACCTCTGACAAAAGCATCTTCTATTTCAATGAAGGCGAATTTTAAACGCAAGAACATTATAAAAGAGGCTATAACACCGAGCCAAAAGATGAGATTGTTACACCACATGAGAGGAACAACCAGAGCAGCACACAGTAACGACAAACCAAAAAATGTGTAATTTCCGTAATTCTTCCAGAAATTTACCACATCAGACTTCTTAATCTTAAAATCTTTCATAGCAAATAATATTTAAAAGTTAATAATATTTAAAACTATGAAAGATTTAGCATTGTTAAAGATATTTTTCAACTAAAAATTTTTCTATGTCTTTCATTGAAAAGAAAATATTTTTAATTCCCAGTTCCTTTACTTTTTCTATATTTTCCGGATTATTATTCATTTCACACCCCAGAAACGCAATTACTTCCATTCCTGCTTTTTGCCCTGCTCTCATACCGGCTAAAGAATCTTCTATAACAATACAATCTTCAGATTTATACCCCATAGTTTTAGCTGCTAACAAAAACAAATCCGGTTCAGGTTTTCCTTTTTCTACCATGTCAGCGGTAAATACTTTTTCTTTAGGAAAAATATCTTCAATGCCTACTGATTGTATTTTTAATGTTGTTTTTTCTCTAACACCGCCGGTCGCAATACATTGAGCAAAATTTTTATTATTGAAAATTTCTAAAATTCCTTCGGTAGGTTTTAACCCTTTATGGATTTTTATAACATCACGTCTTGTTGATTCTTCCCAAAAATAGTCATCGGTAATAATCCCGGCTCTATCAAGATTTTCTCTTTTGGTTTTATCACTTCTTCCGCCCATATAAAAATTTACGGTTTCAAAATCCATTTTTATTCCGTAAAGTTCATTAAGCATTTCTTGTCTTGTTTTAAGCCACAATTTTTCCGTGTCGGAAACAACACCATCAAAATCCCAAATTATTAATTTTTTCATTTTAAACCTCTAAAAAAATGAGTTCAATAAATGACCACAGAGAGCATTTTTAGGTATTTTATGATACAAATATTAAGAATGACTAAAAAATCGCTCTAGAGTCAAAAAAATGCCGTTTTTTAAAACTTGCAGAAAAAATCATAATGTTTATAAATATAAATAGAAAAGGAATCAAAAAAATGGACGACAAAACAATATATGCTCTTTCTACCGTTTACGGAAAATCCGGAGTTGCTATTTTTCGTGTATCAGGAAAAGATGCTTTGAATGCAATAAAATTTTTAACAAACATCGACTGTGAAAATATAAAATCTCGCTATGCTTATTTTTCACAAATACATGATATTGATGGTAATGCATTGGATAATGCTCTGGTATTGTATTTTAAATCACCAAACTCTTTTACCGGAGAAGATATTGTCGAAATCCAATCTCACGGATCTAAAGCTGTTATATCGTCACTGCTTGAAAATTTGGGTAAAATAGAAAATTTCAGACTTGCCGAACCGGGAGAATTTTCTAAAAGAGCATTTTATAACAATAAAATGGATTTAACCGAAGCAGAAGGTTTAGCTGATTTAATTGATGCAGAAACAAGCGAACAACAAAAATATGCACTTCGTCAAATGAACGGGGAATTGAAAGACTTATACGAAAATTGGCGAGAAAGCTTGGTTTCGGTTCTTTCTCATGTAGAAGCATATATTGATTTTCCTGATGAAGAACTTCCTGATGACATTGTTTTAAATCTTGAAAACACTGTATTTAAAGTTAAGAATGATATACAAAAACACCTTTCACAAAGTGATTATGGTGAAAAATTGCACGAAGGTTTCAGAGTTGTAATAGTCGGAGAACCTAACACCGGAAAATCAAGTCTGTTAAATACGTTAGCTAAAAGAGAAGCTGTTATTGTGTCTGATATAGCAGGAACAACTAGAGATGCTATAGATGTATATATGGATATAAAAGGTTATCCGGTTATATTTACCGATACAGCAGGTTTAAGAGAAACAGAAGAAACCATTGAGAAAAAAGGTATTGAAATAGCCTATGAAAAAGCAAAACAAGCAGATTTAATTATAGCTCTTATAAATGGTGAAAATCCTAATCTTGAACAGTTTGAAAATATTGCAACTGATTGTAATGAAAAGATTTTTTATGTTGTTAATAAGTCTGATAAAATAGATGAAAAACAGTGTTCTGATTATAATGAAAGAGGTTTTGTTACCATATCCGCTAAAAATAAAGACGGAATAGAAAAGTTAATCGAAAAGATTAATGATAAAATATCTTCTGAGTTTACTGAAAGCTCATCTGCGCTTATAACAAGACAACGTTACAGAGAAGTTTTGAACGATGTATTTAAAGGTTTGGATAGCTTTAATTTACAAAAATCTATCGAACTTGCTGCTGAAGATATAAGACTGGCAGCAAGAAATATCGGAAAAATTACCGGCAGGATAGAAGTTGATGAAATACTGGATAAAATATTCGGAAGTTTTTGTATCGGTAAATAATCAGTCAACTTTATAAATATATACATTTTTGAAAAACAGATTCTTTCCGGTTTTTATCTCTTCAATAAGCGGAAGGTTTGGTATTTTAAAAGAATTGGAAAATACAATTTGAGTTTTCTTATTATCTTTTAATACCTTTTCTCCAAATTTTTCCATTAATGTATCCATCAAAAAGCAAACAATAATGTCTGCTTTTGAAAAATCATACTCAAACATATCTTGACAAACTATTGTAACGTTTTTTAGTTTTCTGGTTTTAAAAGTTGCCACTTTTGAAGCAAATTTACTCCACTCTATACCAATAAATTTATGCTCGGGAAATTCTTTGGCCAGTTTTATTATCAACCCTCCGCTTCCGCAACCTGGGTCTAAAACAGTCATTGGTCTGGTTGCTCTTTTTAATATATCCCTAACATTCTCTATTATGATTTTCTTTTCAGCCCCAAGACTGGGAACATAAGGCGGACATTCTCTGAAATGTTTGTTGGTGTATAGTTTTATAATTAGCCACCATAACCAAAATAAAGCAACAAAACAAAGAATATTTATAGATAAAAGTATATAAAACAACATAAAAAACCTCCGTTTTTTCACTATGCTATATTATAGCAATAAAAGAAAAGTTAATTTAGATTAAAACACTTGAAAAAGGATAAAAAATATACTAAAAAAAGCAACTATATAAAGGTAAAAGATATGCAAAAAAAATATGATGTTATAGTTGTTGGCGGCGGGCACGCAGGTTGTGAAGCTTGTGCCGCATCTGCGCGTATGGGAGTAAAAACATTACTTGTAACCCATAAAATTTCTACTATCGGCGAAATGTCATGTAACCCGGCTATCGGTGGTTTGGGTAAAGGACATTTTGTTCGTGAAATTGATGCTTTGGACGGTTTGATGGCTAAAGTTATTGATAAAGCAGGTATTCAGTTTCGTATGCTCAATATGTCAAAAGGTCCTGCTGTCAGAGGTCCTAGAGCTCAAGCTGACAGAGAACTTTATAAAAAATATATGCTCGAAGCTTTGGAAAATCAAACAAATCTTGATATTTTGGAAGCGGCAGCCGAAGGACTGGTTTTTGATAATGGTAAAGTTGTAGGAATAAAATTAAGCGACGGATCCGAAATATTATCAAAAGCCGTTATATTAACTACGGGCACATTCTTAAACGGTGTAATGTTTATCGGTCACGAAACATCCATAGGTGGTCGTGTAAACGATGTAACTTGTACCGGAATAACACCGTATTTAAAGTCAAAAGATATAAAAATTGGTCGTCTTAAAACCGGTACCCCTGCTCGCTTGAACGCTGATTCAATTAATTGGGATATATTAGATATTCAGCAAGGGGACGAAAATCCTCAACCGTTTTCTTATATGAATAAAGAAATAACAACAAAGCAAATTAATTGTTATATAACCCATACAAACGAAAAAACTCATAAAATTATACGAGATAATTTTGAAAAATGTGCTTTGTTTTCAGGATTAATTCAAGGAGTCGGACCTCGTTATTGTCCGAGTATTGAAGATAAGTTGGTTAAATTTGCCGATAGAACAAGTCATCAGGTTTTTTTGGAACCGGAAGGTTTGGATTGTAACGTAATATATCCGAACGGTTTATCAACATCTTTACCGGCTGATGTTCAGGAAGAGTTTTTGCACACAATAAAAGGTTTGGAAAATGTAGAAATTCTTCGTTACGCTTATGCAATTGAGTATGATTATGTTGATCCTCAAGAGCTTGATCATTGTTTGCAATTAAAGAAGGTTCCGTGTTTGTATTTAGCCGGACAAATAAACGGTACTACCGGTTATGAAGAAGCTGCTGCTCAAGGTGTTTTAGCCGGTATCAATGCTGCGCTCAAAGCAAAGGGTTCAGATGAAGAATTTGTTATTGACAGAAGTCAGGCGTATATAGGCGTTATGGTTGATGATTTAATCACTAAAGGTGTTGATGAGCCGTACAGAATGTTTACTTCTCGCTCTGAATATCGTTTATATCTTCGTGCTGATAATGCTGATGCCAGACTGACAGAAATGGGGTATAATATAGGTTGCGTCAGCGAAGACAGATACACTGTATTTAAAACTAAGAAAGATAATATAGATAAATTAACCATATTGGCAAATGAATTATCGGTACGTCCGAGTGAATTGGAAAAATTCGGAGTTAAGAAAGATGGTATGCGTCGTTCTGCTTTTAATTTAATGTCCTATGATGATGTTTCACGTGAAACAATTTATAAAATTTGGCCAGAGCTTGCTGAATTTAGTGATGATGTGTACGAAGCTGTAGAAATTGAATCAAGATACTCTGGTTATATAAAACGTCAGATGGCTGATATTGAAGTATTCAAAAAAGACGAAAAACTCAAAATAAGGGAAGATATTGATTATCATAAAATAGGCGGATTATCTAACGAAATGGTTATAAAATTATCTAGAGTAAGGCCTTCAACAATAGGAGAAGCTTCTCGTATATCAGGAGTTACTCCTGCTGCAATAATGGCTATTTTAGGATATATAAAAAAATGACAGAGTTGGCTAAAAATATAGAAAGATATTATCCTGACAGAGAAGAAGCATATAAGCTATGGGAAGAGGGTATACAGTATAGATTATCAAAAGAATATGGATTTACTTTTGAGCATGAATATCGTTTTCATACACAAGGAGTTGCTAAAGCTGCTGAAAAGATAGCTTACCATGTTTCCGGAATGGATGCTGAAAAAGCATTTATTCTCGGACTATTGCATGATTTTGGAAAAAGAATCGGTGAAAAATTTGAGGGTCGTTTTCACGGTCAAGAAGGTTATGAAAAAATGTGTGAAATGGGATATTTCGACGTGGCAAAAGTTTGTCTTACACATACATTTCCGGATAAGGATTTTTCCGATGATGAATTTTCATATCCTATGGAGTGGAAAGTTTGGTCAAAGCAAACATTGTTGGATATAGAGTATGATGATTATGATTATTTGATAGCTTTATGTGATAAGTTTTTTGAAGGAATGTCTATGGTTTCCATTGAAAAAAGGGTTGATGGAATTGTAAGAAGATACAATTTGGATGAAAAACAAAAAGTCTTACTTTACGAACAATCAAATAAATTAAAGGAATATTTTGATAAAAAAACAGGTTGTAATATATATACAATTTTGGGAATAGACGAATAATGCAAAAATTCAGTTATCATACACATACGAATTTTTTAGGTTTTGATGGTCGAAATACCGCCGAAGAAATGATAAAAAAAGCTGAAGAAATCGGTTTTGAAGAAATAGGTATTTCTAACCATTTTATATATCATCCGAATTTTAAATATGTCGGTGATAAAATGATTTTCACAGATTATGATAAATTTGAAAAAATGGTTGGCGCTACGGTTGATAACATAAGAACAGCGTCTTTAAAATCAAAAATAAAAGTGTTTGTCGGTTTTGAAGTTGACTTTTTTCCCTCTAAACAATGGTGCAATACTTTTGAAAAAATTCGCAAAAATATAGAAATAGATTATTTTATCGGTTCTACTCATATAATGAGGGATGATAACGAAACAGATTTGCATAATTTTTATCATTATTTTAACAATAAACAAAATTTTCCCGATGATGTTTTGCAAAAATATATAGGGAACTACTGGAAAAACATAGCTGAAGCAGTAAAAAGCGGGTATTTTGATTTTATTGCTCATATTGATGTTTATAAAATTTTTAAGATATTTGATTATTTAAAATTTGATGATGAAATAAATAACCTTATCGAAACTTTCGGGAAATATAAGACTCCTTATGAGCTGAATACAAGCGGTTGGACAAAGAATGGTGTTCAACACCCCGATAATAACTTTTTAACTTCTTTACGTGATAAAAATGTTCCCGTAGTGATTAATGATGATGCTCATAGTGTGGATATGCTTGGGCAACATTTTGATAAAGCTGAAGAGTTGTTATCTTCGCTCAATTATACAAACAGATGGAAGCTGGAAAAATAGATATGCAAAAATTTAGTTATCATACTCACACTTGCTTTTCTGACGGTAAAAATACCGCTGAAGAAATGATACAACAAGCGATAGATTTAGGTTGGGAAGAGCTTGGTATTAGCGACCATTTGATAGTTCATAAAAATATAGCGGATAGCTTTTCGTGGTATTCTTGGAAAAAAGAACCAAAAATTTTTCATTTTGACTTTGACAGCATATATGATTCTTTTGCTCGTCACATTGAAGAGGTACAGGAAATTTCCGGTAAATATAATATAAAAGTCAGAGTTGGTGCAGAGATTGATTTCTTCACGTATTCCGGTTGGTTTGATGAATTTATGAAGTTTAGAGAAAGAGTGAATTTAGATTATTATATATCAGGAAATCATTTTCTTTTTATTGATGACGAGTGTAGCAATATAATTGATATAAAAGATGCAGCTCACTTAGATACAAAAGAACAGGAAAATTGTATAAGAAGGCATTTTAAAACTTTAGAAGAAGCTGCAAAATCCGGAGTCTTCTCTTTTATCGCGCATATTGATTATATAAGAAAAGCACAAATTTGCGGAAGATTTGATTTTTTAGAAGAAAAGAAAGAACTTATAAAGGTTTTTGCTGAAAGTAATACAACTACGGAAGTGAGTACAAAGGGCTTGAGAAAGGCTAATGATTTTTATCCGAATAGTGATATGATAAAGCAATTAATGGATAATAATGTAAAGTTGGTTATTAGTGATGATGCTCATAGAGTAGGGGAACTTGGTTATAACTTTTCTGATGCGGAAAAGGTTTTTTCTGATAATAATTACTCCAACAGATGGTTTTTTACTGAAAATAATAAATAAGTTGTTGTTTTGATTCAAAAAGCGTTTTTATCTTTTTGAAAAATAACGATAATTTTATATGTTTATAACTGTGTTTTTTCTGTTTTAAAAAATGTTTTATAAATATATAAATACACTATGAGAAAAATTAGCGATACATACAATGTTTCACGTGAAACATTTTCTAAATTAGAACTCTACCACGAGTCCTTATTGGAGTGGCAGAATAAGTTTAATTTGGTTAGTAAAAACTCTATAGAAGACGCCTGGGGTCGTCATTTTATTGATTCTATTCAGTTGGTTAAGTATATTCCGGAAAACGCAAAAACACTTCTTGATATGGGAAGCGGTGCCGGTTTTCCCGGTATGGTTTTGGCTATCTTGTTTAATGATAAAACATCGTATTTAAAAACTACACTTGTTGAAAGTATAAATAAGAAAACACTGTATTTAAATCATGTTAAGGATATAACCTCTACTAATGTTGAAATAATAAACGGTAGAGTTGAACAGATAAAAAACAGAAAATTTGATGTAATTTCTTCAAGAGCAATGACTTCTTTAGTTGATTTATTAGGATATGCCTACCCTTTGTTAAATAAAAAAGGGGTATGTGTTTTTCCTAAAGGAAAGAGTTGGAGTGAAGAAATAAAAATCGCTAAAAATAAATGGAATTTTGATTTTGAAGCTTTTGATAGCGAAACATCAGAAGAAGGTAAAATTTTATTAATCAAAAATCTTGTTTTAAGAGGAACAAAATAATGCCCAGAATTATAGCTATTGCTAACAGAAAAGGCGGTGTAGGAAAAACAACTACCACGGTTAATGTCGCAACCGCTATGGCAGCTGCCGGAAAAAAAGTTTTGGTTATTGATTTAGATCCGCAATCTAATGCTTCTACATCTCTCGGTATTGATAAGCATGGTAATATGATTTCTTCATACGAGGTTATTATTGGCGAAAGAAGTTTGAGTGAGGCAGTGGTTTGGACTGAAATTCCAAATTTTTCCGTCGTGCCGGCATCACCTGATTTAGCCGGCGCCGAAGTTGAACTCATCGATAAAGAGCGTAGGGAATTTGCATTAAAAGATGCTCTTAGTAAAACAGTGATGGGATATGATTATGTTTTAATAGACTGCCCTCCGTCATTGAGTCTTGTTACCATAAACGCATTGGTGGCGGCAGATGCTGTTATAGTTCCTTTACAATGTGAATATTTGGCTCTTGAAGGTATGACTGATTTAATCAGCAATATAAATTTGATAAAAAAACACTTTAATCCTAAATTAGAGCTTCAAGGTGTTGTTCTGACAATGTATGACGGCAGAAACAACCTTACACAAATGGTTGAAGAAGATGTTCGTAAGTATTTTGGCGATAAAGTATACAAAACCGTAATTCCGAGAAATGTTCGTGTGTCTGAAGCACCGTCACATGGAAAGCCTGTTTTATTATATGATTTTAAATGTCCGGGCTCACAAGCATATATTAATCTTGCCGGAGAAGTGTTGAAAAGAGAAAAGGAATTGATAGCATGTTAGATAACAATAAAAGAAAAAGCTTGGGCAGAGGATTAGGAGCTTTACTGGGAGATGATAACTCCATTTTAAGAGAAAATTCTGAACCTAAAGTAACAGAAAAAAACAACGGTGCTGAAAAGATATCGGTTGATATGTTATATGCAAGTCAGTTTCAACCTCGTTTAGATTTTGACAAAGAGGCCTTAGATGCTCTTTCTGCTTCAATAAAAGAAAAAGGTGTTTTGCAACCTTTGTTGGTCAGAAAAGACAATGACGGTAAATATGAGATTATTGCCGGAGAAAGACGTTTTAGAGCAGCGAAACAAGCAGGACTTAATGAAGTTCCGGTTATCATAAAAGAAATGGATGACAAAGAAGTTCTTGAGGTTGCATTAGTTGAAAATCTTTTGCGTGAAAATTTATCTGCGATAGAAGAAGCAGAAGGTCTTCAAAGACTAATTAATGAATTTTCACATACACAAGAGGCTTTATCTGAAATAATAGGTAAGTCAAGAAGTTATATAGCCAATACTCTTCGTTTATTAGTTTTGCCTTTAGAGATTCAACAAATGGTTCGTAACGGAAAAATTACCGCCGGTCATGTCAGACCTTTAATAGGACTTGAAAATGCTGTTGAGTTAGCTCGAAAAATTGTTGAAAAAGGTCTTAATGTTCGTCAGGTTGAGGCTTTGGTTAAAAACAATAAAACAGCACCCGAGAAAAAGGTGAAACAAAATGAAGATATTATTGATATAGAAAAGAATATAAATAAAAAACTCGGGTTAAAAGTCAAAATATCAACCGCAAAAAACGGTGGCGGAAAAGTTGTTCTGAGTTACACAAACCTTGCACAACTTGATAAGATAATTGACATTTTGAGCCAAAGTAATACACTCTAAAAAAATTAATTAACAAAGTAGATAAAAGGATAAAAAATGACTATTTTAGAAAAGATGATTGCAAACTGCAAAGAAGCCGGATTTGAAGCTACAGAAAATATCGAAAAAATTGCCCGTGCCAAAAACATGATGTTTGGTGAAAACGAATGGCACAGATGTCCTTGTGACGGTAACAATGACAATCGTTTTTGTATTTCAGAACTTTGTCGTAGCGATATTGAAAGAGACGGAATTTGTCACTGCCGCTGCTATAAAAAGGCAAAATAAAAGTAACTATATTTTTACGGTCTTATGACTAATATATCTGAAAATTAAAATATAGAAGGATAAGTCCCATGATGTTCTTGAAGAAACTTTTTTTAGGTTTAGCCGCAATAGCATTAATATTTATCGGCGGTAGCGGAACGCAAAGCTCAAGCATTTTGATGCAGGGCGGTGGCTTAGTCGGACTTATCTTAGGATTGGTCGTTTTATATATTTTCGGAAAACTCGTATGGAGAGCAATGGGGTGCTTACCATCGTTGTTGGTTATCATAGGTATAGTAGGATTTATTCTTTATGCCATAGGCGCTTTTGATGGTGGTGTACAAAACGTTATTCCTAATTTGCAAAAGTTTATAGGTGCCGGAAAAACACAACAAGGAGACACAAACGAAAATTCAAGAGTGTTACAGCTCGAAGAACAACAGAACACACCAGTTTTGGGCGAAAACTTTAATGATATAAAAATGCCTGAACCAAGTGTTGAACCTCAACAACCTCAAGCTCCTGTTGTGAATAAAGAAGTTATTCCCGAACCGATAAATGTTGGCGAAGCTCCACGAACGGTTGTTGATACTCCGGCTCCGCTTCCTCCTCAACAAGTTCCGGTTAGAGAACCGGAAAGAGAAAGCGGTGGTGTAATGGGATTTGTTAATAGTCTTTTAGGTGGCGGAAATGGTTCTCAGCCTGTGTCACCTCCTAAAAACTTTAATCCTAATGACTATCCTGCAGTATATGGCTCAGTGCAAGTTGTTAATGCTGATACATTAAATATGAGAAACCATTACATAAGACTTTACGGAATTGATGCACCGGAAAAAAATCAAACCTGTGCCAATGCTCAAGGACGTTCTTATGCTTGCGGAAAAGAAGCTGCTCGTTGGTTGCAAGGTTGGATACAAGACGGAGAACTGGAATGTCACGTTCTGAAACAAGATTCTAAAGGCAACGTTGTTGCAACTTGCGCTTACGGACAATATGATTTGGGTGCTGCGCTTGTGGCTGCCGGATGGGCTGTATCATTACCTAACAACCCAATTTATCATCCTTATGAAATGCAAGCTCAAGAAGCTCGCAGAGGTATGTGGCAAGGACAATTTTATAAACCGTGGGATTGGCGTGAAATTCAATCTAAAAAACCGAAAATAAAAATAATAAAACCAAAAACCAAAAAACGTTTATGGGATTATATGTAGGATAAAAATGGAATTTATCTGTAATACTGAAGAAGACACTATCAGATTAGGGCAAAAATTATCGTCGATTGCAAAAAAAGGCGATGTTTTTGCCCTTTATGGCACTCTTGGTATGGGAAAAAGTGTTTTATCCAGAGCCTTCGTTAAAAATCTTACTTCTGCTAACGAAGTTCCTAGTCCGACTTTTACATTGGTTCAAGTTTATGATGCAAAAGATTTTGATATATATCATTTTGATTTGTATCGCTTAAAATCTCCCGAAGAAATTTTTGAAATAGGTATGGAAGAAGCCTTGTATGAAGGAGTTTCTCTGATTGAGTGGCCTGAAAAAATGCAAGGGTATTTACCGAAAAATATTTTTAGGCTAGAGATAACTTCTTATGAGCAAGGGCGAAAAATAAAAATAGAAACAGCTGATGTTGATAAAAATTTAAGGTTGCAAAAACTAAATGACTGAAAATATTCATGCAACAACAGTAGCTTTTGAAAAAAAAGGAATTTTAATCATAGGAAGGTCCGGAGCAGGAAAATCTGACTTGGCATTGCGTTTGATTATGAATAAAAATGCTGTTTTAGTAGCTGATGACAGAACAGATGTTGAAAATGTAGACGGAATAATTAAAGTATCTTGTCCGAAAAATATACAAGGAAAATTAGAGGTTAGAGGAATAGGTATTGTTGAATTCCCGTTTTTATCTTCAGCTGAATTAAAATTGGTTGTTCAGCTGGTTTCCGATAATGAAGAAATAGAAAGACTTCCGTTGCCTGAATATAAAGAAATTCTCGGGGTAAAAATTCCGCTTATAAAAATTCATCCTTTTTCCTCATCTGCGTCAGAAAAAATAGTTTTATCTTGTTGTAAAAAATAATCAATTACTTGCAAAATAAATAGCCTTACTTTATCATTTGAACATATTTTATAAGGAAGAGCTAATGTTTAAATATATAGAAAAATTTTTGCGAGGACTTGGAAAACCTTTAATAGGTTTTATTTCTCGTTTAGGAAAACTCACTATTTTTATCGGCAGAACATTGTATAATTGCATAACTCCGCCTTTTTATCTTAAATTACTGTTGAAACAAATGGTGGATATAGGCTTTTATTCTTTACCTGTTGTGGCGCTGACAACGGTTTTTGCCGGTATGGTTATAGCTCTTCAAACAAATGCCGGTTTTTCAAGCTATGGAGCTGAAAGTGCGGTAGCTCAAGTTGTTTTAATTGCCGTAACCAGAGAACTTGCACCGGTTTTTTCAGGTTTAATGGTTGCCGGAAGAATTGGTGCAGCTATGGCGGCAGAATTAGGAACAATGCGTGTTACCGAACAGATAGACGCTTTATCAACCCTGTCAACTAACCCATTTAAATATTTGGTTACACCTCGTATGTTGGCAGCAATTTTGGTGCTTCCGCTATTAGTTTTAATTGGTGATATAATCGGTATTTTGGGCGGATATACTGTTGCTATTTATCAACTTGAATATAATGCGGCAAATTACATAAATACCACAATAAACGAACTGCAGATGATAGACATTTATACCGGCGTAATAAAAGGGGCTGTTTTTGGTGCAATCATAGCATTAATGGGGTGCTATAACGGTTACGAATCCAAAGGCGGAGCACAAGGTGTAGGTAATGCTACAACAAATGCGGTGGTTTCTTCGTCTATACTAATTTTGATATGTAACTATATTATAACCGGAATGATTTTTACTAAATAAGGAGCCTGAGATGAAAGCAAAAATATCGGTTAAAAATTTACACAAATCATTCGGTCATAAAGTTGTTCTCGACGGTGTTGATATAGATATTGCCGAAGGTGAATCTTTGGTTGTAATCGGAGGTTCCGGAACCGGAAAGTCTGTTTTGATAAAGTGTATTCAAGGTATAATAACTCCTGATGAAGGATCTATAAAAATCAACGGAAAAGAGTCTGTAGGTGTAAACAAAAAAGAAGCGGAAGAGTTATATTCCAAGATGGGAATGCTTTTTCAAGGCGGAGCACTATTTGACAGTTTAACCGTATGGGAAAATGTTGCTTTCGGGCTTATTGAAAATCAAAAAATGCCTCGTAAAAAAGCAAAACAAGAAGCTGTAAAATATCTAAGACAAGTAGGATTAAGTGAAGATGTTGCCGATTTATCTCCTTCGGAACTGTCCGGAGGTATGCAAAAAAGGGTAGGACTTGCCAGAGCGATTGCAACCAATCCCGAAATCATCTTTTTTGATGAACCTACAACCGGACTTGACCCGATAATGGCAGATGTAATTAATGATTTAATTATTAATTCGGTAAAAAAAATCGGAGCAAGTGCTTTGACTATTACGCACGATATGGCTTCTGCACGCAAAATTGCCGATAGAATAGCAATGCTATACAAAGGAAAAATTGTATGGCAAGGTTCTGTTCAAGAACTTGATACAACAGATAATCCTTATGTAAGACAATTTGTACAAGGTTCATCACAAGGTCCTATCAAGGTTGAAATATAACGGAGGCTGAAATGGCTAAAAAAACTCTGATTCAATATGTTTGTCAAAATTGCGGTTCAACATATCCGAAATGGCAGGGAAAGTGCGATTCATGCGGAGAATGGAACACTATAGTTGAAGAACAAACGGGAGGAGAGGGGTTTTCTAACTTTAATCCGAAAAACAAAGGTAAAATAATCGATTTTGTATCCTTGAGCGGTAACTCTCAACTGATTGAACGTATAGGCACAAAAATAAAGGAATTAGATCGAGTAAGTGGCGGCGGATTAGTTCCGGGATCTGTTATATTGGTAGGAGGAGATCCAGGTATCGGAAAATCTACTTTATTGCTTCAAACTTGCGCAAGTATATCAAATATAGAAAGTAAGCCGGAATGTTATTATATCTCGGGAGAAGAGGCTTTAGATCAGGTTCGTATCAGAGCTAAAAGACTAGGATTAGAGCAATCTCCGGTAAATCTCGCCTCAGCAACCGATGTAAGAGATATTGTTGCTACATTAGAAAAAACTAATGCAAAAGTAGTAGTTATCGATTCTATACAAACCATGTATTTGGAAGAAGCAGAATCAACACCGGGAAGTGTTTCACAAGTTCGAGCCTGTGCTTATGAGCTTATAAAACTTGCAAAGAAAAAAGGATTTGTATTGTTCTTGGTCGGACATGTAACAAAACAAGGTTCAATAGCCGGTCCCAGAGTTTTAGAACACATGGTTGATACGGTTTTATATTTTGAAGGTGAAAGAGGTCATCAATTCCGTATTTTGCGTGCGGTTAAAAATCGCTATGGAGCTACTGACGAAATCGGTGTTTTTGAAATGCAAGACAAAGGGTTGGTTGAAGTTGAAAATCCATCAGCTTTATTTTTAGCCGAAAGGCAAGGAAATATATCCGGTTCTTGTGTTTTTGCCGGAATAGAAGGTTCACGACCGGTGTTAGTGGAAATTCAAGCATTGGTCAGTCCGACCGGATATGCCAGTCCCAAGAGAGCGGTAGTCGGTTGGGATTCCGGCAGATTATCGATGGTATTAGCCGTATTAGAAGCAAGAGGTGGACTAAACTTAAGCAGTCAAGATGTTTACCTCAATATTGCCGGTGGTTTAAAAATATCAGAGCCTGCAGCTGATTTAGCCGTTGCCATGGCAATAATATCATCATTAACTAACCACCCTCTACCTGCTGATATGGTTATTTTTGGTGAAATCGGATTATCCGGAGAAATAAGAGCGGTAAGTCAGCCTAATTTACGATTGAAAGAAGCTCACAAATTAGGTTTTAAAAGTGCTATTGTTCCGGCACAATATAAAAAAGATAAAAAATTATCATCATCGAACATATCTTTGCATGAAATAGGTAATGTTCAAAAATTGATAAACTGGTTTAATTAAGGAAAAAATAATGAATAATCTTGATATTTTTATATTAGTTGTTGTTGCAATATCTGCTCTTATTGCGCTGAACAGAGGGTTATTAAAAGAAGTATTATCTATAATCGGTTGGTCTTTGTCAGTTGTTGCAATCGTGGTTATGCTCCCTATCGTAGAACCGTTTATGCATAAATATATCGATAATGATATTTTTGCGGTAATAGTGTCATCTATACTTATAATTGTTGTTTTTTTCGTTGTATGGATAATTATAACCTCTCAAATAATAAACAAGATTCGTTCGAGTAAACTAAGCACTATTGATAGACTCTTGGGCTTATTTTTCGGTATCGTCAGAGCTTGTATTTTAATTATCTTATTTAATATTTTAGCCGGATGGATGCTTCCCCCTGATGAACAACCGGATTTATTCAAAGAATCGAAATATTACCAACTTGCAGGTGATTTTGCCGAACCTATTGAAAAAATGTTGCCTCAAGAGTTGTTTGAGTCCGTAAAAGAACAACAGGAAGCAGTTGCTAAAGAAGAAGAAAAATCAAAAGAAGAAAGCGTTTTATCAGAAGATATGAATAATTTATTTGATAAACTTCTCCAGCCTAAGGTTGAAAAGAAAAAATCAAAAGAAGATGAAGAAAAAGCTTCTGAAGGATATAACAAATCAGAGCAAAACAGCTTAGACAGATTAATCGAATTATCGATAGAATAAGATAATTTTGAGAAGATAGCCTTATTTAATTATATCTTTCTTTATCATATACCAGAGCAATATCAATGCCGGAAAAACCAAAGATGTTGCAAACAGAAAGAAATACGGCCAACTCATGTGACTTGCCATCCAACCGCTACTTGATGATAATATATCTCTTGTTAGACTCATTAAGGAAGAAAGCAGAGCATATTGAGTTGCCGTATATGCTACACTACACAAAGACGAAAGATATGCCACCAATGCGGTGGTAGCCATTCCTCCTGCCAAACTGTCGGCGCAAATTGTTGCTCCCAACATATAAATATTATTTCCGGCAAAAGCTTGTCCTACATAAACAAGGTTGGTAACTCCCTGTAAAATACCGGCAAGCATTAAACTGTATTTTACACCTTTTCGGCTTATTATAATTCCGCCTATTAAACCGCCGATAATTGTTGCAATCATGCCATAAATTTTTGAAGCATATCCTATTTGTGTTTTTGTAAAACCCATATCATCATAAAATACGGTTGTCATCGGAGCTTTATAGTCATCACTTAAGCGATACAAAAGGATAAAAATAAGAATTAAGAGCCACTTATTATGCTTCATAAAGTCGGTAAAAGGAGCAACGATAGAGCGACGTAAAAACCTTTTTAATCTTGGAAAAAACGGAAGTTTTACTGCAGAAGGTTCATAATATGACCTGTCTTTTTCAGGCTCTTTAGACAATAAAATGGTTATAATTCCAACCCATGCTCCGCAAGACATTATTGTATAAACCATATTCCATGATAAATGTTCTGCCAAAAGTAAAGCAAAAGCTCCGGAAAATATCATACCGATTCTATAACCTAAAACAAATACTGCCGAGCCGGCACCTTGTTCATTATCTTCAAAGCTGTCGATACGAAAAGAATCTACGACAATATCTTGAGATGCGGAACAAAAAACCACAGCCATTGCAAAAAATGCAACCAGTTTCCAATTTTCCGGAGATGGTGACATTTGTGCCATAATCAAAATTGATGCAGCTAAACAAATTTGAGTAAATAAAGCCCAACCTCTCCTGCGACCTAACCTATTAAAAAGCGGAAGTTTAATTCTGTCTATCAGCGGAGACCAAGCCCATTTGAAGCTATAAGGAGATTTAACCAAAGCAAAAGCACCGATAATTCCATAAGCTAAACCGCTATCCTTTAACCACAAAGATAGAGTGCTTGATACCAAAAGAAAGGGGAAACCGCTTGAAAAACCAAGCCCCAACATTGTGAGCATTCTTCTGTCTTTGTATATTTGTAACGATTTTAACCACCGCATAATCATGTCTTTTCCCCTGTCAGAAAAGAGTAACACGGATAAGTTAATATTTTATAAGCCAACGAGTTTATTTATAATATAATTCAAAACAAAATTACCTTTTTCGGTAACCCTAATATTATTATCATCCTCCTCGATATATTCATCTTTTTTTAGATTATTTAATGCTTGTTTATCTATTATTTTATCTAAACCGATTCCGCAAAGTTCGGTAAAAAGATTTTTGTTTATTCCCTTTGTCATGCGGAGTCCCATAATCAAAAGTTCTTCGGCACGTTCTGTTTTTGTTATTATCTCCTGTTTACGAGGATAGAATGTATTGTAAACATCATTTGCTATATGGATTCGTCCGATACCGCCATTGCCGATTCCGACATAATCAAAACCTTCCCAATAGCCTAAATTATGATAACATTCAAAACCTTTTTGAGCATAATTAGAAACTTCATAACGCGAGTAACCGGATGTTTTTATAATCTTATCCGATAGTTTATATAATTCTTCCGCAACATCATCATTTGCAGGTTTAATACCTTTACGAGCAAAAAAAGTATTTTCTTCAATAGTAAGTTGATACAATGAGAGATGTTTTAATCCTAAACTGCAAGCGTTTTGTAATTCTTTTTCCCATTCTTGCGGTTTTTGATTAGGACGAGCATAAATTAAATCTATTGAATGATTATCAAAATTTTGTAGAACAGAATCTATGGATTTGTATGCTTGATTGAGAGAGTGAGTTCTTCCTAAAAATTTCAAATCTTTTTCGTTTAGCGCTTGAACACCTAAAGACAAACGATTAATACCTGCTTGTCTTAAATCAGCAAATAAATTTCCGTTGTCGGTATTAGGGTTCGCTTCGAGAGAAATCTCAATATTATCTTTACATTTCCATAAGGAAGCCGTTTTATCAATTATTTTTTCTATATATTGAGGCTCTATTAGCGAAGGAGTTCCTCCTCCGAAGAATATACTTTCTACAATGTAATTATCATTGAGTGAACGATAATATTCCAAGTCGGATAAATAAGATGAAATCAATTCTTCTTGATTAATATCTTTTTTTACCCGACTGAAAAAATCACAATACGGACATTTGCTTTTGCAAAAAGGCCAATGAATGTATATTCCTAGACGTTGCATTAGAGAATAAACTTCGATAAATCGCTGATATGGGTGAACTTACTCAATTTTTCATCTACCATTTGCGGTGTTATAACAACTTTTTCTCCGCTTCTGTCTGAAGCAGAATAGCTTATATCTTCCAACAAAATCTCTAATACCGTATGCAAACGACGAGCGCCGATATTTTCTACATTTTCATTAATTTGAACCGAAATATCAGCGATTCTGTCGATTGCTTCGGGAGAAAATTCGAGTTCAAAATTTTCTGTTTTTAACAAAGCTTGATATTGCTCTATTAAATTAGCTTCCGGTTCCGTTAAAATACGTACAAAATCTTCATGCTTGAGAGCTTGCAGTTCAACTCTTATGGGTAATCTTCCTTGCAATTCCGGAAGTAAATCGGACGGCTTTGATAAATGGAAAGCACCGGAACAGATAAATAAGATATGATTGGTTTTTACCATACCATGTTTGGTTGAAACAGTTGTTCCTTCTATTAACGGCAACAAGTCTCTTTGTACACCTTCTCTTGATACATCGCCACCCCTACGATCATCACGACCGCTAATTTTATCTATTTCATCAATAAAGACTATACCGTCATTTTCTACGGACTTTATTGCAGATGAAATAATTTTTTCTTCATCTATCAATTTATCACATTCTTCTTGAATAACCACTTTTCTGGCATCGGCGACGTTCATTTTTTTAGTTTTATATTTATCTCCGAAAGATTTTCCTAAAATATCTCCTAAACTTATCATTCCCATGGAAGCTCCCGGCATTCCCGGTATTTCCATTGTCGGCATGGTGTTTGATTGAGTATCAATAATACTTATTTCTATTTCTCTTTCATCTAATTCACCCTGTCTGAACATTTGGCGAAACTTTTGTTTTGTTTCATCGCTTGCCGAAACGCCGACTAGTGCTTCTAAAATTCTTTCTTCAGCGGACAAAGCTGCCTTTTCTTCAACAACTTTACGCATTTGAGTTTTATTTTGAGCTATGGCAATATCAACCAAATCACGAATAATCGATTCGACATCTCTTCCTACATAGCCGATTTCGGTAAATTTTGTTGCTTCAACTTTGATAAAAGGAGCTTTAGCCAGTTTTGCCAAACGGCGAGAAATTTCTGTTTTACCTACACCGGTCGGTCCGACCATTAAAATATTTTTCGGAACGATTTCTTCTCGCAACGATTCGTTTACTTGCATACGACGCCAACGATTTCGCAAAGCTACAGCTACGGCTTTTTTAGCTTCTTTTTGACCGATAATGTATCGGTCTAATTCTGATACAATCTCACGCGGACTAAAATTTGTACTAGTCATCTTTTGATACCTTTTCTATGATTAAATTATGATTCGTATATACATCTATATCGCCGGCAATAGTCATTGATTTACGAGCAATATCTTCAAGACTCATACCTTCTACATCATACAAAGCTTTTGCTGCGGCCATGGCATAATTACCACCGCTTCCGATACCTATAATCCCGTCATCGGGCTCCATAACTTCTCCGGTTCCGGAAATTACCAATGAAATATCTTTATCGGCAACAATCATAAATGCTTGTAATTGTCGCAAATATTTATCCATACGCCAATCTTTTGCCAGTTCAACAGCGGCTCGTTTCAGCTGATAGGCATATTTTTCCAATTTTGCTTCAAGACGTTCAATTAAAGTTATGCCGTCAGCGGCCGCACCGGCAAATCCGGCAATAATTTTTCCGTTACCGATTCGACGAACTTTTACCGATTTTGATTTGAAAATAACAGCTTCTCCGAGAGTTGCCTGTCCGTCTCCGGCCAATACAACTTCTGAGTCTTTACGAACGCATAAAATTGTAGTCATAACGTTATCCTTTATAAATTAATCTAAACTATATGTAGGTAAAAAATCTCAATATTGCAAGAGCTGTCAGGCTTTTGTTATTGCTATATCGGTAAATAGGTTTGTTGCAACTTTTTGTGAGTGTTTATTTAGCGAACTAACCTTAAATTCTCTTAATCCGTTTTTACTGAGACAAGACTCAATTTCCGGATGGCGATATAAATAGTTTTGTAATTTTTTTGCCATCAATTCATCTTGTGATACGATATGAACATCCGGTAAATATTTTCTGAAAAAATCTTTTATCAACGGATAATGTGTACAACCTAAAATAAGGCTGTCAACGGTTTTGAAAGATTGAGAATATTCTCTCACAAATTCTTCAGCTAAATCAAATTTATTATTTTCTATTGACGGAACCAATTCCGGAGATGCAACCTCAATAATATCAACATCTGTTTTAATTTTTTTGAGCTCTTGCTGATAAATATGCGAGCGAATGGTTGCTGATGTTGCTACAATACCGACTTTTTTTACATTGTTTTGCAGAGCTACTTCAACAGTAGGTATAACCACCCCTAAAACTTTTACATCAGGAGCATATTGCGGAATAAAACGTTGTTGGATATATCGTAAAGATATTGCTGTTGCAGTGTTACAAGCGATAATTATGATTTTGCACTTCTGTGCAATCATATAACGCATGGCAGCCAAACTATAACTTAAAATTTGTCCTGATGTTTTATCTCCATAGGGTAAATGAGCCGAATCACCATAATAAAAATAATCATATTCGGGAAGTTTTTCTATAAATGCTTTAGTTATCACCAGGCCACCAAGCCCCGAATCAAAAACTCCTATTTTCATATTAGTCCTATATTATAAGCTTTTTACACACATTGTTGAGTTGAGTTTAGTCTTTTAATATAATTTTTTCCATTAAAAAATTTTAGATACTTGCTTTATTATTAAATCTAATGTAAAATTAAGACAGTTTTCTGCTATTTACAGTCTTGACCCCCCAATCAACTTATCGGCAGAAAACAAGCACTTTGATTTTCATCAAAGTGCTTTCCTTTTACAAAAAAGCTCCGAATTTTATTTCGGAGCTTTTTGTTTGATTAAATATCCAAGTTAGTAACATTAAGAGCATTTTCTTGAATAAACTCTTTACGAGGTTCAACAACATCGCCCATTAATGTAGAAAATACCTGATCTGCATCGTCAAGCATATCTATCTTAACTTGTAACAAAGAACGAGCTTCAGGATCTAATGTTGTTTCCCACAACTGTTCAGGGTTCATTTCTCCCAAACCTTTATAACGTTGTAAAGAAATACCTTTACGTCCCATAGCCATAATTGCATCAACAAAAGATACCGGTCCGTGAATTTTCTTTTCTTCTCCAAGTTTAGGTGAAGACAGAGTTTGTTCTTCCGAATAATTATCAGATAGGAAAGTTCTTAATTCGTTTAAAACTCTTGCTTCGGGGGTATCGAAAATAGCATTACCGATAATATGTCTTTCTTCAACACCTCTTAAAGTTCTGTGGAAGTTCAAAGAGCCGTCAGCCATAATATCTGCTTTCCAGCCTTTATCATATTCAGCCTCTTGTTTATCAAGTTTAGTGGCAACTTGTTGAGCTTTTGACAACAATAAATCTTTGTTTTCAATAACATCACGAGCAAACATTCCGTCGATAGCCATTTGCTCAACGATTTTTTCAGGAGCTTTTTTATTAAGAACGGCTATCATGTTACGAGCTTTTCTTGTGCTTTCTACCATCGTAATCAAATCTTGTCCGGCTAATTGTTCACCGCTTTTCTTTTGTAATACGGCATCTTCGCAACCGCCACGAACCAGATAGTCTTCCATTTCTTTGTCATCTTTCAGATAAAGAACAGAGTTACCTCTTTTGGCTTTATAAAGCGGTGGTTGAGCGATATATACATAGCCTTTTTCGATAATTTCAGGCATTTGACGATAGAAGAAAGTGAGCAATAATGTACGAATGTGGCTACCGTCAACGTCAGCATCGGTCATAATTACAATCTTATGATAGCGACATTTGTTAATATCAAATTCTTCACGACCGATACCGGTACCGAATGCGGTAACCATTGTTCCGATTTCGGCAGAATTTAACATTCTGTCAAAACGAGCTCTCTCAACATTTAAAATTTTACCACGTAAAGGCAAAATAGCTTGTGTTCTGCGGTCACGACCTTGTTTTGCGGAACCGCCTGCGGAATCCCCCTCCACGATGAATATTTCTGATAAAGCAGGGTCTTTTTCTTGACAGTCTGCAAGTTTTCCCGGGAGAGATGCAATATCTAGTACACCTTTGCGACGAGTTAATTCGCGAGCCTTACGAGCAGCTTCACGAGCGGTAGCGGCTTCTACAATTTTACCTACGATAATTTTTGCTTCTGCCGGATGTTCTTCTAACCATTCTTGAAGTTTGTTGCTGATAACACCTTCTACAACCGGACGAACTTCTGAAGAAACAAGTTTATCTTTGGTTTGTGATGAAAATTTCGGGTCAGGAACTTTAACCGACAATACGCAACTCAAACCTTCGCGCATATCTTCGCCGGTTATCATATCTTTATCTTTGTTCTTAATCAGACCGTTTTCGTTTATGTAGTTGTTAATGGTTCTGGTTAGTGCAGCACGGAATCCGGCTAAGTGAGTACCACCGTCTTTTTGCGGAATATTGTTGGTAAAACACAACATACTTTCGTTGTAAGCATTTGTCCATTGCAGAGCAGCTTCTACTTGAATATCTTTGTCTTCACCGGCAAAAGAAATCACACTTTCATGCAAAGGAGCTTTGGATTTGTTAATGTGATTAACAAAAGCTTTTAATCCGCCTTCGTAATGCATAACAACTTCTCTCGGTTCAGGACCGCGATTGTCGATGAGTTTAAGATATACGCCGGAATTTAAAAATGCCTTTTCACGAATTGCTCTTTCCAAAACATCAAAATTAAATTCTGTCATGGTAAAAGTATTCGGAGACGGTAAAAATGTCACTTCTGTTCCGTGGCGACCATGAGCTTCACCGACAACTTTTAAGTGTTCGGTAACATTTCCTTCTGAGAACATGGCAACATGTTCATAACCTTCACGCCAAATACGTAAACGTAACCAAATAGAAAGAGCATTAACTACCGATACACCTACACCGTGTAAACCACCGGATACTTTGTATGAATTGTTGTCGAATTTACCGCCTGAGTGAAGTTGTGTCATAATAACTTCCGCAGCGGAAACACCTTCTTCTTTGTGCATACCGACAGGGATACCGCGACCATTATCACGAATTGTAGCAGAGCCGTCAGGATTTAAAATGATTTCTGTTTTATCACAATAGCCGGCCAAAGCTTCATCAATAGCATTATCCAAAACCTCATAAATCATGTGATGTAAACCGGTTCCGTCATCGGTATCACCGATATACATACCCGGACGTTTTTTTACAGCTTCAAGACCATGCAAAACTTTAATGGAATCAGCATTATATTCTTGTTCTTCTTTGGCAATATTAGCCTGTGTCATTTCTACCATAATGTATTTTTCCTTGTTATTTTTAAACTCAAACAAATATACGATATTTTAGTTTGAAAGCATAGAAAAAACTCACAAAAATCCACTATTTTGTGCATATTTTTTACATATTTTATGTTTTTTTAGTGTGCTTGCGACCAGTTGTCTCCGATACCTACATCGGCAATGAATTTTACGTCGTAGTCAACAGCTTGTTCCATAACGTTTTTTATGAGTTTACAAATGTTTTCAACTTCATTTTCCGGAGCCTCTACAACAATTTCATCATGAACTTGAAGTAGCATTTTAGATTGAAAATTACTGTTGTTTAAGGTGTTAAACAAATTATTCATAGCTCGCTTCATTATATCTGCGGCACCGCCCTGCAAAGGTGCGTTCATGGCTGCTCTTTCGGCAAAAGCGACAATTCTTTTGTTTTTATCGTTTATGCCCGGTACCGCACATTTTCTGCCAAAAGGGGTTACGACATATCCGAACTTTCGAGCAAAGGCTATTGTTTTATCCATAAATACTTTAATTTCGGGCATTTTTTCAAAATAAGCATCTATATATTTTTTTGCTTCTGCCGGAGTTACATCTATTTGTTTTGCCAGCCCGTATTGTGATATTCCGTATATAACTCCGAAGTTTATAGCTTTTGCATTTCTTCTTATGGTCGGAGTAACTTGTTCTTTTGTTAAACCGAAAACTTTCATTGCTGTAGCGGTATGAATGTCTATTCCTTCTGCAAAAGCTTCTTTCAGTGCTTTTACATTTGCCAAGACGGCTAACAATCGCAGTTCAACTTGCGAATAGTCCGCAGATATGAGTTTATAACCTTGTTTGGCAATAAAGCACTGACGAATTTTTTGACCATCTTCACTGCGAACAGGTATATTTTGTAAATTAGGGTTGTTTGAAGACAACCGACCGGTATTAACATTTGCCTGGTCATAGGTTGTATGTATTCTGCTGTTTTTATCTAATTGTTGCAAAAGGGTATCGGTATAGGTGGTTTTAAGTTTATTAATACCTCTCCACTCCAATATTTTTTCAGGTAACGGGTGTTCTTCTGCCATTTGTTCTAAAACATCTGCTCCGGTTTGAAAATTTCCGCTGGAGTGCTTTTTACCCTGCAAGCCTAGTTTATTATATAAAATTTCACCTAATTGTTTTGGTGAGGCGATATTAAATTCTTCTCCCGCAAGCTGATATATATCCGCTTCAATATAGTGCAGTCTTTGTTCTAAATATTTACTGAATTCAGATAATTTTACTGAATCAACCATAACTCCGTTTTGTTCCATATCAAACAAAGTAGCAACTAACGGTCGATCAAAGTGCTCATATACGGTTACCATATGTTCGGATAAAAGACGTGGTCGCAATACATTTAAAATACGCAAAATGAAATCGGCTTGCTCACAAGCAAAAGACGTCATTATACTCGCTTCAACATTTTCTATTGCTATTTTTTGTTTTCCGGTTCCGAAAACAACATCGGGGTTTTGCATTTTTTTATCTAAAAAAAGTTCCGCCAATTCTCTTAATCCGTGACCATGATTTGTGGAATCAAGCACATAAGATATTATTGCAATATCATCATAAGGAAAAATTTTTATTTTTTCAGAAAACAGTTTACTTAAAAAATGCATATCTGATTTTATATTAATACCTATTTTCAGAACAGAATTATCACTCAAAACGGGTAAAAGGATTTTTATAAGTTCTTTCGTGTTTAGTCCTTTTGTTTCCATGAGATTATTAACCGAAAACAAATCAAAAACTTCACCGGATTCTTTTGCTTTAACGATAGGTACGTATATTGCATTACCGTCTTCCGTTGCCAGAGCAATTCCTTTTATATCGTCAAAAACGGGATTACTTCCGTCGGTAAAGCATTTTAGAGCTATTTTTTGATATTTATATGCTGTTTTAAGCCAATTTTCTAAATCGGCAGAGTTTGAAGCTAAACAATATTTTGCCTCAATTTCATTTTTTTTAGGATATGCAATGTTGCCTTTTTTTACACATTGTTCTTCTACCCATTTTAAAACTCGTAAACGTAAACTGTTAAAACCGTATTTTTCAACAAAAGCCTCTGCATTTGAAACATCAGGACAATGAAAAGGATAGTCCTCTACATCGCGTTCAACGGGAACATCATTTTTTAAGGTTACAAGACGGAGAGATATTCTTGCGTTTTCAATATTAGCTAACAATGTTTCTCTACGTTTGTTTTGCTTTATTTCTCCCGCATGAGCCAAAACACCTTCCAATGAACCGTAAGTATTTACCAATTCTGCGGCTGTTTTAGGGCCGATTCCCGGAACTCCGGGAACATTATCGGTGCTGTCACCCGACAACGCTTGAACATCAGGTACTTTTTCGGGATATACACCAAATTTTTCTTTAACATCTTCGGGGGTGAAAAATTTATCTTTCATCGGGTCATAAAAACTTACTCCCGGACGTATGAGCTGCATTAAATCCTTATCGGCTGATACAATTACTACTTCCATACCTTTACTTAAGGCTTTAGAAGTATAAGTTGCAATCAAATCATCCGCTTCAAAACCTTCCATTTCCAGTTGATTAAGCTTTAGAGCGCTTACAGCATCTCGGATAATCGGAAATTGCGGTATTAGATCTTCAGGAGTGTCTTTACGGGTAGCTTTATATTCCGGATAAAAGTCGTTACGAAAATTTTGTCTTTTAGCATCAAACAACACCAAATTATAATCACAATCTATTTTATTAGTGAGTTTCAAAAACATATTGGTAAAACCATATACGGCATTCACCGGTACTCCACTCGGAGATGTCATCGGTGGCAATCCGTAAAAAGCTCTAAATATGTATCCCGAACCGTCAACTAAACAGATTTTTTTTGGCATTTTTATATTCTCCGTATTTATATGCTATGAATATAATCAACAAAGAACTTTTAGCCAAGAATTAACTGTATTTTATTCCCATATACGCCAAGCATCCGGAATATGTTTAAAAGAGAATATTGAGTTCATCAAAAAGGCATCAAAACGTACATCGCAGTCTTGATATTCAGAATTGTTTTTTATGAAATTTTCTGCAGCTTTCCAAATACGTTTTTGTTGAGATTCTTTTATTGAGTATGCGGCATCTTCTATGCTTTTTCTTTTTTTTACCTCAACAAAAACCAACATATTATTTTTTGTGACAATTAAATCTATTTCACCCGCTCCTGTTCCTCGTCCGGTAATAAAATTGCGTTTTACCACCGCAAAACCGTGCAGTTTAAAGTACCAAACAGCGATGGTTTCCGCTATTTTTCCGGCATTATTGCATTTCATCTTTTATTTTTATCGCTAAACGATAAACCTCGTTTTTGTTAAGTTTGTATTCTTGTACAATTTCTTTTACTACAGTTTTAAGCGGATTTTCAGAAAGCTTTTCTTTTAATAATGTATCCAAATCAATATCTTCATTATTGCTTTCTGTCGGCGGAGCTACCATGAACACAATTTCTCCTTTCGGCGGATTGTTTTCAAAGTGAGATATTATATCTTTCGGCATTCCGGTACGACATTCTTCGTAAAGTTTTGTAATTTCTCTGGCTACCGCAAATTCTCTGTTTTTGAATATATCGGCGGCAACAGAAAGAGTTTTTAACAATCTGGGGGCTGTTTCATAAAAAACAAGAGTAGTATTAACGGAAGCCAATTCGTTGAATAAATCTTCTCTGGCTTTGTCTTTATTAGGAATAAACCCGGCAAACATAAAGCGATTAGTAGGCAGGCCGGACATTTGTAAGGCACAAATTATGGCACAGCAACCGGGAACAACAAAAAACGGAACATTTTGCTCATGACACTGTCTGATTAACTTATAACCGGGATCTGAAATCAAAGGAGAGCCGGCATCGCTGACTTGAACCACTAGTAAATTGTCTCTTACAACCATATCTATAATTTCTTGAGCTTTTTCCTGTTCATTATGATCGTGGAGAGGAATAAATTTTTTGGTTCCTAAACTGATATTGAGCAAATTTAACAGTTTTTTTGTTACTCTTGTGTCTTCGCAGGCAATAACATCTGCGTTATTTAAAAGTTCTTTTGCTCTTTCTGATATGTCGGCGATATTACCTATCGGAGTAGCGACTATATATAACCCTTTTTTCATTTTCTTTTGCTTTACATTACGCGTTTTTTAAACTAAATTATCGAGCATAATTGTTTTATATTTTAGGAAAAAATGCAAGTGTTTAAAAAAATATATATTTTTGCTTTGGCAGCTGTTTTGTCTGCATGTCAATCCGCTGTTGTTTCTCGCGGTTATTTTGAAGAAAGTTCGGGGCAAATTAATGAACAAGAGTTTGTTACTGCTCAAAGTTTTAGAGTAGGTGTGTTGTTGCCGTTAAGCGGAGAAGCCGAAAAAGCTGGGCAAGGCTTAAAAAATGCAGCCATGTTGGCGCTTGAAGATATGAACAATCCTAATTTGATTTTACAATTTTATGATACGAAAAGCTCTCCCGAAGGAGCTAGGGTTGCGGTAGAAAACGCTATTAATCAACAGGTTAAGTTAATTATAGGGCCATTAATGTCCGGTTCTGTTGAAGCAATTTCAAGCAGAACCATAAGAAGCAATATTCCCGTAATTGCATTTTCAACCAATCAAGATGTTTTACAAAATCAAATCTATACAATCGGTTTACTGATTGAAGAACAAGTAAACAGAATAGTTGGTTATGCGACATCAAAAGACAGAAGCAGATTCGCATTGCTTTTACCTGACAATTCTACCGGACTGGCTGTTGCAAAAGCTGCTGTGAAATCAACAAAAAAACACGGAGCAACAGTTGTAAGAATTGCTTTTTATGACCCTAATACTAATGACTTTTCAGCTATAATTAATCAGTTGAGTGATTTTGAAAAAAGAGCAGAACCGATAAAGAAAGAAAAAGAACGTTTGACCGAATTGGTTAAACAGGGAGATGAGCAAGCAAAAATAGATTTGAAAAAGTTAAGTTTAACAGAAACTGCAGAGGGAGTCGATTTTGATGCCATAATAATTCCTGAAACCGGCAGTAAATTAAAATCGGCTACGGCGATGTTCGGATATTATGACGTATTTGCTCCCGATGTAATGTTTTTAGGGACATCTGTTTGGGAAAATACACACTTAAATAAAGAATCTACCTTGTACAGAGCGGCTTACCCTGTGTTATCACGTAATCATGGTGCTTATTTTAATAATAAGTATAAAATATTATATGATTCACAACCTAACGGATTATTTGCTTTTGCTTATGATGCCGTTGCTTTAGCCTCTGCGTTAGCTAAACGTAACCCTGCAAATCTTGATGTTGCAATCACCACTCCCGACGGATTTGCCGGTATTAATGGTATTTTTCGCCTTTTTGAAAACGGTAAAAATCAACATAGCTTAAATGTTATGCAAATTACTTCTTCGGGAGATGTTGTTGTTGATGCGGCTCCGAAAAAATTTAACTCTGTTCCCGAAAGTTTGGAAGATATAGATGTATCGATTCTTTATGATAAAAATCCTCCGCTGATTTTCGGTAAAGATGAGATAGAAGCACAAGAACTTATTTTTGGCAGAGAATTGGAAAAAGCTGAAGAAGTAAGCGAAACTGACGATTCGTTGTTGATGTATAAATATTAGTGGGATAGAGAAGATTTTTTACTTGAATTATGTATAAAATCTGCCCATATTGAGTTAGTTGTTTGTGGAGGGCATCGGGTTAAGCATTCGCCAACCCGGTCAGGTTCGGAAGAAAGCAGCCGTAACGAAAGAGTTTAAGGTCGATGTTCCTCCTCCTTTTTTGATTGAGTGACTATGGCTGAAGAAAATAAACAAGAACAATATGTTGTATTAGCAAGAAAATATCGCCCTCAAAATTTTGAAGATTTATTAGGGCAAGATGCTTTAGTACAGACATTAACCAATGCCATAAAGTCAAACAGATTACACCACGCATATATTTTAACCGGAATTAGAGGTGTCGGTAAGACTACCACCGCCAGACTTATTGCAAAAGCACTGAATTGTATCGGTACTGACGGCAAAGGCGGACCGACAACACATCCTTGCGGAATTTGTGAAAATTGTAAATCAATAGCAGCCGGAAGAAATATTGATGTTTTAGAACTTGACGCGGCTTCAAGAACAGGAGTTGGCGATATTCGAGATATTTTAGACGGAGTTCGCTATAATCCGACTAATTGCCGGTATAAAATATACATAATCGACGAGGTTCACATGTTAAGTAACAATGCTTTTAATGCGTTGTTAAAAACATTGGAAGAACCGCCGGCACATGTGAAGTTTATTTTTGCTACTACTGAAATTCGTAAAGTTCCGGTTACTGTTTTATCTCGATGCCAAAGATTCGATTTGCAACGCCTTCGCATAGATGATTTGAAAAAGCTCTTTAATAAAATTGTTGCGGAAGAAAATTTAAAAGCCGATGAAGAAGCATTGCACATGATTGCAACAGCTGCAGACGGTTCAGCCAGGGACGGCTTATCTTTGTTAGACCAAGCTATTTCTCTAGGTAGCGGCAAGGTTCGTACCGACATTGTTAAAGAAATGTTGGGTATGGCAGACAGAGGTCAGGCATTTGCTTTATTTGAAAAGCTTTTAGGCGGTGATATGGCAGAGTTAGTGAAAAAGCTTCAAGAAGTTTATAAGAGCGGAGCAAATCCCACCGCCATAATAAATGATTTAATAAACATAACCCATTCTTTAACAAAAGTTTTGTTGTTACCGGCATTTGTAAATGATGAAAGATTTAGCGAAGCAGAAAAAACTTTCTTCAAAGCAATGTCTGAAAAAACTAATATTTCCCTGCTATCGAGAATTTGGCAGATGCTGATAAAAGGATTGAGCGAAATACAAACAGCTCCCGTTCCCATAGACGCACTGGAAATGATATTAATTCGTATTGCTTTTTCGGCAAACCTTCCAACTCCGGCAGAACTGCTTGAGAATATAAAAAAAAAATCTAGCATAAAAAACGGATTTGCCGTTGAAGTGAAGCAAAATATATCAACTCCTGTTAAAAGTGAAATATCGGAAAAATCACGTTTTGATAAAGTAACAGATTTTATTTCTTATTTGGAAAAAGAAAAACAACCTCGTCTTGTTTATATTATGAAAAACGATATAGAAATAACCGAGTTTGGCAACGGAGTGATGAAATTTAAAGCATCAGAAAGAATAAATTCTGATTTTATGATAAACATCAACAAGTTTTTTGAAAAATCAACCGGAGAAAAATGGAGTTTAGATATTATTCCGGGAGAGGTTATATTGAGTATTGCCGCAGTTGAAAATGCTCAAAGAGAAGCAGATAAAAAGAATGTGGCGGAAACACCTCTTGTAAAATCTATTTTAGCTGAATTTAAAGGAGCAAAAATAGAAACATTAACTCGAAAAGCACCTCTTGAAGAGGAAAACAGTAACAACGAATATGAATTTATTAGTGAGGATTTTATTTAATGATGAATATGCAAGGTTTGATGAAACAAGCACAAATGATGCAAAAGAAAATGGAAGAAGCTCAAGAAAAACTGGCACAAAGCGAAGTTGTAGGTGTTAGTGGAGGCGGTATGGTAAAAGTTACCATGAATGGTAAAATGATTACTAAAAAAGTTGAAATAGATAAATCCTTAATTACTCCCGAAGAAGCTGACATTTTAGAAGATTTAATTGTTGCTGCCTGTAATGATGCTCAAACAAAAGCAGAAAATATGATGAGCGAAGGCATGAAAGAAGTTACCGGCGGGTTCAACTTCGGCGGTATTAAGTTGCCGTTTTAAGGAAAAATGCCGTGGTCGGACAAGATATCGAAAAGCTCATAAAATTAATAGCTAAACTGCCTTCTTTAGGCTCTCGCTCAGCAAGAAGAATTGTTTTGCATTTAATAAAAAAGAAAGAAGCATCTTTACTTCCGCTGATTGAAGCAATGCAAAATGTAGCAGAAAATATAAAAACTTGCGAAATATGCGGGAATTTTGATACTTCTTCTCCTTGTTCTGTTTGTTCATCTGAAAAGCGTGAAAAAAATATTATTTGCGTTGTTCAAGATGTTGCAGATTTATGGGCGATGGAAAGAACCGGCTTTTATCACGGACAATACCATGTATTAGGCGGTGTTTTGTCTGCTCTTGACGGAGTCGCTCCCGAAGATTTGAATATCGAAAGTTTGATAAATAAAATAATGAGCGGTGGTGTAAATGAGTTGGTTTTAGCTCTTCCTGCTACTATTGATGGGCAAATTACATCACATTATTTGGTGAATAAATTAAAATCGTATGATGTGAAAATAACATCACTTGCTCAAGGAATACCGGTAGGTGCAGAATTAGATTACATGGACGAGGGTACAATTCAATTAGCCTTAAATTCAAGGAAAGAATTGTAAATGTTTTTTATAAATAAAATGGAGGCAAATTTGCCTCCATTTTTTATCTGTAAAAATAAATTTTACCAAGTATAATTGATACCTGCACCTAAAGATGTAGCCTCATAATCTGAGCCGAAGGTGTAGTTAGCCCAACCATAAGCTGACCAGTTCTCATTGAAACCATAGTTTCCACCGATTTCAACACGACCTAAAGTCTTGTCTTCAACAGTATCAACTTTACCGAGCTTTGTTACTTCGATTTCGTCGCCGTCTATCAAAGTTTGAACCACACTCGGTTTAACGTATAACGAATAGAAGCCATCATCCGTATATTGAGTATACGCAAATTTTGCTCCTGCTTCCAATTCTACTTGTTTCAAGTCGTTATATTCAACAGTTTTTCCTACATTATCGGTTGCATCGTCATAACTGATTTGTGAGTAGAATACACCCAAACTTGGTGTTACAGACAATGTTCTTGTTAAAGCATAGTTATATCCGGCCTCTAAA
>JAZRCM010000021.1:0-134587 GCA_045659785.1 Alphaproteobacteria bacterium
TTAAATTAATTTAATCCTGCCTGTCATTACTTACTCTAAAGAATTTCCTTAGGTTCCTTAATATACAGACTTTATACTTATTTATTAACAAATATACCGTCCGCATATCCTCTAGTCTTATTTACTCTGTTTGTATAACCGTTCAAGCTTTCGCTCAAACAATGTTGTCGTCCGTGACAACGAGGTGGGTTATATGCTACTCATTCGCTAATGTCAACAACTTTTTTCAAAAAAAAACACATTTTTTGTGAATAACTGTATAACCATCTGAATACACTAGTTTTATATTCTAAAAAATATTCGATGTCAAACTATTTTAACCGTTTTTTAATAATTATAGAGAAAATTTTATCCTACATATATATATATTAGTATTATTTGCTTGCAAATAAGGTAAGCTTTTGTAATATTAGTATGGTAAACAACAAATACAGGAGGTTAAAATAATAAAAGAAAACAACAATGCGCCAGTACGAGAAGGTGACGGACCGCGTGTTAACCAAGAAATTAGAGTTAAAGAGATTCGCTTAATTGATGCAAATGGAGAAAATAAAGGGATCGTTGCTATAAAAGAAGCCCTTATGTTGGCAGATGAAGCTGGGCTTGATTTGATAGAGATTTCTCCGCAGGCTGTTCCTCCGGTATGTAAGATTATGGATTATGGCAAATATAAATATGAACAGCAAAAAAAGAAAAATGAAGCCAGAAAAAATCAGAAGATTGTTAATATTAAAGAATTAAAGCTTCGCCCGATGATTGATGTTCACGATTATGAAGTGAAAGTAAAACAAGCTAAGAAATTCCTTTCTCAAGGCGATAAGGTTAAGTTTACTATTCGTTTCAAAGGACGTGAAATGAGCGCTAACGATATGGGACAGAAGGTTTTACGCAATTTGGTAGATGACTTGGAAAATGTTTGCAAGGTAGAATCGGAGCCAAAACTCGAAGGTCGCCAGATGATGATGGTAGTTGCACCATTATAAAGTTCTGATTAAAAGAATCAAAAAAAAGCAGTTCTTAATGAACTGCTTTTTTTGTATTCGTTTTGAACGATTAGCGTTTTCGCTTTTCGAATCGTTCCAGTGTATATAATGCCGAATCGGCATTACCGGCTACACTGATGATTATCCACCCTTCCTGTGTCAGGTCTCTTAACAGAATCGCAAAATTGTTTTGCTCTTCAGGTGATTCTTTTTTACGAGGCGGAACGACCGGATAAAGAATCGGAGGACGATGTTTCCATACCTCATAAAAATTCCTTTGTTCGTCTTGCTCGTCTTTCTCCTTACGATAAGCTTTTCTTTCTCCATCTCGGATTACATAAGAAAGCATACCGTCTTCCACACCGATAACGATAATTTTGCGTTCTTTTTTAGCCTCCTCGGCTTGCAACTGTTTTTTGGCGCGCTCAATATAATAGCTGTCGGGAACGCTTATTTGTGCATGTGCAGAAAAACAAATACCAACAGCCAGAAGCACCATAAAAAAGTTCTTCATAGTTTTAATAGTTTAATTAATTGTATCGGATTGCTCACTAAAATACATTTTTTTGTATTTTTTGTCAATAACTACAATTATGATTTTTGTGTAAAAAAAACTTATTATTGGATTTTAGATATGAGCCGATATATATTGTATAAGTCAATAAAAACAGGGAACAAAAACAATGTTTGATATAAGCACAATAACCGAACAACAGGCAAAAGAAGAACTGGAGAGAATCGCAAAAGAAGTTGCGAAATCCGATATTGCTTATTATCAAAACGATATGCCGTATTTAACCGATGCAGAATATGACAGGCTCAAACATTTAAATGCGGAAATTGAAAAAAAGTTCCCTCATTTGATTAGAGCGGATAGTCCGTCAAAACGAATCGGTGCTCCTTTGCAAAGCGGTTTCGGAAAAGTTTCGCATCGTTTTCCGATGTTATCTTTAGGCGATGTGTTTTCTATGGAAGAAGTGGAAGATTTTATCAATGGTGTAAAGCGTTTTTTGAATACGGAAAAAGATATTGCTTTTTTATGCGAACCCAAAATTGACGGTCTTTCTTTTACCGCCAGATATGAAAAAGGAATATTTGTTCAAGGCGCAACCAGAGGAGATGGCTCTACCGGTGAAGATATTACAGAAAATTTACGCACAATTTCGCAACTCCCACAAACGATAGAGGGAAATGTTCCCGATATATTGGAAGTTCGCGGTGAAGTATATATGTCAAAAGCCGATTTTATGGCACTTAACCAAAAAAACGAATCGGAAGGAAAAAAACTTTTTGCTAATCCGAGAAATGCAGCGGCAGGTTCTTTAAGACAGTTAAATGCACAAATTACCAAAGAACGAAATTTGAGTATTTTTGCATATACCTGGGGAGAGGTTTCCGAAAGACTATGGAATACACAAGAAGAATTTTTCAATCATTTGAAAAATTGGGGGTTTCCGGTTAACCCTAACAATACCTTATGTCAAACAACTTCCGACATAGAGAACTTCTTTCAAAATTTGATGGAGATTCGGGCAAGCCTGGCTTATGACATAGACGGAGTTGTTTATAAGGTTAATGATATTGCTCTGCAAGAACGATTAGGCTTTTTAACTCGTACTCCCCGTTGGGCCATTGCACATAAATTTCCGGCTGAGCAAGCAGTTACAACCATTAACAATATACGCATACAAGTAGGAAGAACCGGAGCATTAACCCCTGTTGCTGATTTGGTTCCTATCAATGTCGGTGGGGTGATTGTATCTCACGCAACTTTACATAATGAAGATGAAATAAAACGCAAAGATGTTCGTATCGGAGATAGTGTAATAATTCAGCGAGCCGGAGATGTTATTCCGCAAATTGTATCGGTTATAAAAGAAAAAAGACCGGCTGAAAGTGTGGAGTTCGTTTTTCCGGATGTATGTCCGCAATGCGGAGCTCACGCAATCAGGGAAGAAGACGAAGCCGTTCGCAGATGTACCGGAGGTTTGACCTGCCCTGCTCAGGCTATTGAAAGGCTAAAGCATTTTGTTTCAAGAGATGCTATGGATATTGAGGGACTCGGTTCTAAAATCATAGAAGATTTTTATAATGAAGGAATTATCAAAAGTCCCGTAGATATTTTTACATTAGAGGAAAGAAACAGCGGAAACGAATATGATTTATTCAATCAAAATCAAGGACTGCAATTAGAAAAAAGAGAAGGATGGGGAAGAAAATCTGTCGAAAATTTATTTACAGCCATCAAAAATCGTAAGAATGTTTCGTTGCCTAAATTTATATACGCTCTCGGCATCAGACAAGTAGGAACGGCAACAGCTCGTCTTATTGCACAAAACTTCGGGACTTGGAATAATTTTGCTCAAGACATGATTTCACAGGAAACCGATAAGTTGACCTCTATTGACGGTATCGGAGATGCTATGGCAAAAGATATTGTAGAATTTTTTCAAGAAGAACATAATATTCAAACGATTGAACAATTAAAAAAATACATAAATATCGAAGATTTTGCCGATAAGATTAATTACGAAACTCCGTTAGCAGGAAAAACTGTTGTATTTACAGGAACTTTAACTCAAATGACAAGAGCAGAAGCAAAAGCAAAAGCTTTATCGGCAGGTGCTAAAGTAGCGGGTTCCGTTTCTAAAAATACCGATTATGTCATAATCGGAGCAGATGCCGGAAGTAAAGCAACAAAAGCGGCAGAGCTCGGTGTAAATATAATAAACGAAGACGATTTCTTAAAAATGTTGTCATAAATCACATTATGGCAAATGTTTTTGCAAAATCATCTAACCAATTATTTATTCCCTCTTGTAACATTTTTCGAAATTTTAGCGAATCTTGTTCGTCTTCGGATTGTAAAAATTCAAGCAAATCGATATTTGTTAATTCTTCAATATAATCGGAAAAAGCAAATACTAAATTTGTATTATATGAAAATTTGCCATCATTTATAAAAATATTATTTTCAAAAAAATACCATAACTCATTTGCTTTTTGTTTTAGTTGTTTATCATCCATTTTTTACCTCAAAATACATTTTATGTATTATTTAGTTTACTAAAAATGTAAAATCAACTATTGAACATAATAATCTTTAATTGACATTTAATATTCTTATTTTAGAATAGAAAACAATTATATGTAGGAGAAACGTTATGCTAAAAAAATTACTTATTGCGACCGCCATTGTGTTATCTTTTACAAATATGGCAAATGCTCAAAATATGACCAAAAAAGAGTCGGTATTTCAAGCTGAATATGACTTTGACCAAAAAGATTATAAAAAATGTCTTGAACAAATCAAAGGATATACGGCCAGAGAATATGTATCCTGTCTAAACAATGAAATTAAAAGACAAAATACTGCGATTGAAGAATATTATAAAAGATTGTTAGCTTTTCCGGAATTTGAAAAATGGAATAACGGAAATGGTTTATTTAGAGGAAACGTAAAGGATATGAATGACCAATATGTTGCATATCGTGAACGTTTATGCTCTATGTACGGAATGGGATTATACAGTCTTTACGGCGATTTAGAACACGGACGTAAAGAATGTATGATGGAAATGAACGACCAATTATTACGTCGTTTAGAACGAATTTATAACAGCAGTCAAGCTGATTTCGGTCAAGACACATATAGCGGAGAAACATATCCGGGGAATAAATAAGTATATAAATAAAAAAGGCGAGATTTTACCCTCGCCTTTTTTATTTATCTTAATTACCGAACAGTTTGCTACCAATCGGTTGCGGAAGTTCAAAGAACCAATCTTTATATAAAAAAACGTTATTTTTTATAAATTCATCAGCAGCTATTGTCGGCATAACAGTTGTTGCAACATCAACTCCCATCCAATAACTGTGTCCCATTGCATATATGGTAAAGGTCATAACTATTCCGTCATTTGTAATAACCTTTATTTCACGATTATCCCACTCTATAAAATCGTTACTTTTTGTTGCTTGATAAAAAACTATATCCGAAAAAGAAAATTTTAGCGGGTCAACACCATATATTTCGCTTATATCCGTATTTTCAAACGGCAACAGCGGTTGTAAAAACCATTCAAAAGGTTGTGACGGTATCACAAATTGTCCGTTTAGCAGATATTTGTCGTCATTAACCACAACTAAAATCTCTTGAGATTGTCCCGATAACTCATCAAAATAAAACTTTATTTCATCATTTGTCGATGTTTTTATAATGATTTCATCATTTCCCCAAACATCTTCATTATATTCTTTAGCATTTAAGGAAGCTTGTTGAAGTTCTTTCAACAATACTTCAACCAAATCATTATCAACGGGATAATCATCGTCCGCAGTGCTTACCCATACACCATCTTTTTTACTTAAGCTCAAGCTGTTATTATAAAACAATTCGTTTGCCGATAATATTGCTTCCGGCAGTTTCAACGTAGGTTTGTATGATTTAGGAACATAGAAAAATGCAAGAAAAGATGCTATCCCCACAAAAATCAAAACAAGCATTATTTTTATAAGTTTTTTATTCATTTTATTCTCTTTAAGTTTCGTTTGCGTAAAAACCAACATAATAAACCGATGAGTGCTAAAATAACCAAAGGACAATACAACAAATTGAACATCATCAGGTTATTTACTGCTTTTTCGGTTTGATAACCGATTTGAGCATTTATTTTATCAAGTTCAGAAGCATATTGTTGAGTTTCTGTTTGCAATTTTTCAACCTGCTGACGATATTTAATTTTTGCTCCCGCATCTGCCGTCATCATTGAAAATTTTGCTTCATCGAGCTGTTTTTGAGCCTTGTTATAGCTATCTGTAAGTTCGCTTCGCTTAGTTTCAAAATCTTTTATTATCGGTTTTGAAATTTTTGTAGTTATATCCATTATATCAATATATTTGGGTTTTGAACTTTTTATGTGAGAATTTTCTTCGTTCAATAAATCGTTGATAACGGACAAAATAAATTCTCCGTTATCAGCATAGGGTTCTGTACCGTAAATCGGATTATTTTTATCTTGTGATAAAGCCCAAGTATCATCAGACACAAAGTCAGAATCGGCAATAAGTACAACCGCTGCATTGTCGTCTGATATAGCCTCATAAGGAGGTATATCTTTTTCATGTTTCGTACCGTCAAAAAATCCTTTATCATAGTTAGAAATAAATGTTCCGTTGATTTTTACCGCCAAATTATAGATTTGATTTTTTGTTTCAAAATTTCCTGCGATTGATTTTTTGGTTGCATAGCGCATAAGGTTAGTATTAATCATACCTCCGTCTTTAGGAGATGAAATCAATACTTCATAATTCAAATCTTCTCGAGGAATAATATTTAAATGCCCCGGAGAACGAAAATGTAATTTTTGATATTCGTTATTTTTGGTAAAAAACCATAAAGGATAATCTATTCCTCCGGCAATTTTTAGCGACTGCCCCAAACTTCCGATAGTAATATTGTTATCATAATCAATTCCCCATGAACGGATTAAATTTTGGATATCAGTCTTACTTGACGGCGGAAAACCTTTATAGTAGTGAGAAATTTCAGAATATGGATCAACAAAAATTATCAGCTTTCCGCCACGCATTAAATATTGGTCAAGAGCATAAACAAAAAGTTTTGGATAGTTGGTCGGATTTAACACGATGAGAGCCTTAACTTCCGTAGGAATATAAGCAACTCTATCCGATATATTTACAAAATTATAATCGACCATAAGTTCATCTGTAAGTGACCAAACTTTTTGTTTTATTCCTCCGGAAAAAAGAGGTATATCAGAAGAAACAATCCCTATTGTAGTCTTATTTTCGGTCATTAAATCTGCAATAATTCTGTTGATATCATTTTCAAAATATGATCTTCGTCCTACTACTAACTCGGGAATGTAGCGGGATTTATTTTCTCCACTGATTTCCAGACCGAAATACGCATATTCATCGTTATACGGCAATGCTTTAATTCCTGCCATTTCGGCCATTTGAGCTTCTGCGGAATAAGGTTTTATTTTTATAATTTCCAGTACGACATTTTGCGGATTTTGTTTTTGGTATTGCCCTAAAATTGCAGACACATAATCGGCATAATTAAATGCATCCACACTATAAGATGACAAATTATCAGACACATACAACCTAAACTTAATCGGCTTATTTATTATTTTCGCCGCTTCAACAGAAGTATCATTCAATGTATATTGTTTAGATGATGTAGTATCAAAATTGAACGCACCTAAGGTCCAACCGATGCCTAAATTGGCAATTATCCAAACTAAAAAAGCAACAAGACCTATAACAAATTTTTTCATTATCTGATTCTCCTGTCGCAAATAACCAGCCAATTAAAAAACAAGAATAATATCGTTGCACTGACAAAATAAAATATTGATGCAATATTTATTTGTCCGGTTAAAAATTCTTGATAATTTGAGCTAAAATCCAAAACTCCATTAAGATAAAAAGGAATATTATCCATTCCTGAAATAATTATACTTCCCCAGTTAAATCCGATTATTAACAATCCGAAAAATAATCCTAACAAATATGCAACAATAGGCAATGCGGTTATTGAGGAAACAAAGCAGCCGACAGATGTTAAAAACATTATAGAAATAACTGTCCCTACATATGCGCTGATGATATTTCCCCAGTCCATATCAAGATAAAAAGATGTTGTTATCAATAACGGTAAAGAAAATGCAAGCATTACAAAAGAAATTGTACAAGCCGCACAAAATTTTGCGGTAATCAGTTTTAATCCGGATATAGGAAATGTCAGTAGGTTTTCGATAGTTCCGTTTTTGTGTTCTTCGGCCCAGCTTCTCATTGTTATTACAGGTATCAATATTGCAAAAATTTGCGGTTGATACGAAAAATATGAATACATCGACTGATTGGCGCTAAAAAAATATGTCCCCCAAAAAAATGCTAATATCATTGAAATAAGTACATAAACCGCAAAAACAATATAAGCAGAACTTCCGTAAAAGAAGTTCATTAAATCACGTTTATATATACTACTCCACATTTGTTGCTCCGTCAGGGTTAGTAAGTTTATAAAACAATTCGCTCAAACTCTTATCTTCCGCCTCTTTTTTCATCTCTTTTGCCGTCGTATCCTTAATCAATTTGCCGTGATTTAAGATAAGTACCCGAGAAGATAAAGATTCAGCTTCTTCCAATAAATGTGTAGAAATAAAAACTAAGTGAGTTTTAGAATATTCTACCAAAAATTTTCGCAAAGTAATCTTTTGATTAGGGTCAAGACCTTCGGTAGGTTCGTCAAGGATTAAAATAGCAGGTTCGTGCAAAATTGCCGCAGCAATCCCTACTCTGCGTTTATAACCTTTTGATAAGGTCGATATTTTTTGTTTTAATACTGAGGATATTTCCAATTTTTCGGTAACAAGCTGTAAATTTTTGACAAATTCATCTTTGCTCATTTTATATATACCTGCTATGAATTGCAAATATTCGAACACTTTCATTTCGCCATAAAGCGGTGTATTTTCAGGCATATAACCGATTTCAGATAAGTATTTTTCAAAATTATCTTCCAAAGAATTTTGGTTGATATAAACATTACCGCTATTTTGCTTAAGGTACCCGCATATACATCTTATCAGAGTTGATTTTCCGGCCCCGTTAGGTCCTAAAAGGGTAATAATTTCTCCGACTTTAGCACTAAAACTGACATCATCAAGAGCTGTAAAATCACCAAATTTTTTCACCAGATTTTTTACTTCTAACATATCAAATTTTCCTATTTTACAGCTCAGACAATATTATTCCGCACCCATTACTTTTTCTTCTTCCGAATAAATTAAAATAGGCTCTTTTTTACCGACAATAACTTCGGCATCGACAACAATTTCGGTAACATCTTTCTTGTCAGGAATGTTATACATCAACTCTAAAAGACGTTCTTCCATAATTGCACGCAAACCACGAGCACCGCTTTTGCGCTCTATTGCTTTTTTCGCGATTGCCAACAATGCTTCGTCGGTGATTGTAAGTTTAACATTTTCCATATTAAACAATTCAACATATTGTTTTACCAACGCATTTTTCGGTTCGGTCAAAATACGAACAAGAGCTTTTTCATCTAAGTCTTCCAAAGAAGCAATAATCGGCAAACGACCGATAAATTCAGGAATCAATCCATACTTCAACAAATCTTCCGGCTGAACAAGTTTCATTGCTTCGCCCACCGGCTTATCTGCCTTGCTGGCAACGGTTGCCCCGAAACCGATAGATGTTTTTTGACTGCGATTATTGATAATTTTTTCAATACCGGCAAAAGCACCGCCGCAAATAAACAAGATATTTGTTGTGTCGACATGCAAAAATTCTTGCTGAGGATGTTTACGACCGCCTTGAGGAGGAACATTAGCAACTGTTCCTTCAATAATTTTTAACAAAGCTTGTTGCACACCTTCACCGGATACATCTCGAGTAATTGAAGGACCATCTCCCTTACGATTAATTTTATCGATTTCATCGATATAAACAATCCCTCTTTGTGCCTTTTCAATATCATAATCAGCTGCTTGTACCAATTTCAAGATAATATTTTCAACATCTTCACCTACATATCCTGCTTCGGTTAATGTTGTCGCATCAGATATTGCAAAAGGAACATCTAATATTTTCGCTAAAGTTTGAGCCAATAATGTTTTTCCGCTTCCGGTCGGACCTATCAAGATTACGTTAGATTTAGAAACCTCAACATCACTGTTTTTTTCTTTACTGTTCAAACGTTTATAATGGTTGTATACCGCAACAGACAAAACCTTTTTAGCTAAATCTTGCCCAATCACATATTGATCAAGAAATGCTTTCATTTTAGAAGGTGTCGGCAATTCTCCTTGATGACTTCCCTCTACTTTAGGCTTATTTTCTTTTTCAATTTCGTTCATTTCATCTGCGACAATACTTATACATACCTGAATACATTCGTCACAGATATACACTCCTCGACCGGCAATAAGTTTTTTTACTTCAGATTGACTTTTACCGCAAAAAGAACAACATAATTGATTATCTTTATCACTCATTTTATTTACCTATTTCCTGACGATTAGTTACAATATGATCAATCAAACCGAATTTCAAAGCTTCTTCCGGTGTCATAAAATTATCTCTATCCATAGCTTTTTCAATTACGGAAAGTTTTTGTCCGGTATTTTCGGAATAAATTAAGTTCAAACGACGACGCATATCAAGTATAAGCTTTGCCTGAATTTCAATATCCGAGGCTTTTCCTTGAGCTCCGCCAGAAGGTTGGTGTATCATAATTTGTGAATTAGGCAGAGAAAAACGTTTACCTTTAGTTCCGCCCGCTAACAAAAATGAGCCCATAGAACAAGCTTGTCCGATACACAAAGTATTGATATCACATTTAACATATCTCATTGTATCATATATTGCCATACCGGAAGTGATAACTCCCCCCGGAGAATTTATGTACATATAAATATCTTTATCAGGATCTTCCGCTTCCAAAAACAAAAGTTGAGCACAAACCAATGACGCCATATCATCTTCAACTTGTCCGGTTAAGAAAATAATACGCTCCTTTAATAAACGAGAAAAAATATCAAAAGAACGCTCTCCTTGCGGAGTTTGCTCAACAACCATCGGAACCAAACGATCATAAATATCAACACCTGCCATTTTTATCTTCCTTTATTTTAAACATAATTAAGCTTGTAGCATTTTATTATGATTTATTCAACAAATTGTTAATATACAAGAAAAAAGAAATATTTTTATCCTAACACTATATAATAATTGATTTTTAACAAAAATAGAGTATTATATGGTTGAAAATTTTCAAACCTTTTAAAAGGAGATATCATGAGAAAAAGACAATTAATGTCATCTGTTTTTGCACTATGCTTATGTGCAGGAAGTGCATCCGCGGAGCGCATCATTGAAACCGAACGTTTTCTTCTGCTCGAAGACGGAAGTACCATTGACAGCGTAACAGAAGCAATTATTAGCAATTTTAAAGACTCAGCTCCATCTGGTCAAGGAGCTTCCGGTGGTGCTATATTGATAACCAACGGCACAATCAACTCTATCACATCTGATTTCAGCAACAACTATGCTCATAGTGACTTTCGTGCAGCTGGTGGTGCTATATCTAACGTTGATAGCAAGATAGGAATTATCGACTCTGTTTTCGACGGCAACTACACTAAAGTGAGTTACGAAACACAAACCGGAGACTCTTCAACTGGCGGCGGTGCTATTTATAATAGCGGAACCATAGATGAAATAAAAGGTAAATTTACAAACAACCATGCAGATATAAAAGTTGCAGAAATGGCGTCGGTTATGGCTATGGGCGGTGCTGTATGGAACAACAATACATTAGGTAATATTACTGCTGATTTCAGTGGAAACTCTGCTAACGCAGGCTCTGTAAACATAAACGCTGAATCATTATCAATAGCTTTAGCTCTCGGCGGTGGTTTGCTCAATACCGGAACCATGGGAAATGCGTCAGGAACTTATTTCAATAACAAAGTGACAACAACAATCGGTGCAGCTATCGGTGGCGGTATTGCAAATACAGGTGTTATGGACACAAACAACATTGGAATATTAGGAATTGCCGGTGATATTGATGGTACATTTAACGGAAACCGTGCAACTGCTACCGCAGGTGCCGCAGCCGGTGGCGCAGTCGGAAGCTTATTAGCAACAAACGGTAATATATCCGGCGTTTATACAGACAACCGAACCGTTGCAACTGCAGGTCTGGCAATTGGTGGTGCAGTAGGTATTGTCGCAGGACAAACAGGCAATATTAGCGGCACTTATAAATCTAACTATACTCACACCACTTTAGGTTTAGCCGCTGGTGGTGCTATAGCTAACGCATTGGGTAATGTTGGAAATATCGACGGAAAATTTGAAAATAATAGTGTTATTGCAGATGTAGGCGTTGCTTTCGGTGGTGCTTTTGCTAGCATAGGTTCACAGGGCGACATTAATGGTACATTTACAAACAACAATGTAAAAGCAAGTTTAGGCTTGGGAGGGGCTATTGCCTTTGTAGGTCTTGATGACAACCTCGGTCTTAAAGAATCTATCGGAGAATTACCACCATTAATCGGACTCCCGAAAGCAACTAAAATTACCGGAGACTTTACAGGTAATACTGTTGAAGCTTATGCAGAAGGTTTGTCTAACTTAATTTCCGGAATGCCTGAAAATGGTATTGCAGTTGGTGGTGCAGCTGCATTTATCGGTTTAGGTATGTACGGAGAAGAACTCACTCCGGTTGAGTTTGTTAACTCAAACTTTTATAACAACAAAGCATTATCTAACGGCGGCAGCGCATGGGGTGGCGCTATATTCTCAAATGCAGTGAAAATTACTGCTGACGGGCAAGATAGTGTATTTAAAGGCAATACAGCAAATGGAGAAAGCAATGCCTTCTATCTTCAAGGTATAGACTTCTTAAATAACCTCATTGGAGATAAAGTATTTGCAGAAGATGCATTTGTAACATTTAATACCCAAAATGGTGGTAATGTCATTGTTCATGACGGAATCAGCGGAAACAATTATGCTGTCAATGTTGATGGCGATGGCTCCGGTGAAACCGTATTCTATGGCAACATAAAAAATGCAGGTTCGTTTAATATTGCTGCTAATGGTAATGCTCATTTAGGAAAAAACGTAACTATCGGAACAAAAAACTATACTTCTGATAACGGAACTTTGACCTTAGATATTGAAGTTGATAACAAAGGTAAAGCTATTAAAAATGCTGTCATTACTACAGGAGGAGATTTAGTAGGAAACACTAAAGTAATCATTAATTCAGAAAACAGATTGGGTTACGACAATGCATCAACCGTATTTGTTAAAGCAGAAGAAGATGATCTTACAACCGAATCTAATTTTGAAGTTTCTCGCGTAATCGGTAGCCCATATATGTGGAGTGCGGAAAACAATTATGGTGGCGAAACCGACGGATCTACTTGGTATTTAGTTAAGGGTGACGAACAAAATAAAGATTTCGGTTTTACACCTGAAGCTATAGCCAGTATCGCGTTACCTACAGCTGCAATAGCTCAAACCAATGGTATGGTTTATAACATCATGCGTAAAGTTAACATGAACAGACTATATTGTCCTGGTTGCGGTTTATACGATTATAACTGGGATGGTAAACCCCTTCACAACGTTTGGGTTGATACTACATACAACAGTTTGACTATTGATGCTCCAGTAGAAATTGATGTTGATGTATGGGGCGTCGAAGCCGGTGGAGATATTCAGTACGACTTAAACAACAAACTCGGTATCTTCGTATCTTATCGTCAAGGTAATTATGAAATGGATGGCAAGGGAGATAAATTCTTCTCAAACATCGGTTCGGAACTTGATATTGACAGCTATTTAGCCGGTTTATATTATCGCTATGATAATAATAATTGGTATGCATTTGCTACTTTATATGGCGGCATGCAAGAAGCTGAAGTTGCCACTAACGACGGAGTGTCAAATTATGATACGGATGGTATTGAATTCGGCGGAAGTGCGGAAGTTGGTTATAGCTACACAGTAAACAATACTCTGTCATTGACACCAAGTTTAGGTATATTCTATTCACAAGTCAATTACGATGATGCAACCGATAATCTCGGTCAAACAGTTGAATATGATGACTTAAGACAAATTGAATTGGATGCCGGGGTTAAAGTTGCTCATACTCAATACACTGATGATGGTTTCTATTCATTATATGTAAAACCGAGTGTTGTTCAAACACTTGCTGATGGAGATGAAATAAAAATCAGTGGAAATAACAAAGTTGATACTGTTGAAGATCAAACTTTAGGTCGCATTGAAATCGGTGGCAATTATGGTTTCAACGACAACTGGTCAGCTTATGGTTGGGCTAATTACACATTTGGCTCTGACTATAAAGCAACATCAGTCGGTGCAGGTGTAAATTACGCATGGTAATGATACCGTAACTACTAAAAGGAGCAAGGAAACTTGCTCCTTTTTTATTATATTTATAAACACCAGCTCATAAAAAAAGCGATGAATTATCCTCGCCTTTTTCTTTGTATAATATTCAACTTATTTCTCTAAAAACTCGATATTTTTAGTTTTAGGGTTATAGTGAATAGAGAGCGCCCCATCACGCAGTTTTAATGCTTTCTTTCCAAAGATTTCTTTGCGCCACCCGCTTAATACGGCACAATCCTTGTCCTTATATGCTCCCATTTTTTGCAAATCGGTATCAGTGGCAATTATTCGTGCCACAACCCCCTCTTCCTGACTTACAATTTTGAGCAACATCTTAAACATTTCAACCAATGACGGAATACTGTTATATGTATCATTTTTCTTCTGTTTGCTGATTTTATTATCAACACTTACATTAGACAACACCTCTAACATCTCGTCGGCAAGTTTTCCGTTTGCAACATCTTTACGCATACCTCTAATTTTTTCCAAATCTTCTCTGGTTTGAGGATTAGCGGTAGCAATCATTGTTAAGACGTCATCTTTAATAATGCTCTGTCTCGGAACATTTTTATCTTGCGCTCTTTTTTCTCGCCAAGCAGCTAAATCTCGCAAATTTGACAATACCTTACTGTTATGAGAACGAAACTTGATACGTTCCCAAGCTTCTAGCGGTTCAGTTACATAGGTTTTCTCGCTTGAAGCAATATCCACCTCTTCTTTAATCCAATCTGTTCTTCCTTTTTCTTCAAGCTGTTGTTTAAGGTATTCATAAATGTTAATGAGGTGTGTAACATCTCCGCAAGCATATTCAAGCTGATGCTCATTTAAGGGGCGTAATTGCCAATTTGACAAGCAATCTGTTTTATCAAGCTCAATATTTAATATCGCTTTTACAAGTCGCTCATATCCTATACTTTCACCAAAACCGCAAACCATTGCCGCTATTTGCGTATCAAATAAAGGCTGAGGAACTTTTCCTGAAAGCTGATATAAAATTTCCACATCTTGACGACAAGAATGAAAAACCTTCACGATTTTATCATTTTGCATCAATTCAAAAAACGGATTTAAGTCCATATCCGGCGCTAAAGGATCTATAATCGCCGCCTCATCTTTGCTTGCAACTTGTATTAAGCACAGTAACGGATAATATGTTTTTTCGCGTATAAATTCCAAATCAACGGCTAAAAAATCATATTTAGACAGACGCTCGCATAAATTTCTTAATTCATTAGTATTGTATATTAATTGCATTATAAATTCCTCATTTCGGCACAATTTTTACACAAACATACTTAATATTGTTTTAAAATGTAAAGTTTTTTGTTTTTGGTGTTGATTTTCATTTATTTTAGCTTAATAATACTTCTCCGTTAATAAACTTAAACAATAGGAAAATAAAATGAATCAATATCGTAATTTTACATGCGGACAGCTCAGAGCGTCCGATGCCGGAAAAAGAGTTAAACTCGCCGGCTGGATACATCGCAAACGTAACCTTGGTAACTTATGCTTTGTCGATTTACGAGATCATTACGGTATTACACAATGTGTTTTTGATAGTGCTTCGCCATTATTTGAACAAATTCAGGAATTGAGAGTAGAATCGGTTATCGGAATCGATGGTGAAGCCGTAATCAGAGAAAGCATTAATAAAAATATTCCGACCGGAGAAATTGAAATTAAGGTTGACGGTTTGGTTGTTTATTCTAAAGCCGAAATGTTACCTTTCCAAATTGCCATTGAAGATGATGCTCCGGAAGAGTTACGTCTTAAGTATCGTTTTTTGGATTTGCGCAAAGACAGAATCCATAAAAACATTTTGCTTCGCTCTGCCGTCATTCAACGCACAAGAGAGTTGATGAGAGAACAAGGTTTTACCGAATATCAAACTCCTATTTTGACAGCATCATCGCCGGAAGGAGCTCGTGACTTTTTAGTACCTTCTCGTATCAATCCGGGAAAATTTTATGCACTACCACAAGCACCGCAACAATTTAAGCAACTGTTGATGGTTTCGGGTTTTGACAGATATTTTCAAATTGCACCTTGTTTTAGAGATGAAGACCCTCGTGCAGATCGTTCTCCGGGCGAATTTTATCAAATGGATATGGAAATGAGTTTTGCAACTCAAGAAGATGTTTTCAAAGTAATCGAACATACTTTGGGTACTATTTTCAATGAATTTGCAAACGGAAGAACAGTTGACCAAGCTCCGTTTATCCGCATTCCGTTCCGTGAAGCAATGATGACCTATGGTTCTGACAAACCTGACTTGCGTAACCCGTTAAAATTGCAAAATGCTACATCATTCTTTGGTGATACAGGATTTGGCGTATATGACAACCTAGTAAAAGAAGGAAAAATTGTTAAAGCAATGACCGTTAAAGGAATTGCTGACAAACCTCGTTCTTTCTTTGATAAATTAGACTCATACGCAAAAGAAGAAGGAATGGGCGGAATTGCTTATGTTGCTTTAGCTTCCGGCGGAGCAAAGGGGATTGCACGTTTCTTGAACGATGAAAAGATGAACGAACTTAAACAAATGTTCAATGCCGAAGAAGGCGATGCAGTATTGTTTATGGTCGGTAAAGGAATGAAGTTTGACAAGTTTAGCGGAAGACTTCGCAACAAGGTCGGAGAAGAACTGAATTTAGTTGATAAAAACAGTTTCAAAATGTGCTGGATTGTTGATTTTCCGTTCTACGAAGAAAATGAAGAGACAGGAGCTGTTGAATTTTCACACAACCCGTTCTCTATGCCCCAAGGAGGTATGGAAGATTTGCTTAACAAAAATCCTTTGGATATTTTGGCATATCAATACGACTTCGTTTGTAACGGTGCAGAATTGTTATCAGGTGCGGTAAGAAACCATGAACCGGAAATTATGTACAAAGCATTTGAAATTGCAGGATATGATAACTCGGTTGTAGATAACAAATTTGGTGGAATGATTAGTGCTTTCAAATTCGGCGCACCTCCTCACGCAGGTTCTGCATACGGTATCGACCGTTTGGTTATGCTGATTTTGGATGAACCGATTATTCGTGACGTAATTTTGTTCCCGCTTAACGGTAAAGCACAAGACTTGTTGATGCAGGCACCTAACTTTGTTACCGAACAACAATTAAATGAACTGCATATCAAACTTGATTTGGAAGAAAAGAAATAAAAACAGAAAAGCTCCGAAATTTCGGAGCTTTTTACATTTAAGATAAAGATTCTTCAAGTAACTTGACATATTCCGAATATTGCTCATCAGCCATGATAATATTTTTGATGTCATCATGGGCATCTAACCAACTCATAGTTCTTTGAGCCAATAATCTTTTTACATCTAAAGGTGAGGCTTTCAAATACCCGCTGGTTTCTCGCACAACAAATGCACAGAAATATGACAAGAGTCCATCTAATTTTTTCTCTTTATCCAGAAAATCATATCCCATATCAATCGCATCAACTATATGAAGATTTTTACCGGAATTCTTTGAGGTGTTCATAATAGAAGAAGCGTTATCAACTCTGTAATAGTAAAAATCTTCATTATACAGGCATATTTTCGAGGCTTTTATCATTGATTTTATATGGAATATTACATCTTCAAAAATTTTTCCAACCGGAAATTGCAGGTTATTTTCTTTTAAAAACGAAGTGCGAAATATTTTTTGCCATACCGCCCAACGGAAAAATATTTTATCATTAATATCTTTGTACGAAAATATTTCTCCTTGTTTCTTCTGATAAAATTCTTGACTTTTCTTAACCGTCATTATTTTTTCTTTTGTCATAATGCAATAACTGAAAATACAAAAATTTGCACTGGTTTTATCCATATATTTGTGCAATTTGGAAAATGCACCATCCTTTATTTTATCATCACTGTCAACAAACATCACATATTTGCCTTTAACATATCTTAAACCGGTATTTCGTGCCGCAGACAATCCCTGATTATGCTGATTTATAATTTTTATTCTTTTATCTTTTTTGTGATACTTTTTTAGAATTTCCAAAGAATTATCCGTTGAGCCATCATTGACACAGATTACTTGAATACGCACAAACTTCTGATTTATTATACTATTCAAACACTCCTCTAAATATTGTGCTACATTATAAACCGGCACAATAACCGAAATTCTAGGTTTGGCAATCAATGAAAACAAACGACTGTTTTTAGATATGGAAATTCTTATTCCTAATATAGTAAAAACCAATCCTTTTGAAGAATAGTGTTTTTTTATAATTTTCATTATCTATCTCCACTTTTACACATAAACAAAAAATATATCAAAAAATACAAATGTACAGAGTTTTATATGTAAAAAACACAATAAAAAAAAGAGCCTAAGCTCTCTTTTTTATTGTAGTCTGTAATTGACCCCTAATCCGGCAGAAACATTGCTATAGTCACTACCTGAAGTATAGTTTGCATATCCGTAAATACTTAGCTTGCTATCTACTGCAATACGCCCACCGACTTCCACTCTACCAAGAGTTTGATTATCGTATGAATCTAATTTGCCAAGTCCTGTTATATTTACACTATCACCTATTACAAATGACTGTACTATACTAGGCTTTATATATACTTTGCTATATCCGTATCCTTGATTAAACGTTTTTTCAAGCTTAACGGACAACTCTCCTTCAAATACATGCATAAGATCGTACTTAGCTGTTTTAGCAAAATCATCTTTTACCGTATCAATATCTGCTCCAGTATAGAAGATACCTAAAGACGGATCCAAGGTAAGATTATATGCCGGAACAAATGTATGACCTATCTCAAAACTAGCCCCATATTGCATCGCATTTACATCTTCAGAAACAGCACCATCTTCTACTGAAATATTTGTTCTATGTTGTCCTACATATAGTGTTGAGAAGCTCCAAAAATTATCTTTATCATAACGATAATATGCACCTAATATAAAACTATTGTCTGTAATATCGCTTGATAATTCAGAACTGTACTCTTCACCCGTTCCGCTAAACTCATATTCCCCCTTACGATAAGAACCAAACAAACCGAGCTTATTATTAATATCTCCTTGGATATCAAAGCCTAAATCGATTCCTGTAATGTCTGCTTCAAATTCTACCGGATAAGATACATCTGCGTAACTATATACCGGAGACACCCACATATTCAAACCTGCTTGGTTACGATAGTGATCTTCTCTCATTCCAAATTTTCCTTGTGCCGGAAATTTATTAGAAGAAACTTTGGCTTCCACATTACCTATCATATTTTTGTGTTGTTCAAATACAACACTCGGAACTCCTATATAGGCTACAACTTCCGGAGTTAAAACCCTTGTTTCTCCTCCACCCGTATTAGGAGTTTCCGTCATATAAATAGACCAAGTACTCCCCATACCATCACCATTTTCTACCTTAGTTTCCCACATAAAAGGACTTGTAATTACACGAGTAACCTTAAAACTTGATTCTGTTGTCAAATCATCATTGGGCGCCTCAAGAAAAACAACTGATCTATCTGGAGAAACAACAGATTCATCAGATGTGCTAACCACGATATTTGCATTTCCGCTAACATCTCCTTCAAAAAACATCTGGGGAGACGAAAGATTACCATCCTTTGTATCTACATTAAGTACAATACTTGGATTATTAACAAGCGATAAATTTTCTGCTAATATTCCAGAATGTAAATCTAATGTTGTGCCATTTATACTAATGTTACTGGCAGCTTTTATACCATTTCCTTTCAATATAATACTGTTTTCTGAAACTCCCGCCATCTTCACATTATACATTTCACCATCGATACCACCTTCAAATTCGACATTACCACCGTCTGCATTTATAAAAATATCAGCATTGTACATATAAATATCATTTGAGGTATAACTGCTATTATCAAAAATATGTTTGTTTTCAGTAAATCTTAATCCGGCTCCTGAATTGAGAATTAACATTCCTGATGAATATATTGCACCTCCAAGAGATTTAGCATTATTATACGAGTACCCCCCGCCTGTAATTGTTAAATTAGAAGTATTGTATATTGCCCCACCTTTATCTGCCGAATTATAAGAAAAATTAGAATCATAAACGTAAGCGGTTCCGTCATTATGCATAAAACCGCCGGTTCCTGTAAAATATTCACTTGTATCAGCATCCGGGTTATTTTGTATCGCTAGTTTATAAGCATCAATATCCGTTACTAACGCATTTTTTGTAAACTCTCCATCTTTAATTGTAAGCTTTCCTTCATTATATACGGCAGCTCCACCTCTTCCATCATAATTAACTACGCTATCTTCTATATTAACCCAATCAAGTTCTGTTGTTCTTTCTTCGTCCATATCATCTATATACGTATCAGATGATGAATTAATTAAAAAGCGCTGAAAGTCGGAAACATTAATATACCCAAAATACATTGAACCGTTTTCTACGGTAAATCCTGTATTTGCATTTCCATTGATGGAATAACTATTACCCTCTATTTTTCCAATTCCACGCACCCAAGTATTGCCTTGAGATGTTGCATTAATATCTCCCGTTAAAGAAACACTATCTCCCATATCCAGAGCATTTTTCAAATCACCCCAATTCGAAACATCTGCGGCTTTTGCATTTAATGAAAATAAAGAAACTCCACAAGCAAGAAAAGCACAAGATACAGTCTTAACTACAAAAGTATTCATATTTTTACTCCGTTTATAAAATCCCCCGAAGTTAATATTATATATGTTTTACAAAAAAATCAACTAATAAAAAATCTTTACTGTAAAATGACTAATTTATATTGACATTAAAGGATAAATAACATAGAAAAAACCTAGTTTTATATTGCTTCATCGTCTAATGGTAGGACAGCGGATTCTGACTCCGTCAATCTTGGTTCGAGTCCAGGTGAAGCAGCCAATAATAATAAAAAAGAAAGGCCGCCATCTTCCGATGGTGGCCTTTCGATTCAAAGTAGTACTCAATTAGAGCAGTCCTTCACTCTTTGCTAACTTCTCAATCTCGTCGATATACTCTGTAATGACAGAAAGTCCGTTAGCCCAAAACTCGGGATCATCAGCGTCAATTCCGAACGGCTCGAGCAAGCTCTTGAAGTCTTCGATACCGGTATTTGACAGCATGTCAAGATACAGATCATCGAAACTCTCCTGCATCTGGAACTCGTCGTTCTCATTCCAATTCTCATAGGCCTTAATCAGGTTGTTTACCACCAAACCTGCGAAGGCGTACGAATAGACGTAATATGGCATTCCGAAGATATGAGATATACCCATCCACATATATTCGGCATCTTCGCCAACGTCAAAGCCCAAGCAACGAGAGTTCTCCTCGCGCCAAATTTGGTTCAATCTGGCGGTAGAAAGCTCACCCTTCTTACGTTCACGATGTGTGCGCTCTTCGAACTTGTAGAACGCCACCTGACGATGAATTGAGTTAATCATGTCCTGTACACGAGAAATAAGCAATGCTAACTTCTCACGATTGTCTTTGACACTTGCCAACTGCTGCTTAAACAACAGGTTCTCAGCAAACTCGGATGCAACCTCTGCAAGAGCGGTAGGAGTTGTGTCATTCAAGACACCAACCTGCGCCGACAACAAATGATGTACGGCATGACCGAGCTCGTGAGCAAAAGTGTTGGCATCATCCTCATCTCCGGTAAAGTTCAGCAAAATGTACGGAACCTCACCTCTGATGCAATAAGCACCGCTGGTCTTTCCCTTACGAGGAGGCACGTCAATGATGTTACTGTTGACGATCTCTGCCGCGTAGGTTGCATACTCAAGCGAGAAAGAAGCATAGGCCTGAAGTACCTTTTGCACGCACTCCAACCAAGTAATCTTCTTACCATTGACCTCAACCGGATTGTAGCAGCGGTCGTAGTAGTTGAGCTGATCAACCTTCATCATCTTAGCCATCATCTTGTAGAAGCGCTGAGAAATAGGGATGTAAGAATCCGATACTTCATTAATCATCGCCAACAAGTCTTCCTTGCTGATGTGGTTGTTAGACAAGCTCTCAGCAACCGGCTCTCTGTTACCGTAGAGTTCATCGTCAACACTCTTGTCTTTCAGAATCATGTTGTAACACATGGTCAAGACATGAGCATTCTCTTTGTACACACGGTTCATCTCAGCCATCGCAAGGCGTCGATCCTCGGGCGACTTTGAGCGCATCTTTGCTCTGATTTCGGCCTCATTGAGTATCTTCCCCTTGAAGCGGAACTTCAAGTTAGCGCAAGTCTCGTCATACAAGCGGTCCCATGATGATGACACCAAAGACTTCTTGTTGATGATAAACGATGCGCCCTCGGAAAGTGACCAATAGCCGATAAACAGGCTACGCAACCACGAAATCCAACGCTGCAACTTCGGATGATTGAGGAACTCAATCTTCTTGTAGTCAGGCAATGCATTGAGTTCGAAGTGGATAAATCCGAGACTCTCAAAAGCACGAGAAACCTCCTCATTTACCTTCGACTTGAAGCGTGCTGCCTCTGCATCGTTCTTGTGCGTATCCGAATAGAGGAATGCAAAGTACGACAACTTGCGGCTAAGCTGAATAATAGCCTCATACTTACCCAACAAAATGCTGAGTTCATAAGGTGCCATCTCAACGATTGTATCACGATAAACAGATACTGCTTTGACAAGCTTAACCATCGCTTTCTTGTCTGCCTCGATTTGAGGGTCGTCCAAATTGCTGTAGAATGCCACAGACAAATCCCAACCTGGCAAATCCTGTGCCAAATTGGCTTGATTTTTAACTTTTCCCATAATTAATTGAATTAGAATTTATTAAAAATAGAATAGAAGAATATTTTCAGTTATATACAACATACTCTTTTAACGGAACAAAATCAACAAAAAAATATCACTTTTTGGCTATTTTTTATTTTTTTGGCTACAAGATATTTCTTTTATGATATTTTAGCCAAAAACTTGCTCAACTAACCCTTTGTATTCTTTATATTCTCTTGTATCTTTTATTTCCTCAAAGCATTCCACAAGACCTTTATAATACCATCCTTGCAGAGCTTTATCTTTTACATTAAATCTATCCCACAGTTTTTCGCCGAGTTTTTCATAATCATTTGCCATCGAACGCATATTTGACAATTTATCTCCCATTGCAACGATTTTTATTTCTTTCGACTCATTTTTCAATGTTTGGAGAGTATATTGCTTTCTTTCGTGCCATGTTTTATCTTTATCTTCACTTTCTCCGGCAACAATTTCAGCTATTTTTTCACCAAATTCGGCTTTTATATCTTCATAAGTAACATCCGTATCTTCAATCGTATCGTGCAGAATAGCGGATATAACCAAATCAATATCGTCAGTCATCCTGGCAACTATTGAAGCCGCTTCTATGGGATGAAGAATAAAAGGAGTATCACATCCTTTTCTGGTTGCACCGCAATGAGCTTTAATTGCAAAATTCAATGCTTTATTTATCATTTTTCCCTCCTCTGTTGACTGACTTTGTCATACTATCAGATTGATTAAAATTAGTAAACGATAATATAAATACGGCTGTGATTTACTCATCAGATTTTGTTTCTTTTTTTATAATATGTTCTACAATGACTTATAAAAATTAATTTAAGGACTGTTTTCATGAAAAAAATTTTAGTAATAAATTCGGGGTCTTCATCGTTAAAGTTTCAACTTTTTGCAACAGACGGCAACGAATATAAAGTTATAATCAAAGGGTTGGCAGAACGTATCGGTATCGCTGGCTCAAATATTTCTTATCAGAAAGAAGGAGAAGAAAAACAAGTTTGCTCTATACCTTTAGATAATCATACAACAACACTCAAAGCTATTTTAGACATATTACTGAAAGGTTCTCTGAAAAGCATTGATGAGCTATGGGCTATCGGACATCGACTGGGACATGGAGGAGAATATTTCGATAAGTCGGTAATTATTGATGATGATGTTATGAAAAAAATCTATGAAACAAAAGATTTGTTACCGCTACATGGCAATGCTTTTGTATATGGGATAGAAGCAATGAAAAGCTTGTTGCCTGATATCAAGCAGGTCGCAACTTTTGATTCCGCTTTTCATCAAACTATGCCGAAAGAAGCCTTTTTATATGCTTTACCCATGGAACAATATGAAAAATACAGAATTAGAAGATACGGATTTCACGGCACATCGCACTATTATGTTTCAAACGAACTGCGAAAAATTATGCCGAGTGCAGAAAAAATCATTTCTTGTCACTTAGGAAGCGGCTCTTCAATAACGGCAATCAAAAACGGAAAAAGTATTGATACATCGTTTGGTTTTGCTGCAAGTTGCGGTGTTACAATGGGAACAAGATGTGGCGATATAGATGCTTATATTCCGCTCTATATCATGCAGACACAAAATAAAACCGCTGATGAAGTAAATCAGATGATGAACAAAGAGTCTGGTCTTTGGGCTCTGTCGGGAGGATATTCAGATACACGAGATATTGAAAAAATGTATAACGAAGGCAACGAAAGAGCCGTTACAACTATAAACATTTATGTTCATAATGTTATCAAATATATCGGTGCATATACCGCAGAAATGGGGGGAGTTGATGCCATAATTTTCACTGCCGGAATTGGCGAAAACTCATCATTTTTACGACAAAAGATATGTGAGCGATTAAAATTTATGGGAATTGAGATAGATGAACAAAAAAACAAACTTCGTTCTCAATTTGTTGAATTATCAACCCCTGCAAGTAAAGTTAAGGTATATATGATACCGACTAATGAAGAACTGGTAATAGCTCAAGACACATATAAACTTTGCGCTTAACTGTTGTTCATAACCACAAAAAAAGGAGCGGGTTTCCGCTCCTTTCTGTTTTTTGTTTAATTAAAACAATACTTTTAAGTTAACACCTGCACTATAGTCATAGTCAACATCTTTATCGTATGAACCTTTGAGATAATAATCTCCGAATACACCGACAGCTACATTATCTTTTACAAAATAGTTGGCTTCTGCTTGAATGAACCAATCATTTGTATTTGCACCGTCATCAGTTTCAAATTCATAACGAATACCGGCATCAAGAGCGGCTTTATCAAAGGTTTTGTGGAAACCGGCAAATACTGTGTAATAGATATCTCTATCTCTTTCATCAATATCGCCATCTGCAGTGAACATTGCATAAGGTGTTAAGCCATTATCCATAGCATAACCTACTTGAGCTTCAAATTTCAATGCTTTATACCAATCGTCATTCCAAGCATCTTTATGTCCATACCAAGAAGATTCATCGTATGTATAATAACCTAAGCCAACTTGCGTCAACAAACGTCCGTTGCTCCAGTTATATTTTACACCAACTTCATAATCGAGGTTAATTTCGTTGTTATATGCACGATTGGTCAAACCTTCAAAATCAAAAGCATTGGCAATTGCACCATAAACTGAAAAATTGTCTGTTACACCGTAGGTAAGATGTTCTTTTGCAAACAAATCTTCCCATGCATAATCAACATCTTTGAAATTTGTACGTTCATAAAAAACGCTGGTATTAGAAAGAACTTCACCTTTAGCAGGCAAAAACAAAGAACCTGTAAAATCTTTTGCAGATGCAGCACCGGCAATTAATGTTGCGGCAGCAGTAGTTAAAAGCATAGTTTTAAAGTTCATGAGATAGTCTCCTTTTTTTGTTAAACTGTCCGGATTTAGTCCCCGGGATAGTTCGAGCTTATGAATATATTTTTTAATAATCAATTAATTTTTTATGCTTTTCTAATAACAAAAAATTACGATTAAGAAACATTTTTAAAGTTGTTGCCTTAATCAAAATTATGTGTATAATTAGTGCGTTAGAATTTCAAATTATGGTGCGGATATGTCAAAAATTTATATGTTTCGCCACGGGCAAAGTACCTTCAATTTACAAGGCTTGATACAGGGGCACACAGATGGTTCTCTACTTACCGACCTCGGAAAACAACAAGCTATTAATGCCGGAAAAAAATTAGCTGATAAGGAGATTTCTCTGATTATATCCTCTCCGTTAAAAAGAGCAAAAGAAACAGCAGAATTGGTTAATACCTCTGTAAAAGCGGAAATTTGCACGGATAATTGTTTTATTGAAGTCAATGTCGGAGAAGCTGAGGGAATAAGCTATCTTGAAGCAATTAAAAGATATGGCGAATTTTATCGTAACTGGCGCAGTAATGACGAAAAATTTTTAGATATTGCAATAAAAGGCGGTGAAACAAAACGTCAGGTAAGACAGCGAATATTTGAAGGGCTGAAAAAATATGCCGACACCAATAAAAATATTGCTATCGCCGGACATGGAATAATTTTATCGCAAACATTAGCCGGTTTAGGACACGAAGCAAGAGAAATTGATAACTGTTCCATTCTATGCCTTGATTTTGACGGACAAAATTTTACTGTTGACGGTTTTGTAGAATAGCTAAATGGAAAAGCATTGGAAAATAGCCCTAATTATACTTTGCTGTATCATATATGTGGTCGGCAAAAAGCCGCTTTATCAGCATTTATGGGGAAAATATACCGGAGAACAAATCGAAATAGGACAAGAAAAATTTGAACGTTTTCCGGACAATCAACCATGGGACAAAGCTAAAATAGGCGGATATGATATAAAATATGTTTTACGACGTAAATATTCGGTAAGAGGAAGAGTTGTATTTGTCGATTGGTATGACGGAGCAATCAAAACTTGGTATCACTCTGCAGCAAATGAAGGAGTAAAATTATACAATGCCGTTGCTTCAGTCGATTTATCTCTAATTCATGGAGCAACCGCAAAAGACGGAAATTGGAAAAAAATAAAATTCGACCATGAAGAACGAGGTTTGACATGGTCATATAAATACGCCGATAATCCGATTGTAAATGATAATGAAATTAATAATAATCATGTGATACCTGCAAACAATACCATAAAAAGAGCTATTGCCATTATGAAAGTTGGTGATATAGTCGAGGTTGAAGGCTATTTAATGGATTGGAAAGGAACCGGAGATTTTGGTTGGTTTAGTATTGAAACAGCGACAGAGCCGGGACAAATTCACGAAAAGCAACTTTATGGCGGACGTCCGGGAGCAGGATATTGCAGACAATTTTATGTAACTAAAATAACATTTGACGGATATACTTTTGAATAGGAAAAAGAAATGGAAAAAGTAATCAGCGCAGTTAAGCAATTATTGAGTAAAGATGATACCGGACATGGTTTTGAACATATTGAACGTGTTTATAATAATGCGATGAAAATTTGTGATACCGAAAAAAATGCGGATAGAAAAATTGTTGCACTTGCGGCTTTGTTGCATGATTGTGATGACTATAAATTATTCGGTGATGAGTGCGCTGCTAATTTAACCAACTCTCGCAAGATTATGGCTGATGCAAAAATAGGCAAGAGAATACAAAAAAAAGTCTGCGATATTATTTCGACAATAGGATATTCTAAACGGATGGATGGAATTATGCCTCAAACGTTAGAAGGTCAAATTGTATCTGATGCCGATATGTTGGAAGCCATCGGAGCTATCGGAGTTATCCGTTGTTTAACCTTTGCTCTCGCACGTTGCAACAAATACGGAACTCCGCTTTTTGATAAAAATGTTTGGCCGGTTATTAATATGTCCGCCAAGGAATATAAAGAAAAAGACCGACGTTCTGATAATTTTATCAATCATTTTTTTGAAAAAATGTTTAAACTGAAAGAATTATTGTTCACCACCGCAGGAAAAACAGAAGGTGCAAGAAGACACGAATTTATGATTATTTTTTTAGAACAATTTTTTGAAGAACAAGGTTGTATCGAATGGAAAGCTTATTTGAAAAAATATATCAAAAGCCAAAAAACATCTATAAACACTAAAAAAGCCTTAAAAAGATTAAAAGAAGCCGGAAAAACTCTCGGAAGACCGAAGGGTTCCAAAACACCGGGAAAATTACAAAAAAGACTCGAGACTATTAAAGAGCTTTTAAATAAACGTGTACCAAAATCTAAAATTACTAAAACAATGCGTTGTTCTCGCACAACATTATACAGATTTATTGACAGGAATATAAAGAAATAGCCTTACTTAAAGTCTTTGTATATTCTTGAAGCCACAGCTCCGTGGTCGTTTTGGTATTTGCCGTTATATAATTTTATCTCCCCTTGCGTTTTCCAAAATGTAAGTTGAGCAATAGGCATATTTTTGTACAATTTTATCGGCATTGTTGCATATAAATGGAAAGTCACATTACATTTGCAACCGATGTCGAAAAGTCCTGACGTGATATGAATAAACAATCCTAATCTCGCAATACTCGATTTTGCGTGAACAATCGGAACATAAAAATCGCTTCCGACAAACTCATTGCTGCTACCCAAAAGAAACTCCCCTCTTTTAAGCTCATATCCTTCGTCAGGGATTTCAACTATTTTAGTATGAGGTTCTTTTTTAGGGTCTAAAATTTCATCGGTATAAATTACCAACTTATCAGACAAGGTTAAATCATACGAATTGGTAGTTACCGCATCTTTATTAAACGGTTCTATAACAATATGATTATTTTCAACTTCTTCGATAATTTTATTACCTGTCAAAATCATTTTTTATATCCCATAAATTGTTCTTCATATTTTGAAATTTGCGGTTCGGAATAAGAAGAATATCCTTCTTCGTATAAAGTTGCTTCTCCATAATTTTCCCAAAAAGAAATTTGTCCGATTATCATATTAGGATAAATCTTTATCGGTTTTGCCGCAACAAGTTCTAATGTCCATTTGTGTTCAGCTCCGGTATGACCTAAATCTGCCGAAACTTGCAAAAACAACCCTAATCTGCCGGTTGAACTGCGACCAATTAAGGACATTGCACATTTTCTGCTTCCCAAAACTTCAAAGGTATGCCCTAAATATACTCGATTGGGATAAAGGATAAAACCTTCCTCGGGAAGTTTTATGGTTTTATATTCTCCGCTATCCTCTTTATAGGTCAAAACATCACCCAAACGATAATTATAACTGTTGGGATTAAGTTGTTCTTCGTTAAAAGGACTAATGACAATATCCCCATTTCGGAGATATTTCTTTATTTCCGACCCGGTGAGTATCATTTTATTCTCTAAAATTTGGTAATCTGTATCTTATTGCCGTCAATAATACAGTGACCGCCTATCGGGAAACTGATTATCGGAGTGGTATGACCAAAATCTACATTACCGATAATAACTTTTCCTTCCAATTCTTTTTTAGATAAGACCATTTTGGCTAACAAATCTTTTGTCATCGGGTTTGCCGGTTCGAAACGTCCGAAAACTATTGCTTTAACAGTTTTAAAATCAGGATGCTGTACAAGTGCTTGAAGATTGCGATTAAACACCCAAAGTTCATGCTCAGCACAATGTTCTAAAAATAAAATACTGTTTTTTATATCAGGGAAATAAGGAGTTCCTTTAAGTTCATCTAACAAACCTAAATTACCTCCAACAATTTTTCCTTCGGCTTTACCGGAATTTATATCCCAAAATCCGTCATTTTTGATAAAATTGCGATTTTCCTGATCTAAGAACCACATATCATCAGACCAATCGGGAGAAGGCAAAAGCTCAAAAGGTTCATCTTGCATAAAACACTTTTTGAAATATTCTTTTGTATATTCTATCCCTTTTATCATTCCGAAACTTGAAAAATGCGGACCTGAATAAGTAACTAATCCGGTTTTGGCATATATGGCATTACACAAAGCAGTAATATCAGAAAAACCGCAAAGTATCTTAGGATTGTTTTTAATCAAATCATAGTCAATGTGAGATAAAAGCTCGTTAGAATTAAATCCTCCGATGGCCGTAAAAATACCATCAACAGTTTTATCGGCAAATGCTTCATGCAAATCGGCAATACGAGAAGCTACCGAAGAAGATGCAACATCATCAAATTCATCGGCATTAGCAGAATATGATACGGTTATTCCCATTTCCGCAAAACATTTTTTTGCAATTTGACGACAATCTTCCGATATTATTTTAAAGCTTCTTGATGGGGCAATAACTCTGATATGTGATCCTTGTTTCAATTTTTTTGGAAAAATCATACTCTACTCTCCTCTTTGTTTCTTTAATGCCATAATTGTTGCTGTGTTAAGCTCTGTAATTCTTTGCTCTTTAGTCTTGAACAAATCTATAATTTTTTGATGCGCTTTTACATCTCCAAAAATCATATTCTCGGAATGATATACAAGTTTTGATGTTTCTTCAATTCTTAAACCGCTTTTATTGGCAAAATAATACAAACCGCGTAAATATTTATACAAAATCTTTGTTTGTTCATCTTTGCTGGACGGCTCTAATCCCTCTCTCATCATAGCAAGAGAAGTAATTATACAGTCCTTAAATTTATGGTTAGTATTTAAGGCTTCGTGATTTGGAAAAGGGTAACAATCCAAAATATGAGGCAGACCGCAAGTTTGTTGCATAATAGAAGTATCTCCGAAACCAACCTCTAAAAATAATGGTTCGTTGGTTGCCTTATTTTTGAATATAATAAAATTACCTACATCGGAAAATTCACCGCTTTTTCTGTTTTTCACGGCAAAATTAAAGTTCTCGCCATAAACTCCCTCTATTCCGATTGTATGGCGATAATATTTTTCGGGATGTGCATCATATTCAACTGTCGGATGACCGGTTAATGCAACTATCCTCATCAATTCTTCATCTTGTGTATTTACACGTAGGAGAAGTTCATCGTCAGCGAGACCAACCGTGTTTTTGAAAAAGTCCAATGCCTGAAAGACTGCATCTTCTCTTCCCTCATAAGGACGGACAGTATCTATGTTAGTAAAATATGAGCCCCATTTCGGATTAACTTCATCATTAAGCATATTACGAATATTGCGAGTTCTGATAGAATCTTGTGCTAGAACCAGACCTGTCTCGGGAATATTCATCGGAAGAACATAATCTTTTTTCAAAGCAGAAACCGCAGCACCGATAAAGATAACACTTTCATCTTCTTTTGAGGTTACCGGCAAAGGTTGAGCTTCTTGATAACCGTATTTTTTATAATTGGCAATAAATCCGTCTACAATAGCATGACGGTATTCATTTAATTCGTTAGCATATGACGGAAAAAACATTTATCTTCCTTTCTGTTGCTTAACACAATCAAAAATCAATTCGCCCGGATATTGTCCCTTACCGAACGGAGTTCTGTCAAAGTTACCATACAGGTTTTCTACTGTGAGCTGATTTTTTTCTAAAATCAGGGCTGCCGTATCTTTGAAAAAGTAACTTGTAGTATATAACCATTCAAAATTATCTTTTTTACCGTCACGATATTCAACGGAATAATATTCTTCAATATTTTGAGTTTGCTTGAAATAGTCACGTTCATTAACTTCGACACGACGATTAATTTTATTGCCGTCTTCATCGTGATAATTTCCTTCGAAAACCACTCCTTCTCTTACCAACATATGAACCCACGGGTTGAACAAATCAAACACAAAACGACCATCATCGGTCAATAAATCTTTTGTACTTCTGACAAACCTGTCCATTTCATCTAAGGATTGACAATGTTGCATAACCCTAAACGGAGCAAAGGCAAAAGAAAACTTTTCTTCAGGTTTAAAATCATTAATATCGGTAACGTGAGTAACAATATTTTTTATTCCCTCTCTTGCAGCTTTTTCTTTCAAAACCTCAATTTCATCTCCGATAACGTCAACGGCATGAAATTCCAAATCGGGATTACGGGCAGCAATAGGCAACAAAACCCTGCCGGTACCGGCACCGATTTCTATAACCTTATTATTAGAGAAAGTATTTTTGTATTCTTTCAATATTTTATTATAGAAAGCGATGTCTTCCTTACGCTCTTTATAAAATATGTCATAAAGTTCGGATGCGTTTTTATATCTTCTCATGAAAACCTCAATAAAATTAATAATATATTTATACTCTTTTATTGTTTTCAGTCAACATCTTTATCTATTTTTCCCTTTGATTTTATGCAAATTTTACTCAATTACAAATATTCCCTTGCACATTTTAGACAAATATATTATTATTTGTCACATCAAATAAAATTATTAACACTTAAACTATTATCTGAAATGAAAAAAATCGGTATTATCGGTGGTATGAGCATGGAATCTACTCTCCACTATTGCAGTTGTATTTATGAGCAGATAAGCAAGAAGCTCGGCGGTCACAATTCTCCGGAGATTGTCATGGTAACAGTCAATTTCGCTGAGATTGTTGAAATGCAAAATAACGGTGATTGGGAAACTGCCGGCGCAATTTTGAATAATGCGGCAAAGAACTTGGAAAACTCCGGGGCAGACTTTATTGTGATGACGACCAACACTATGCACAAAGTTGCAGATAAGATGATGGAGGGAGTAAACATTCCTCTGCTTCACATTGTCGAGACAACCTTGGAGCGTATAAAGGCTAATAACATTACAAAGGTCGGTCTTCTGGGCACAAGATTCACCATGTCTGACGGTTTTTATGAAAAAATCCTCAACGACGCAGGTGTCGAAGTTGTTGTTCCTGAGGAGAGACAACAAAGAGAGCTCAATCGTATCATCTATGATGAGTTGTGTAAAGGCGATGTAAAACCTTTCTCTCGTGCTATCTACAAAGCAATGATTGAAAAACTGAGAGAAAATGGTGCGCAGGGAATTATACTCGGTAGCACAGAACTCGGAATGTTACGAGTTAATGTTTCTCCTATTCCTGTTTATGACAGCACGGCAATCCACATCAAAAAAGCTGTAGCCGAAGCTTTGAAAGACTAGCCCTAGTGCTATATCTGACAGAAATCCCTTTGATAGAACATCAAAGGGATTTTTTTTGCATATTAAGATGTTGTTGATAAAGTAAGTCTTTTTCATAATATTCCGCATACATTTTTTCTTTCGGTCGAGGCTTTATGCTGTTCAATCCTAAAAATCCGGTATTTACACTATTATGATACGGATTATTCTCGGTAATTTTATGAGTTATTATCCTTTGTGCAACTTGCCAGTTTCCGGCAAATTGCACATTATCAACATAACGATTTAAATCATTTTCATCAAACTTAATAATCTGAAAACTGGTTAAATATGAAAACTTTAACAACTCTCGGCATAGCTTACTTTTATAAAACCCGTGTTGCTCTCGATAATCTATATTATCAAACACTTTTTTTGATTGTTCTTCCAACATTATAATCGCCGGAATATATTTGTGCTCCTCTAACGGTTCTTCCTTATCGGAAAATGCTTTAATCATCTTATCATTTATTTTTTCAAGAGCTTTAATATAAGTAGGATGATGAAGCTCTTTATCTTTATTATGATAAAGGTTAGACAACAGCAAATCCAGTTCTTCATCTCCGGTCTTAGGCAAATGCGAAATAACATAGCTACGCTTTTCAACAGTATCACGCAAAACTTCTGCCACACTTACATTTTCAAATTCTTTACCGATTTCGTTAAAACTCATATAGTCAAAAACATAAAACGTATGTTTTTCATCATATTTGCTCAAATCCGCCCAATATGACTCTCTTCCTTTATCAAAACTCCAGTCAGTAATTATTTTCTTTCCGTCTATCACATCTATTGATATATTAGGTATTCCCAAACATTGGCTTTCTATGTTTTCTATATCAGCTATAAGTGTATCTTTATCTTTTGTTTGATAATATCTGTACAGAGCTGACAGCATATCATCGGCATACCATGTACCGTTATGTATAAGTTTACGAACCGCTTCCCCATCTTGCATAGCCTGACTTAAAAACAGACCGTTTAACCGGTTTCCGTCGTTGGCATATTCCGGTTTTTGCAATCTGATAGCATTGGGGCAAGATAATTCCATATATTTCTCTCTTTTTTTCTTACAACCTGTATAAATCCGTAATTTTCATTAGCATCGGAATTGTAATCTTTTGCACATTTTCCGGATTGTTATATAAATCACGCAAATGGCGGCGCATTTCCATTTGAATCACATTAGGCTTATTATATGTTCTTTGATAACGTCCGGTCAAACCACGCAATCCCATATAATTTTCATGATTAATTGCAACTCGCAAATCAAAACTTTGAATAGTTTGCACAATTTCTTGCAAATAAGGATAGCTATCTTTATCCATTTCCCCTATTCCTAAACAAACATCATAGGCAATATCTTTTTCAAAACCATGTATATCCAAAAAATAATGTTCTTGTAAATTATTGTTGCCGATAAAATCGGAAATAAGAGCTTTATAAGGAGTATATTTTTGTCTTATGATGGTTGAAGTGTTTGTATTTTTACCGACGTACTCCGTAATCGCTCCTGTATATAAATCGGCAAAACGTTCTTGTTTGTTTATAAAGCTGCGGGTAGAATGAGGAGCTGTCAATATTAGTTTTGTATTTCTGTCTTCAAACTTAAATATACACGAGGGAACTTCGTCTCCGTGTGAACAGTTTTGGTAATAAAACTCATTATATTTTTTCAATTCTTCAATCATAGTCACATATTAGCACATAAAATTGTTATTTCCAACAAAGAAATTATTGCTATCAACCTTGTTTTGAAGTAATATAATCTCGTTTATTTAACAATTTAAACGAGGAAAAAATGAGAAAAGAAGCTTCTTTATCAATTATCGAGGACACCGTAAACCACAAATTTTTAATGATAAGACACCAAAGAGGCATTAATAAAGGATGTATTAATTTCCCCGGAGGCAAAAAAGAAGAAGGCGAAACCATGGAAGAATGTGTTCGCCGTGAAACATTGGAAGAAACAGGACTGACTATCGAAAATCCGGTTCAGGTCGGATATGTCGAGTTTCCGACAATGAACTTCTATGTGCACATATACAAGAGTACCAAATATTCAGGTACAATTAAGGGCAAAGAAGATGAAGTAAACGCATTTTGGCAAGACGCAGATAAAATTCCGTATGAAGAAATGCGTGAAGCTGACAAAAACTTTTTACCCGATATATTGGCAGGAAAATATGTAAAAAGAAGATATATGTATGATGAAAATTTCAAACTAAATGAAATCATTGACTTGTAATTTTCTAAAAAAAAACTCTCTGAAATTTCAGAGAGTTTTTTTATTTTATCTTTGATCCTTACCCTTGATCATATCTTTTAAGTTGTTTACCTTTCTGGCAATACTCCTTACAACCTTTTTGATTTCTTCCATCACTACAAAGTTTTCATCCGTTAAAGTGTAAGTATATGTTTGTTTGCCTGTGCTATTATCACTTTCTTCGCAAACACCAATCCAATAATCAGAAACTATTTCATCTACTTTTTCTGTTTTATCTTTACCCATTTTAATGACATCGAGGTTATTTGCAAAATAGAAGTTTGCTCCTTCCGATTTAACAGCTTTTGCAGTATTAATCATTTGTGTCGGATTTCCGTGAGTAGCCGTATATACTACATCATTAGGATTTTCTACCGTATCTTGAATAATTCTTACAAACTTTTTAGTTTCAGATTTAGAAGCATGACCGCTACGTTGCATTCTGGCGGTTTTGAAATTGCCCAACGGAACCTCTGACTCATTTGCCACAATAGTTGCCCCTGTGCTTGCCAATCTTGCATACATAGCTCTGACTTGTTTGCCGTTGATTTCTTCAATACATCTTTGACGAGCCAAAATAAGTGTATCTTCACCGATTTCAAAATCCGGATGTCCTAATAGACGTTCTTTTTGAGACTTATCTTTTTTACCATTTTTTGTCGGTCTTATTTTTTCTTGTTCCGACATTTTATAAAGTCCGGATTTTCTACCTTTTTTAGACTCTGCAAAAGCACCGCTCGGAATAATATATCTTTGCGAAACAGGAACTTTTGATTTATATTGAGATGCTGAACCTAAAAAAACAACGTCGTTATCAAATTCTGTAATACCGCTTTTTCGCATTGCTCTATAAGCTTTTTTAGCCCAATATCCGTCTAAAAATACTTTTCTTCCGGTTTGTCTTGCCGCATCCAAATCGATAGCCAAGTTTTGAATACTACGAGAAATAACAGCAGAAACAACTTGTTTTTCAGGATGTTGACTAATTACATCAACGGTATTGGCAACTGCTTCTCTGTGGCTGATTAAATATTTGTCATCTGTTGCAGAAGAGGTAGAATCCAAAATTACGTTAGTAACCAATTTTCTTGATAACAAATCTTTGAACTTTTCTTCATCAAAGCCCTCGCCTACTCTTGTTTCCCCTAAATGATAATCTCCCGGGTGCAAAATACCGGCTTCGGGTTTACCATTAATTGTGGTTAAGGTGTGATAACCTAAAGCACCGAAAGTTGAGTGAGAAACACTGAAAGCCTCAACCTCCACTGCATCAAATTTAACAGGAACACCGGGGTCAACCTCATACATTTTCGGCCATTGACTTTCATCTACCCCTCCCTCCTCAAGTGCTGCTTTCAAAAGTTCCAATGTTCCTTTTGAAGCATAAGTAGGAGGAAGTTCAAAACCGGCGCGAGCCAAATGCACATATCCGCCGATATGGTCCTCGTGCCCGTGAGAAATGAACATAGCATCAATCTTTTCATCAGAATCTTTCTCTAAATATTTTCTGACATCAGGAATTGCTGCGTCAACATCTAAACAATATTCCGGAGCAAATAAAGCTCCCAAATCAAACATAATCCTAGTCACGGCCTCCTTATTGGCTGCAAACTTATGTTCAAGAATTGTACAGCTACCACCAATGCGATTTTTATTATTTCCGCCTACGAAAATATATTTTGTACCCAGCTCAGACATGAAAAGACTCCCGAAAAAATTAAATATGACTTTTTATAACATTGTTTAGACAAAAGTTCAAGCTTTTTGTCATTATTTTTTTCATTTTTTTATTGTAAAAATATCTTTTCTATGCTACAAGCGGCTTTCATTCATTATAATTATGTCTATTACTTTGAAAATCCGGTGCGAAATCTGGTAATGGATTTTTGTATAATTTAAGCATAGACCGGACTATGTTATAAAAAACAAATCATAATGAAAGCATTAAAGTTTTTTGTTTTGACCATTATGGTCGCGTTTGTTTCTGTTGCATGTGCACAGACTAGGACTGCATTGATTAAGATTGATGACTTGTCATTATTAATGCCCGAAAACGATATGAAGGCATTGAAAAAATATGACTACATCATTCCTATCGAAATGTCGATTGATGTTGATGACTATGAAGAGTGCACAATGTACACCGATGGTTGCGGAAAATGGATTATTCATGCTGATAACCGCTTGATATTGTTCAGCAAAGAAGGTGTTATCTGCGATAATCTGAAAACTGTTCCTCCTCTGTTTGAGGAAACGTCAAATGCGTATTATGCCTTTGCTTTCGCCATTGAAATGTGTGATTGTTATGTTTTTGTCGGTATAAACGAACCGAAATCTAACCATCAAAAGAAAAAAAGTGATTGCAAAATCTGATTTTTGCCACAATCTGACCGAAGCGACTTTATCAAAAGTCGCTTTTTTTGTTGCTCTTGTTGACATTTTTTATAAAAAATTTGCTTTTAAATCTCCATAAATATACACTTTCGAAAAATGTAAAACACTTACACAGGAGATTATAATGAAAAAAATTAGTGTAATCGGAGCCGGTTTGGTCGGTGCGACATCTGTTTATTCTATGATGTTAAGAGAAATTGCCGACGAAATCGCTCTTATTGATATTGATGACAAGCGCTCAAATGCCGAAGTTTGGGATATTCGTCACGGGTTTCCGGAAATTAGCAAAACAGTTGTCAAAAAAGGCACTTATGCAGATTGTAAAGACAGCGATGTTATCGTGATTACGGCCGGTGTGGCTCGCAAGGTCGGAGAAAGCCGTAACGATTTGTTGATGAAAAACTCTAAAATTATGGAAGGCATTTGTTCCGAAATCAAAAATACTAATACCAATGCCATTGTTATCGTCGTATCTAATCCGGTTGACGTGTTGGCTAATCATGCGGCTAAATTTTTGCAAATGCCGAAAGGCAGAGTTTTTGGTACCGGTTGCACACTCGATACATCTCGTATGGTTGCCCTTTTGGCCGAAAGACTAAATAAACCGGCATCTGCCATCAATGCTCCGGTTGTGGGTGAGCACGGCGATGAGCAAATTGTTCTTTGGGATGAAGTTACCATCGACGGAAAACCGGCTGATTTTTCTGACGAAGAAAAACAAGAACTCGCTGAAGCAGTTAAACGTGCCGGTATGACTATCATTGAAGGAAAAGGAAAAACTTATTACGGAATCGCTACTACCGTTTGTGCTTTAGCAACTGCCGTTTTGAATGACAGACCGATGAAATATGCCGTGTCCGTGCCAAATGAAAACGAAGAAAAAGCCTTGAGCATGCTTTGCACTATTGCAAAACAAGGAATTGTCGAAACTTTTCCGTATAAATAGGAGATAAAAATGGAAAATTTGCAAAATAATTTCAGCCCGTTGGGAACTTTGTCGCCGTCTGTTACCTTATCTTTGGCTGCTCGTGCTAAGGAGTTGAAAAAACAAGGTTTAGATGTTTATTCCATGTCCGTGGGCGAGCCTGATTTTGACACTCCGCAAGCAATTAAAGATGCGGCAATAAAAGCTCTAAACGAAGGAAAAGTTCGTTATATCGCATCAAGCGGATTGCCCGAGCTAAAAGATGAAATCGTCAAAAAAATGGCTGAAAACGGTGTAAAAACCACCGCAAACAATGTTATTGTTACGACCGGAGCAAAACTTGCTTTGTTTGAAACAATCACCGCACTTTGCGGAGCCGGTGACGAAGTTATCGTTTTAGCTCCGTATTGGTTGTCATATCCGGAAATGATAAAGGCTTCCGGCGCAAAAACAATAACCGTTAATACAAAAGCCGAAAATAATTTTGCTCCGACAAAAGAAGATTTGGAAAATGCCATAACTCCTAACACCAAGTTGATTATCGTTAATTCTCCGAGCAATCCGACCGGTGCGGTATATTCAAAAGAAACTTTGCAAATGATTGCCGATTTGGCGGTAAAGCATAATATTATGGTGTTGTCCGACGAAATTTATGAAAAGCTTATTTATGATGAAAATATAAAACATATCAGCATTGCCTCATTAAATGATAAAATTGCTGATTTAACAATTACCATCAACGGTTTTTCAAAAGCTTATGCCATGACCGGTTGGAGATTGGGTTATTTGGTAGCGCCTACTTGGTTGGCTAAAAGAATTTCTGCTTTACAAAGCCATGCAACAAGTAATGCCACAACTTTTGTGCAATATGCTGCAGTTGATGCTTTACAAGGAAAAGCAGATGCAGAAGTTGAAAATATGGTAAAAACTTTTGCTCGTCGCAGAGAGTTGTTGTGCAAATTGTTAAAAGATATTCCGCAAATCAGCTTTATTGAACCGCAAGGTGCTTTTTATGTTATGTGTAATATTGCAAAAACCGGAAAAGCGGCAAAAGATTTTGCACAAGAATTGTTGGAACAAAAATTGTTAACCGTTATTCCTTGCGAATCTTTCGGTGCTCCGGAATATGTACGTTTGAGCTATGCTTGTTCGGAAGAACATATCATTGAAGCAATCAAACGACTAAAAGAATTTTGCGAAAACTTATAATACGATAAAAAGAGGAAGAAAACTTCCTCTTTTTTTATTTGCAGATTATTTTAGTATAATTCTATATAAAATAGCAACAAACATTCGTGCTAACATTATGACAAAGACAGAAATCCGAACATCGAAAATATCGGCAACAAAACCTATAGCTAAAAATATCAAGACATTCAAAAATGCTGTCCATAACGCAATTACCGATCCCATAGTTGCTCGTTCATTATCGGTTAATTGTTGTTGCAACAGGTTATTTTCAAAAGTTGTTGAAATACCGTAAAGAATTGTTGATGATGCCATTATAAACGGACTTATAAATATGTTGATAACAGCACCGAACATTTTTATAAAAGCATTAATAAATATAGATATAAATAAAGTATTTTTTGCGTTATAATGACGAACTCTCTTTACAAGTCGGTAGCTTAAATATCCCATTATCTCTTGAAAAATTCGGACAACATTTATCAGCCACGGAGCAATTACTGTTTGATAATATGCCCCTATAAAACGCCAATTTACCGCATTTAACGAATCGTTGAAGCTTTTTACTAACGAAAATTTTAATAATTTCGGATTTTTTACTATTTTTTGAAATGCCGTAAAAAAATGCGATAAAAAAGAATTTTTGCTTCTATTGATATATTGCGGTTCAATATAAAAACAAGAAACAATAAATCGTAAAAAAGCCGGTAATACCGCTAAATACGCCAAAACATCAATGGGGTAAAAAAAGTAAATAATTGTAGCGGCTGTTGCTCCGACCGCAATTCCTAATTCATCATAACTGCGGTTATCGGCAAAAACTTTATCAAACTCATCTTTCTTTCCCATTTGACTTATTGTTTCAAATGCAAGTGCATCATCTGTTCCGGAGAGAAAAGATTGCCCTGTTCCGACAAACATTGCTCCTACATATAATAAAACAACATTTTGGCAGAAACCGGCAACTGCCCACATAATATATCCCAGTAAAATTAAAAAAGTTCCGGTTACCATACTTTTTCTACGACCGATTTTATCAGACATAATTCCTGTCGGAATTTCGAAAATGCTCTGAGAAAAATTGATAATAGAAAACACCAACATTGCCGACGTATATGAATGAGCAATATTTTCAAAATAAATAATAGCAACAGCGCTTAACGGCCATAATCCGTTCAAAAAGTTATCAATTTTGAATAAAGTTAAGTTACGTTTAATCATATACGTTATCCTTTACAGTCGCCAATTAGCTATTTTGTAGCACAAAATATATTAAAATGGAATATATTGATATGGAAAATATAATTCTCATAGCGGTTATAATTGTAAAAAACGGCAGGTTTTACACCTGCCGTTTGTGTTCTAGCTGTTTTGTTGCAAATATCTCTTATATTCTTTTTTTATTCCTAGCATTTCTTTACGACGTTTTTCCTCATCAATCAATTGGCGAGCATCAACTTCATTATCAATTTTTACCGAACGCCAATTTTTCCAACCGCTAATTTTTGCCACGGTCTCAAGTGCTTCCACATGTGTTAATTTTGTTATTCTCTTTAATTGTCGAGCCTTTTGCTTTAGCATTTCTATATAAATGCTTGTCGCACTTTTTTGAAACACCGGAAGGCGTCTGTATAGCTGTCTGATATAATAATCAGGAACTTTTTCAAAATAAAATTTCAACTTCGGAAATGCTTTCTTCAAAGCTTTTACAAAAAGCTTGTTATTCTCGTCTAAATCTACCGCAACAACCAGACCATCAGAAAAAACTGCATATTGCTGGCGATCGGGATGCTTAAACATAAAATCGTCCATATTAGGATTAACTACTGTAAGACATGTACGACCTGCAAACAAACTATCAACATATTTATTCATTTTTTTTAATTCATCGACAGTTATATGAGTGTGTAACTTGCGATCTGTCTCTTCTTTGGTTGCATACCAGTCATATTTTTCAGCTTCTTTATAGAGAGCATCCATATAATCTTGAGGAATTGTTTCTTCCTCAGAATAATAGTAAGAACTGAGATAGTCCGTTCGTATATGAGTAATTTGGTTATCAATCCTAATTCCTTCCGGAGTATTCCTATCGTACTTAACTACATAATAACGGCCATCGGCAAAAAGCGCCATGACATCTCGAGATTGTGACGGGATTTTTCCATCTTTTGAAGCGTTTAGCAACACATTTCCGTTTGCAAAACATTCAGCCACAAAATCTTCCTTACTAGGCAATTTTTCCATATATAAATCGTCGGTATATGTATATTTAACAAGTGCTTTTTCTGAAATATAACGCAAATATTCGGAATAGTAGAAAAACTCTATTTGTGTTTGAGGAGAATATACTCTTTTTATTTCCCATCCTCTAACTTCAAGAATTTTTTTAATTTTATCTAATTTTTCATCGTCACCGGAAACAACACCACAACAATGTATCAATGTCCCGTCAGAAAAATAATGAAAATCTACATTATATCTGCGTTGCCACATTTTTGATGACTTGGAACATACACGAGAAAAAGAAAGATTATGTTTCTTTTCAAAATCTTTTTGCAACTCTTTGCTATAAAGCCAAGCAGAAACTGAATGCAACGGATAATAGGTCAAACAAACGCTGTCTTTAAACAAGCGTTCAATGATGTCATAGTTAAGGGATTTGGTATTAGTCATAGCAATAACTCCTAAACGAGGAACAATATTTTGATGCCTGCCGGTCAAAAATCCTCTTTGTTAAGAGTTTGCACTTTTAATCAAAAAAACGGTTATTCCATCCGGATTTGCCTACGGGCAGGCAGCAAGCGATAACCTTCGCTCTGTTCATTTTATACAATATTTTTCAGTTTCTGTCAAGGTATTTCATTTTTATCGACATAAACAAGAGGTAGAATAAGATTTTAATATTATAGAAGGTAATTTGTAAAATACTAATAGGATCTTGCATGATTATCAAAGCTAATGCATTAGTATTTTTGTTTGTAAAAAGAATAAAATATGGTATAATAATTTTATTAGATAAATTTTATTGAGGATTAGGAATGGAAAGAAAAAATTGTAATGGCGGTATTATAGATGCTGTATATGCAATCAATGACGAATTGAAAAATAAATATCACCGTCAAGAAAAAGTTGCCGGATTTGAAAAAAGCAAAGAAGGATTTAAGAAACTTCGTTTTTTTGATAAGGATGAAAAGACTATTTGGTTGCCGGAAGAATTGTATAATAAATACAATGACTATCTGGTAAAAAATGGAGCTTTGGAAAGGGGGAAGACTGTCATTAAAGAAACACAAACTCCAACTTTTGTTGATATTTGTAAAAAGGTCTTAGGAAACAGACGATAAAATGAAAAAAGAGGAGGTTTTCTTCCTCTTTTTTATTTGCAGATTATTTTAGTATAATCCTGTACAATATGGCAACAAACATTCGAGCAAACATTTAACGGCCATAATCCGTTCAAAAATTATCAATTTTAAATAAAGTAAGTTTTTTTATCACATTACACTTCATCATATCCTAATGGTTTACCTTTCCATTCGGAAGCTGTTATATTATCATCTAATGATTTTGACATAATTATAAAACTCATATTTTTTGGAATTTGACAAATCATTTTAACGATTTTACTATTATGAGTAAATATGATGTTAATGATAAATACGTTATCAACGTTAAGCTATTTGAGACCGCAAATATAATGATATTTTATAAAATGAACAAAATAAAAAGTCTGATAAAATATATTGTTATATTGGGAGTAATACTGTTTGCAGATGCCGTTATTTATGAACCGTATTCTCTCAAAATAACATCTTATGATATAACGAATCAACAACTTTCGGGGCTTAAAATAGTGTTTGCTTCAGATTTTCATATTGCATCATACAAATGGGAAAAATGGAGATTACAAAAAATAGTCCGTACGATAAACGAACAAAATCCGGATTTGGTTGTTTTAGGCGGAGATTATGTAAATCGCCACAGCAAAACATCAACATTGCCCCCTCAAAAAATTATCGAGGCTATACAGAATATTAAAGCACCTAAAATAGCTGTTTTAGGTAATCATGATATATATTACGGAAAAGATGACGTCATTGAAGCTCTCACAAATGCTTCAATCCCTGTCTTAAACAATCGTAATATCAAATTAAATTTGCAAAATAAAAACGTTTTTATCGCCGGTGTGAGTGATTATGATACAGACAAGCCTGATGTAAAAAAAGCATTTGAAGGAATTCAATCCCCTGCCATTTTTGTTACGCATTCGCCTGATGTATTTGATGTGTTAGAAGAAAATTTCGATATTGCTTTTGCCGGCCATACACATGGCGGACAGATTGTTTTGCCGTTTTTAGGTGCATTGGCAATAAACACGGATAGCGGAAGAAAATACACCTACGGATGTTTTGATAAAAATGATAAAACAATGATTGTTTCCTCCGGTTTAGGAAGCAGTGTTATCCCCATGCGTTTTAACAACTTGCCGGAAATTGTAGTCGTATCAATACGATAATCTTTCATCTTTTTGAGCCAGTTTTAATACATTTTGGATAAAATCATTTTTAGCAGCCGTATATTTTTTTCGGTCATCACTAAACTGCGTTGCTAAATCTTTTTTCAATTTTTCATAAGCTTCAACATATTCTTGATGTTTTAACAAAAAATCTTTGAACATAATGTGATTATTCCAATATGTGTCCCCAAATATTTCTACATGAATATAATGAGTTCTATTATCGGGTGTTCCTTTTCTGGCAAGAACTTCACCTTTTGTTTCGATTGAATCTAAAATATCATACCCTGCTTCCGTCAAAATAGGAATAACAGATTTTAATGCTTCAATATCCTCTACCGCTACCGCAATATCCAAAATCGGCTTAGCACTCAATCCGGAAATGGAGGTGCTACCGATATGTTCAATAGCTAATGCAATATTCCCTAATACAGCTTGCAGTTTCTCTTTTTCTTGCTCAAATTCAGTATGCCAATTTGAACTGTGAGGAACTAAACTAACTTTATCTTTATGCAACCCTAACATTTTTTATTTTACTTTATTTTAGACATGGTTAATATGCAAAATTTGATAAGTAATTTATAAATATTTTAAATATATATAAAGAAAAAAGTTAGTTTTGTGCTCGTTTTAGAAAACATGTAATTTTTATAAAAATATGTTGACTTTTGTAGGTGTTTTACCCGAAAATCAAGAACAATATAATTAAACCGGAAAGGAATATTAAATGTACGATATTTTGCAAAACATCAATAAACCTGCAGATGTAAAAGAATTAAACAACGAACAATTAAATATTCTGGCAACAGAAATTCGTGAAGCGATTTTAAATCGGGACAGTGTGATTGGCGGACACGTCGGACCAAATTTGGGTATTGTCGAAACCACAATAGCTTTGCACTATGTGTTTAATTCTCCGACAGACAAAATTGTATGGGATGTTTCGCATCAATGTTATCCTCATAAACTTTTAACCGGCAGAAAAGAAGGTTTTATTACCGATGAGGGAATGAAAAAGATTTCCGGTTACACCAATCAAGATGAAAGTGAACATGACTTTTTTAAGGTCGGTCATACATCAACTTCGGTAAGTTTGGCTTGCGGATTGGCAAAAGCTCGTGATTTGAAGGGGGAAAAACATAATGTTATAGCTGTCATCGGCGATGGTTCACTTTCCGGTGGTGAGGCATTAGAGGGCTTTAATAATGCCGCAGTTTTAGGCTCAAATATCATAATCATTGTAAACGACAACGAAATGTCTATTGCCGAGAATCAAGGCGGTTTATATACAAACCTGCGTTTGCTTCGTGAAACCAACGGTTCGGCAGAACTAAATATGTTCAAAGCGTTAGGTTTTGAATATCACTATGTTGCTGACGGTAACTCCACTCAAGATTTGATTAAAGCATTATCATCTGTAAAAGATACCGATAAACCAATCGTTTTACATATTCATACACTTAAAGGAAAAGGTTATAAATTAGCTGAAGAAAATAAAGAAACATGGCATTGGAATGTTCCTTTTAATATTGAAGACGGTAGTCCGAAATGGAACATGTCAGGCGAAAATATCAATGATTTAACCTATAACTACATTTTGGAAAAAATCAAAACAGATGATACAATTGTTGCTGTAAATGCGGGGACCCCCGGAGTTTTCGGCTTAAACGCAGAAAGACGCAAAACTTTAGGTAAGCATTTTGTTGATGTGGGTATTGCAGAAGAACACGCAGTTGCTTTTGCTTCTGCTTTAGCCAAAGGCGGTGCAAAACCGATTTATTTAGTAATGAGCTCATTTATTCAACGCACATACGACCAACTATCACAAGATTTGGCATTAAATAATAACCCTGCAGTAATTTTGGTAGCTTGGGGCGGAATATCCGGTGCTGATATGACACACTTATGTTCATTTGATATTTCTATGACCAGCAATATTCCAAATTTGGTATATCTTGCTCCGACGACGATTGAGGAATATATGACCATGCTTGATTGGGCAGTCGAGCAAAATGAGCACCCTGTTATTATTCGCCAACCTAAAGAAATGATACACACTTCTTTGCCGGTTGATACAGATTATAGTAAATTAAATACATACAAAATTGAAGAACAAGGCACTAAAGTAGCAATTATTGCTGAAGGAAGTTTCTTCAAGCTTGGCAAAAACGTTGCAGAAGAACTCCGTCAGCACAATATTATTAAGCCGACTTTGATAAATCCTCGTTATTTGACCGGAATTGATAAAGAATGCTTGGAAAACTTGAAAAACGACCACCAATTAGTCATAACATTGGAAGATGGCGAACTTGATGGTGGTTTTGGCGAAAAAATAGCCCGTTTCTATGGTTCAAGCGAAATGAAAGTATTAAATTATGGTTCATTTAAGGAATTTACCGACAGAGCAAATTTGAATGAACTTTACACTCGCTATCGCTTAAAACCTGAACTTATTGTGAAAGACATATTGGATATATTATAGAGCTTTGCCTAAAAAAGAGAGGATTTAATGTATTCAATATTAGGTGTGTTTTTAGGTGGTGGTGTCGGCTCGGTTTTAAGATGGCTGATTTGTAACAAAATCAACTCTCATTGGGGAACAATGATTGTAAACATTCTTGGTGCGTTCTTAATTGGCTGTGCTTATGCCTACTTTCAAAAGCATTTGTCAGACAATACCAACCTAAAACTATTTGTAATGACCGGTTTATTGGGCGGTTTTACAACATTTTCAACTTATTTGCTGAATTTCTCAACACTTATCAGCGAAAATAACTATACCGAAGCCTTTTCATATCTGTTGCTTTCAATTGTTATAGGTTTGATTGCTCTGGTTTTGGGTATAAAATGTATGTCAATGATAGGATAAGGAACAATGAAAAGAGAAGTTGATTATAAAGAAACAAGCAGAGCAAAAGCTTTTGAACTTTGGATGAATGCTCCAAATCCGATGGTAACATTCTTCAAAACATTGGATGTTTCTAATCTTGTTAAAATTTCAAAAAAGAAAAAGCTAAAATTTAATATGTTGCTGGATTATTGCATCGGTAAAGCCGCTGTTAGCATAAAGGAGTTTTATATACTTCCGGTTGGCAATCAGCTCATACAATATGATAGCATAGCTATTAACACTATTGTTAAAAACAAAGAAAATGAGGTTAGTTCTTGCGACATATTATATACGGATAATTTGCAAGCTTTTAATCATGAATATATGAAATATACGAAGGAAGTTTCAGAAACCTGCCAAGATAGAGATTTATCAGAAAATAGTATGGTAATAGGAACATCTGCCATTATTAACACCGAGATTGATGGTGCTGTTGGAATGAATAGCGGAATTTTCAACAATCCGTTTATCATTTGGGGGAAATACCGTAAAAAGCTATTCAGATACTATCTTCCTATATCTTTTCAATTTCATCATACTCAAATGGATGGCGCTCATGCCGGTCAATTTTTAGAAAATCTTAAAAATGAGATTAACAGCTTAAAATAAAAATGAATAAAGCAAACTGGCAAATATTTATGAGATTTTTGAAAACTGAAGATTTAACCTAATTAAAAAGCTTCGTTTACATAGCAAAACAGCACTCTAAAAAGAGTGCTGTTTGTATTGGTGATCCCAACGGGATTCGAACCCATATTACCACCGTGAAAGGGTGATGTCCTAACCATTAGACGATGGGACCATCGTAATCACAGGAACAGTATATACATATAAAAATTCATTAGGTCAAGCACTTTTTTTCATTTTTTTCATTTTTTTTAATTTATGCAGCAAAAACAAAGACAAATAAAAAAACATTGCTTTTTGTCTAAAATATGTTATACTATTCACACTTAACGTTATATTACTATGGATAAATTGGGAAAGTTTATTGTTCTTGCCGATAACGACGGAACAATCAGAGACACTAACTCGGTAAAAGACGACTGTCTTAACGAGTTTTGTAATGTTGAGTTTGGTAAAGCTATCAATTCTGATGTTTTGCCGACTGAGCTTCATCGCAAGATGCATGGCCGTCCTATGGCTGAAATATTTGTTGAGATTGCTAAGGTTGTTTATGCTCGAATCATCACTTTAGATGAGGGACAGGCTGTTACCGAGCGTCTTAACGAGTTCATCAAGGACGAATATGTAGGCAGAAGAGTTTACGAAGGAGCTGAGAAGTTCTATCGTGACCTTAAGGCGATGGGCTGTCCTATGTTCATTCTGACTGGAATGGAGCCCGATCTTGTTCAGGCAGGTCTTGAGCACCATGGTCTTGGAGATGTTTTTGAGGATATTTTGGGTGCACCAAAAACCAAAGAAGAAAACATCAAGAATATCTTGGATAAATATCCGGGATATCGTATTCTGGCAATGGGAGATGCCATGTCGGAGTACAAGGCTACAATGGCTTATGAGGGAACTATCTTTTTGGCATTTGATTTTGAGAATCGCGCCAAGAGAGTGTTTCCTGAGCATGTAAAGGTGTTCACAGCTTATGATGAGCAAGTTTGGAGTGAGATATATTCTCATCTGAATTAAAAGAGGGGGAAGTCAAAAGACAGCCCCCTCTTTCCGTTTTTATCTTTCCTTTTTCACCGCAGTTAAATTGCGTTTATATGCAATATGCTCTGCCATATCTTCGATATTAACCGGCAGTTTACGGCGCCAATTAGGGTGTTTATCCCTATCTGTTCCCGGGAGATTTTGCAATTTATCTACCTGAAAAACGTCTTCCGGCTGAACCAAAAATACTTTCGCATTTGTTCTTGCCATGTAGCGATGAGCGGCTTCTTCCAGACCTTCGGGATAACCTTCGCCATACATATAATCCCCGTGACGATAATTATCTTCAGGCCAAACTGATTGTTCGTCCATAGCTTTAAGCAACTTCCATCTGTCTGCTTCTCTTTTATGATATGCGTTATACATTTCTTCATCGCTTGCCATAATACCTAATTCTCGCGAAGTAGATATATCATATCCGAACCACCACATCTTAAGCGGTGCCATATCATGCGTTCCGATTGAGGTAAATGTCTTTTCCGGATAAAAATGAGGTTGCTTAAAATCACCCCAACCGGCATCCCAACGTTCAGACCACAAAACCGACATTGAATAAATATTCTTGCTTTCGATTTTTTCTAAAAATCCGTCAGGAACATTACCGATACTTTCACCGACAATCATACATTTGTTCAAATGGCTCTCTATCGCAACAATATTCAACATGTCATCAAAATTGTAATAAATATATGTTCCTTGCTTATTTGCTGCTTCAGGAATTACGAACAAACGCATTAAGCACATTACATGGTCAATTCGCAAAGCACCTGCATTTTCGGCAGCAGCACGCAACATTTTTATAAACGGCAGATAAGCGCGTTCTTTTAGCTCGACCGGATGAAATGCTCCTAAATTCCACTTTTGTCCGGCAGGAAAAAACGCATCAGGAGGGGCACCTGCCCCGGAAGACTTGAGATATGCTCCTTCATCTCCCCAAACTTCTGCACTGTCTCGCCCTACTCCTACGGCCAAATCTCGATAAATACCGATTTTTAAGCCTTGCTCTTTGACTGACTTTGCAACTAAATCAAATTGGCGATATGCCTCAAATTGCAAATACTTGAAAAATCCGATGCGGTCTTTGTTAGCTGTTTTATACTTTTTCATAGCTGCCGTTGTCGGTTTTAAGAATTCTTTTTCCCAACTTCTCCAACCACCCCAATGATCTTGCCATTTTTGTTCATACAAACATTGAAATGTAGCTAAATTTTCCAGCTCATCACCTTTTTCCTTGCAAAATTCCTCAAACTCTTTTTTACGTTTTTCGTTCTTTTGCATACGGAGATAAAACTTTTCCATGAAAGTCATTTTAAGAGGATAAACTTCTCCGTACATAATTGTTTCGGAAGCATTTAATTCTGCTATTTTATCTTTATAATTTTCAATATCTTCCGATCTGAATTCCGGTACTTTTTCAATATCGATATATATCGGATTTAAAAACAAACGACTGGTTGACAAATAAGGACTGGCTTCTTCCGGAAAACAATGATTGGGCACGTTAATCGGATTTAGGCCAATGACATCAGCACCATTTTGACCACAAAGATTGATAAATGCGGATAAATCGCTAAAGTCTCCTACACCCCAGTTACGTTTACTGCGTAATGAATACAATTGTAAAGCATACCCCCACAATTTTGAACCGTCTAAAACCTCCGGCTGATAACAATGCTCGGGAGCCACAGCTAAAACTGATTTATATTCTTTTTCTCCGACAGAAAAATACAAGTCATAATAACCTATCTCTAAAGGAGAAGTAATTTCAATCAAAAGTTTTGTATATTTGCCATGTGTTTCACCCGTAACATTTACAATAAAAGAAACACTTTCAAAGCTTGATTTTTGTTGGTTATACAGTTTTAGTGCAAAATCACTTTCAACTGATGAGGTTTCAACTACTGCCGTAAAGTTAAGCGATTTTTGTTCACGAACATACACACTTTCGAGAACTGACTGCCAAAATTTGTTTTCAAATTTTTTCAATGATTTTTCAATATCCGCTTCCGTATCTGCTTTGTAACCCAAAATATTAGCAAAAAAACGTATTGTATCATCATCAACATAATATGATTTTGCATTTAATCCGGCATCGTTATATTCCGTTGCTATGCCGATTTTAGAGGCTAAAAGTCTTAATTTGTCAGTCATATTTCCTCCCTATTTAACTTCAAATAATAAAATACTCCATGCAGGAACTTTAATTTCCTTACCTGATTTCAAAGTTTTCGGTAATGTAAACTTTTCCGAACTGTCTAAAAGACAATTCCAATTTTTACATTCTAATTGCGGAAGTTTCCACTTTATATCATTACTGTCACTATTAAGGATAAAATACAAAAAGCGATTGTGATAATATGCACAACAAGAAACTGTTTTACGATTTCCATCGTACCAATCCGCATCAATAAACTCTTTTCCTTTTTCGTTATACCACGCCAAATCTTTATTACCGCTTTCATCAATTTTGCCGGTAAAGAAATCTTTTTTATTAAAGAATTTTAATTTTTTACGCAGCGAAATAACTTTTTTGACATAGCGAGCAAAATCTTTATCTTCTTTGCTGATTGCTTCCCATACCAACCAAGTCAGACAGTTATCCTGACAATAAGGATTGTTATTTCCCATTTGCGTATTTAAAAACTCGTCACCTGCCAATAACATCGGTGTACCGAAAGACAGCAACAGAGTTGTAATCATCGCTTTAGCACGAGTTATTCGGTTATTTTTCACAATTTTATCGTTACATTCGCCCTCAACTCCAGAGTTCCAACTCCAGTTAGAGTTTGAACCGTCTCGATTTTCTTCTCCGTTTGCCGAATTATGTTTTTGATTATAACTTACTAAGTCGTTTAAGCTAAAACCATCGTGAGCGGTAATAAAATTAATACTGCTCCATATATTGCGATTGTTATAATTAAAAATATCACTTGAACCGGTTATGCGACTTGCTAATTCTGCCGTTTGATATTGGTCACCTTTCCAAAAGCGACGAACAACATCTCGAAAACGATCGTTCCATTCTGCCCATCCTGATGGGAAAGCTCCGAGTTGATATCCTCCCATTCCTACATCCCATGGTTCTGCTATCATCTTAGTTTTTTGCAAAACAGGATCTTGTTGAATTGCATATATAAAACCGCTTTCGGTGGTAAAATTAGTTTTGCGTCGGCAGAGTGATGTCGCTAAATCAAAACGAAAACCGTCAACGTGCATTTCTTCTACCCAATAGCGTAAAGAATCAAGTATCATTCTGACAACATACGGATTTTCGGCATTTAATGATGCTCCGCAACCGGTACTGTCAAAATAGTAGCGAGGATTTTCCGGATTGAGAGAATAGTACGACTGATTATCAATTCCTCGATAACACAAAGTCGGCCCCATCTGATTTCCTTCGCCGGTATGATTATAAACTACGTCCATAAAAACTTCTAAGCCGTTAGCATGAAATGTATCTACCATTGTCTTAAATTCGTTAATATCATCACGGCTGAGATATGATTGTTCGGGAGCAAAAAAGTTAAATGTTTCATATCCCCAATAATTTTGTTTTTGGTTAGATTGTATATATTTATCAGCAAAAAACGATTGAACAGGTAATAACTCTATCGCTGTTATTCCCAGCCATTTCAAATATTTTATTACTGATGGTGAAGTCAAGCCTAGAAAACGTCCACGCAATGAATCGGGTATTTGCGGATGCAGTTTGGTATAGCCTTTCACATGAGTTTCATATATAATCGTTTCTGGAAAAGAACGTGGAGAAAAATCACTATCTTTCCACTCAAAAGTATTGTTATCGACAACCACAGATTTAGGAACATAAGGAGCACTATCCAATTCACTAAATGACAAATCTTTATTTGGGCTTTCGGTATCATAACCGAATATTGCTTTGTGCCATATAAGTTTACCTACAAGCTTTTTCGCATAGGGGTCTATCAGAAGCTTGTTAGGATTAAATCTTTTTCCTATCTCAGGTTTATAAGGTCCGTAAACACGATAACCGTATACTTGTCCCGGCTTTATATCCGGCAAATATATGTGCCAAATATTGTTGTCATTTTTATCAATCGAATATCTGTTTTTTTCTACACTTCCGGTTTCGTCAAAAAGGCATAACTCAACCTTTTCGGCATTAGCCGAAAACAGTGCGAAGTTTACGCCTTTTCCATCATACGTTGCACCAAGCGGATATACTGTTCCTTTTTGCGGTTTTACTTCTGCCATACAAAATCCTCCCGGTGTATAGAAATATTATCTTACAGGCTTAATAACAATGGTAGATAATGCCGGAAGATTAACTTCTATCGAAAATGGCTTATCATTCCATCCTTGTTGTTGTGCCTGACGGTGTCCGTCATTTTTAATTCCACTTCCCCAGTAATTTACATCATCACTGTTAAAAATTTCTTGATAAGCACAATTTTCGGGAACGCCGATACGATAATTATTTCTGACAACAGGAGTAAAATTACAGATTACAATCAAATAATCCCCCGGTTCTTTACCTTTACGAATATATGATATTACGCTGTCTGCGGCATTTGAATGTTCAATCCATTCAAAACCGTTATAGTCAAAATCAACTTCGTATAGCGGAGAATTTCCTTTATACATGAGGTTCAAATCTCTTACGCAATTTTGCATACCCTTATACATAGGATTATCGAGCAAATGCCAACGCAAACTTTCGGCACTGTTCCATTCCCAATCTTGTCCGAAATCACATCCCATAAACAGAAGTTTTTTACCCGGATGAGTGTACATAAATCCATAATATGCACGAAGGTTTGCAAATTTTTGCCATTCGTCACCCGGCATTTTTGAAAGCATAGAACCTTTACCGTGAACAACCTCATCGTGAGAAATCGGCAAAATAAAGTTTTCATTAAAGGCATATAACAAACCAAAGGTCAACATACCGTGATGATATTTACGATGAATCGGGTCTTTGTTGATATAACGCAAAGTATCGTTCATCCATCCCATATTCCATTTATATCCGAATCCTAACCCGCCCATCGACGTAGGACGAGAAACCATCGGCCAAGCGGTAGACTCTTCGGCACAAGTACAAGCAGACGGATTTGCACCGTAAACAAGTTCGTTCATCTTGCGCATAAAAGCAATAGCTTCAAGATTTTCGTTACCGCCATAGATGTTAGGAATCCATTCTCCCGATTTACGAGAATAGTCAAGATAAAGCATTGAGGCAACCGCATCAACACGCAAGCCGTCAATATGGTACTCTTTAATCCAATAAAGGGCATTGGCACAAAGATAGTTCATAACTTCTGTACGTCCGTAGTTATAAATTTTTGTTCCCCAGTCTTTGTGTTCTCCTTTTCTCGGATCTGCGTGTTCATACAAATGTGTTCCGTCAAATTCGCATAATCCGTGTCCGTCCTTCGGAAAGTGAGCCGGCACCCAATCCATAATTACGGCAATTCCGGCTTGGTGGAATTTATCAATCAAATAACGTAAATCATCCGGTGTTCCGAAACGACTGGTAGGAGCAAACATTCCCAAAACCTGATATCCCCAAGAAGCATCTAACGGGTGCTCGGATAAAGGTAAAAATTCAACGTGAGTATATCCCATATTTGCAACATACGGAACCAAGGTGTCTGCAAGCTCTCTGTAAGATAAGAACTCGCTACCGTTTTCTCCTTTGCGACGCCATGAACCGGCATGGACCTCGTATATGGACATCGGCTTATCCATAGCATTATGATTTTGATTGTTTTGCATCCATTCATTATCGTTCCAATGATAATGATTTAAGTCATACACAACCGATGCGGTCTTCGGTCTGTGTTCGGCATAAAATCCTACCGGATCAGCCTTGGTCAAAATATAGTCTTGTTGTGTCTTAATTTCAAACTTATAAATTTCACCTTCTCCAAGTCCGGGAACAAATATATCCCATACCCCGCAAGATGAGTATTTGCGCATTACATGACATCTGCCATCCCAGTTATTAAAATTACCTATAACAGAAACACGTTTTGCATTAGGCGCCCAAACAGCAAAACTGACACCTTTTACTCCGTCCATAGTGATTACGTGAGCACCCAATTTTTTATACATTTCAAGATGATTGCCTTCACTGAAAAGATAAACATCAATATCGCCTAATGTCGGAGCAAAACGATAAACATCTTCCGCTTCATATACTTGACCGGCATCATTTTCTATTTTGAATTTATATGCAATATCACCAACTTTTCCGAGAGCTATTTGAAAGAATCCGCGGTCATCGATTTTATCCATTTTTCCTAAAGATGAACCATCTTCTTTTTTGATTACTTCTATAGATTTTGCATGTGGCTGAAATGCACGTATAAAGGTGTTTTTACTACCCTTATCTCTGTGTATTCCGAGTACTGCAAATATATTGTCATGATTACCGTTGATAACGGCTTCGATTTCTGTTTTTGATAATAAATTTTCCATATAATACCTCTTGAAATAATTGATGAGGAAACAGTCTTGTTTTTAATCTATAAATTCTTATCTGTATAAATGCAAGTTTAATTCTAATATTATCAAAAAATTTTATAAACTTTCTGTATTGACGGATAAATTTTTATATGTATATTAAGTATTGTTTAACCGAACTTTTTATTTGGAGTAAGTAATGGTAAATTTTAATGAAGATGCTATCAGAGAAGCTGCTTATTTTAACTGGCAAAATGCCGGTTGTCCGCAAGGAAAAGATGAGTACTTCTGGGCAATGGCTGTTGAACAATTCAGCAAGTGCACAAAATCTTCTTGTTGCACTAAAAAAGCTACTGCAAAAAAGACTGCAACAAAGTCTGCATGCAAAGCTACAGCTAGCAAAACAGCTACTGCTACAAAGAAAAAAACTGTTGCTAAAAAATAGTTTTTTTGGTAGAAAAATGGTATGAAAAGGCCTCTCAAACGAGAGGTTTTTTTATTACAAAATTACAATTGTTTTTGTGCCATTATAATCCAACCGAAAACCTTTTTGTCCCCCTCATTTCGCAAACGAAATCGATTGATTTTTTCAACAAAGAATCCCTGTCTTTTCAGCGAATCTTCAATGTATTTTCTGCTATGCAAAAAACGCCCCGAAGCATGCAAAAAATAATCATTATCGTTTTCATAATTTTCACTGACACTAAACAAAATTCTTCCGTCTTTTTTCAGTGCTCCGAATAACAAAATAAACATATTATTCAGTTCTCCGAAATAAGTAAAAACATCAGCCGCATTTATCAAATCGTATTCATTATTTTTTTCTGACAAAAAAACATTTAAATCCTGACAATACAAATGAGTATATAACTTTTTACGCTTAGCCACTTCAAGCATTTTTGAAGAAATATCTACCCCGTCAAGCCCTCTGAATTTTGCATATTTTTTTAGATATTTTCCGCATAATCCGGTACCGCATCCGGCATCTAAAATTTTCATTTTCGGAAGCTTCAAATTCGTAAAAAGCGAATCTAAATATTTTGACATCAAACTTGGTACGGAATAATCTAAACTTTGTAAAACATCTTCAAAATCGTCGGCAAAAGCATCAAAGATTTCACGCACAAAAAGGCTGTTTATTTGGCTGACATTTTCCGCATTCAATATAGCATTTCCCATATGGCGAACCACTTGATTTTCCGGATATTTTTGCAACCATTTTTTAGCATATCTTTTTACATCTGTTGTCTTTGATTCAATAGCAATTTCATATAACAAATAACCGAAATTTATGTGTTGAGAATTTTCCCCATTTGACAATGTTATCGCACGCCATCCCATATCAAGTGCCAATTCGTATTTTTGCTGTTGCTGATAAGCTTGACTGATAGAATTACACACCCAATAATCTTGAGGATTTTGTTGATATAAATATGCTAAAACTTCGACCGCTTCATCTGCTTTATTTAACTCAATACATATATTAGCGAGCAATGCCATTGCTTCTTGCGAATCCGGATATAATTGAACGGTCCTGCGTGCATAAAAATATGCGGTAGGATAGTCCTTCATATCAAAATAAATTCCGGCGGTATTAAAATTTGCCGTGTAGAAATTATGCTGAATTTCCAAAGCTTGTTGATAAAATTTAAGTGCCTTGAGATATTTTTTTGCACAATAGTTGATATTTCCCCAAACCACCATAGCCGAAACATTTTGAGGATTAATTTTTAATGTTTTATTGGCATATCTTTTGGCTTGAAAAATATTTTTCAGCTCATAATAAATAATCGCTAAATTTGATGTTGCGGTTTCTGACTTTTTATTAGTTTTAAGTGCCTTTTTATAATATTCTACGGCTTCTTTTTTTTGTCCCAATGCATCATAGCAGTTAGCAATCAATATCAAAAACTTTTCTTGTTTCAAAAAAGAATCGTCTAATTTAAAAAACTCATTAAGCGCAGATGAATAATTCTTCTTACGATAGTACTCAATAGCCTTTTTTTCGTTTTTTTGCATACACCAATTCCTTATTTTTACAAACAAAATAAATATTATCACATTTTTAGTAAAAAAACTATTGACGTTTTAATTTTATTAATGTATTTATCTATTCGTCTTATGGGGGTATGGCGGAACTGGTAGACGCGCTAGACTCAAAATCTTGTGGCCTCAGGCCGTGTCAGTTCGAGTCTGACTACCCCTACCATAAGTTAAAACTCATCGAAAGGTGAGTTTTTTTATTGTTTCTCTCCCAAGAAAAAAGCCTCGTATTATTTGCGAGGCTTTTTTGATTTATATATCTCTTATTGTTCTATCCTGTTTGATAACTCACTTAAATGCAAAAGCATAATCCCCTTCTTTTTCAAAGTAGGAAGCCATGCTTTGAGTGCATTATATGTTTGTGCTTTCGGATGTCCTATTGCTATTGCATAGCCGTTCCTACGGGCTATTTCTTCGGTCTGATGAAGTTGTTTGGTGATATAATCAAAGTCATCTTTATTATCCAAGAACACATTACGCATTGTCAAAGAAACATTAAATCTTTTTGCTTGTTGCGGTCCGGCTGATTTCGGAGTTGTTTTAGAATCGAGAAAAGCAATCTTTCTTTTTGCCAATTCTTTCATTACGATTGCCATTCTGTGTTTATCTTCGGTAAACTTACTGCCCATGTGATTATTAACGGATTTTGCTTCAGGAATGGTATCGAGCATTTTTTTCAAGGTTTTTAACACCTCTTTATCATTCATAGTCGTAAGCAACATCGAATCGATATAATGTTGCATAACTTTCGGTTCCATAGGCAAATGAGCCATAATCTCGTGTCCGTTATCTTTAGCTTTTGATATCTGTTTTTTCAGATTTTTTGCATAGGTTAAAAATGAAGATGTAATCGGATACTTCAAACTGCTTATATCTGCCGTTCTTTTAGCACTTATTCCCATATCATCAATAACAATGGCTATCATCGGCTGTTGTTTTTGAATAACTTTAGAATCGTGTTCTACAACATCATCAGGCAGTTTTTCTTCATATATCTTATAGACTTCTTCATTACTCAAATTTAATTCATCAACATGAGCAATCTTTTCATTGATATTTGAAACCGTATCTACATCAAAAGTTTTTTCTTGCAAAGACTTTTCTAACTGAAAGATTTGATAATTTTGCAACTCATCAAAATTAAGTGCTGTCTTCAAAAAATCTTTTTCCGTTTGTCTGATTATGGTATCATCTGCTATATTTCTGACACCGAATATATGCTTCGGATGAGCAACTTCGTCTTTTTTATCTTGCTTAAAAACATAATCCGACAACAACAAAAATATCAGAATCAAACTCAAACAGATGTTTAATACAAACATTATTTTTGAGAAAATCCCCTTATTTGAAGAACGGGACGTCTTTTGACGTCGCCGTTTTTCAATATTTTTGTATGCTGCTTTATGCTGTCGCAATTTTATATTTTCCTATTTGTTACGAAGTGTCGGAAAAGCGATAACATCACGAATGGTATCTGCACCGGTCAACAAAATTGCCAAACGGTCAACCCCCATTCCCATACCGCCGGTAGGAGGCAAGCCGTTTTCTAAAGCAACTACATAATCTTCATCTAACATTTGAGCTTCATCATCACCGGCTTCACGTTCTGCACATTGTGCATCAAAACGAGCTTTTTGTTCTAACGGATTAGAGAGCTCAGAATATGCACAACCTACTTCCATTCCGCCTACATAAGCATCAAAGTGTTCTACCAAACGAGGATTTGAGCGATGAGTTTTTGCCAAAGGAGAAATATCTTTCGGCATATCCATTACCAAAATCGGTTGAACTAAATTCGGTTCTACTTTTTCATCAAAGAGTAATTGCACAACTTTTCCCCAGTTACTGCAATCAGACGCATCTATACCGATAGATTTTGCCATAGCTTTAGCTTCATCAACGTCTTTTGCCTGCATCAAATCAATACCGGCATATTCATTTACCAATTCAACGATAGATTTACGTTCCCATGGTTTTGATAAATCAATTTCGTTACCGTTTACAACGATTGTTTCGCTTCCGGTAACTTCTTTACATACAAAACGCAACAAATCAGGTATGAGCTCAGCCATATCGTTATAATCTGCATAAGCTTGATAAGCTTCCAATGCCGTAAATTCCGGATTGTGTTTTTTATCAATACCCTCATTACGGAAATTACGTCCGATTTCAAACACTCTGTCAAAACCGCCGACAACCAATCTTTTTAAGAACAATTCAGGAGCTATACGCAAATACAAATCCATATCCAATGTATTATGGTGTGTGATAAACGGTTTTGCATTAGCTCCACCCATGATGGTATGCAACATCGGAGTTTCTACTTCCATAAAATCGTGTTGTTCAAAATAGTGACGGATAGCAGATGTTATACGGCAACGTTTTTTGAAAATTTCACGACTGTCATCATTCATTATAAAATCAACGTAACGTTGACGATAACGAGCTTCAATATCGGTTAAACCATGAAATTTTTCCGGCAAAGGTTGAAGTGATTTACTGATGATATCAAATTTTTCGGCAGCTATTGAAAGTTCACCGCGCGGAGTACGACGAACAAAACCGCTAACACCGACAATATCGCCGACATCCAATGATTTTAAAAGTTCAAGATTTTCTTCATCCAAATGTGATTTATGACAGAACACCTGTATCTTTCCGCTTTTATCCTTCAAATCTATAAACATACCGCTATTGCGAACAGCCATTGCACGACCGGCCACAATAACTCTGTCTTCGGTATTTTCTCCTGCCGGAAGTTCCGCATATTTAGTTTGCAATTCTTCAGCAAAAGCATTTGGTTTGAAGCAATAAGGATAAGGATTATAGTCTTTTTCCTGTAAAGCGGAAAGCTTTACCAATCTTGATTCTCTATGAATATTTGTTTCGTTTGCCATTAATTTAATTCCTAATTCAATTATTAAACTGCCGATTACTATAAACAACTATATAAAAACTTGCAACCAAAATAAAAAAAACTTGACCTAAAAAAAGAACTAAAGTAGAACATTTGTATAAAACTTACAACGGAGGAACGATTATGCTTACCCCTAAACAATATAAATTACTGATGTTTATCGACAATACCATCAAAGAAAAAGGCTGCTGTCCGTCTTATGAAGAAATGAAAGAAGCTGTCGGAATAAAATCTAAATCAGGTATTCACGCGTTGATAGAAGAACTGATTGAGAGAGAGTTTGTTCGCAAAATTCCCCATAAAGCTCGCGCGTTGGAAGTTGTAAGAATCCCTCGTTTTAAGCCCAAAGATATAATTGAGGAAGAAAAGAAAATTAAATTAGCTCTACAAAATTCTTCAGCACAAATTCCTTTGTACGGCAAAATTGCTGCAGGTACACCGATTGAAGCAATTGCTTATGAAAACGACACATTATCCGTTCCGTTTGATATGGTTGAAAGAGGAGAATTTTATGCTCTGCAAGTTGAGGGAGAATCGATGATTGAGGCAGGAATTATGGACGGAGATATTGCCGTTATCAAACGTTCCAATGTTGCAGAAAATGGACAAATTGTCGTTGCTCTGGTTGAAGAAAGCGAAGCAACCTTAAAAGTATGGCACAAGAAAAAGGATGAAATATGGCTTGAGCCGTGCAACAAAGATTATGAAATTCGTAAATTGCATCCGTCTCAAGTTCGAGTTCAGGGAATTTTGAAAGGAATTATGCGAAAATACCACTAATTTTTGTCAAAAATCACTTGATTTTTTTGTCAAGCATGCTATTATTAGGCTATATTATAATATCCGGAGGATTTACAAATGGCAAACGGAAGACCGTATTTTAGTTTTGTTAGCAAAAGAGATAACGATATTACGCAAGATGAGGTGGAAAGAAATTTACATCGCAGACTTCAAAATGCGGAAAATATAGTTGTTGATGAAAATGACAAATATAAAGTAATGTTAGCTCGCAAAAGGAAGATGGAAGTTGAGCGTGCAAAAAATCAACTTGCTTTATACGAGAGCAATAAAGAAGTTTATACTGCTTTATATTCTATTCAAGATGCCGTAAGTTCTGAAATTGTTGCCAAAGATAAAAGAAATGATACTCGCACAGCCGAAGCTTTTGCCATTAAGACAGATGATGAAAACAATCTTTCTCTAAAAATTAATATGTTACATCCTATCGGAGCATCAATTACGGTCGTTGACGGCAGGGTTGAATTTTCTCCGGAAGAAATGACACCCGAAAAAATGGTAGAAATGGTAGATTTTTTAAGACGTCATGGTATTGTTGTTGATACTGATAACTTAAAGCTTGAAAATGCAGACGAAAGAACTCAAGAAATTTTTGAAGAAGCCAAAGAAATCTTTGAAGAAAGAACTCAAGAAGCTGTTGAATCCCTTTATACCAGAACTAAACACAATGAAAATTATGAAGATTCATATTTAGCTGAAGAGCAAGCCGAAATTGAAAAATGGTTTGAAGAAAACGGAGTTGATGATAGAGAAGCAGGTAGCCTAACTCAAATAGATGACCCTGATTTAGTTGATGCCTTAAACAGAAGTGATGATGATAAAGAAAGAGAAACCGAGGAAACAGGCGGTTCCGGTGGTAAGGACGACTCTGAAACAGGCGGAGAAGAAGGAGAAGAGGAAAAAGGCGAAGAAAAGAAAGGCGAAGAAAAAGCTCCTAAAAAACCGGCTAAAAAGAAAATGACCGCTAATGAGCAGTTGGCAGAATTTAACGGTAGTATTGAAGGCTGGATGAATAAAAACAAAAGAAAAAATTACAGTTGGTATGAAGGAACTTGTTGGAACGGAGGTTGGAAAACATTTACATGCTATTCAAGCGAAAGTGACGATCCTTTGCGTAAACCGATAACAGTTGACCCAAAAACCAAAGAAGTTAAATGTAACTACGAATTTAAGATTTATACTCGTATCGGTCCTAACGGTAAAGTTGAAATAGCATACTCATTACCTCCGGGCAAAAAATTAACCGATGACCAGGCTTATTTGTTAGCTTCCGCATTCAAAGATGCCGGTATTAAATATGTAGAATATGCAGGCATGCCTGATGATGATGAAGCTATTATGCGCGGGGCTTTGGCTAAACGTGCCATTATTCCGGTCGGTCACAAAATTAATGCCGAACGTTTTAATAAAATGGCAGAAATCGCCAGAGGAAAACTTGGAGACAACAGTGCGGACTTGTATAAATATAAATATGATTTAGCCAAACAAATGGAACGCATCTTGATTAAGAAAGGAATAAAATGGTGGGAAGAAGAAAATAAAAACAATCCTGACTGTCGTTGTATTCGGTGGGCTATAGGAGCGTATAAACTACATCCGTTCCGTGATTTGTGGGAAGATTTCGGATTACGTGGTGAATATGAAAAATGGGTTAATGCTGCAACAGGCAGAAAAAGTGATTTGAAGGAAAAAATAGATCCGGATAATGGAGCCCATTATGCTATTGGTGCCACTAAAGCTGTTTATTCTTTGTACTCAATGTTTGACGAAGCAACAACAAAAGATTTTACCTTAAAGGACTTATTGGAAGGAAAAAGTTCTCATTTAAGTCCGGCTGAGATCAATGCTCTTCGTAAAGGATTAACTGAAAATGATACTATGGATACGGAAGTTCGAAATCTATCACCAACAGCAATGAAAGCGATCTATAATGAGATGGTAAGAACACAAACAAAGGTTGCAGAAAAAGAACTTAGCAAAACCTATATGAGAAAAATAAAAAATAAAAACAATGACGATATAGAGACAAGTGCAGTAAAAGAGTGTTTAAATAATGCTGTTACTCTTATTAAAGAAATTAATGGACAATTAGAAGATGCACAGCTGCCTAAAATTTATCTTACTGGTATTCCAACACCTTACTATCAATTTACTGAAGCCAGAGAACAAGCCAAAAGAGATGGTTTAATCGGTGATGAAAAAGAGGAAAAAGGCGGAGGCAGACGCTCTTCAGGCGGCAACAGACATGGCGGAGGCAGTCGCTCTTCAGGCGGCAACAGACATAGTGGAGGCAGTCGTTCTTCGAGCGGTAACGGAGGAGGCTCTTATAGAGGAAAACCGGGAGGTCGTAGCTGATATTAGTTATACCTACAAAAAAACACCCCATATTATCACAATATGGGGTGGTTTTTTATTGTTTCTGTGTCGTTTCTACTGTTTTTTGAACTGCTTTTTTCTTTTTAACCGGAAGTTTTTTTGTTTTCATCTTTTCGATGGCAGTCTTTGGAATTTTTATATTCAACATTCCGTCCGTATATTCTGCTTCGGCTTTGCTATAATCTAAGTCCCACGGCAATGGCACGGTACGTTGGAACATTCCGTAAGATATTTCCGAAAAATAATTATCTTTTTTATTATGTTCAATTTGTTGTTTCTTTTCGCCGCTGATTGTCAAATAGCCGTCAGAAGATATTTGAACTTCTAAATCTTCTTCATCAATTCCCGGAATTTCTGCCGAAATATTTACAGCTTCTTTAGTTTCTGAAAAGTCGATTTTAGGTTCCATCGACCACATATCTGCCTCGTTATTTGTCGGTTCAAATATATGACGTAAATGATGAATAAGACTACGAAATTCTCCGCCGGCTTTGACAGGAACTTCGTATTCTTTGTTATTGGCAATATTTTTCATACTCATTTCTCCTTTGCTATTACACAACAAAGAAATAAGCATCTCACAGCAAATTTAAATAGCTAATAGTATCTAACTTTTCCGTTAGTTTTTTCTGATTGGTTTTTGATAAATTTTTCTAATTCTTTTACACTCAAAAAACCATCGCTGTTTTCATCTATCGTTGTAAACTGGTCGGTAGTATTTTGATATATACCTTCTTTTTTGGCTTTTCTGATTTGACGACGTTCATCACGAGTAAGTTTTCTGGAATCTTTTGCCCCAAATTCTTCTGCAGACAAACGACCGTCATCGTCTTTGTCATATTGTGCAATTTGATAAATAGCCGTTTGCATATGTTGACTTACATAATTATCCGGCATTCTGGGTTTTGCATTTGCAACAGAATAAACCATCAACAAAGCAGAACAAATAACACAAAACTTTTTCATTTTTACCTCCTAATAAAAATTAGAACTTCCGATAAATGAAGACAAACCGAAATCCACAAGTTGTCCGTCTTTTAAGCCTACTTGTTTATCCATAGCTTTGGCTAATTCCATATTGTGAGTTGCAACCAAAGCAGACAGACCTGTTTCTTTTATTATATTCAGCAATGCCTCAAAAACAATATCCGATGTTTTCGGGTCCAAATTTCCGGTAGGTTCATCTGCCAATAACAATTTTGGAGTATTGGCCAAAGAACGAGCAATGGCAACTCTTTGTTGTTCTCCGCCCGAAAGCTCTGCCGGACGATGTTTGAAACGGTTAGCAAGTTTCATTTTATCTAATAACCATTTTGCTCTTTCTTCTGCCTCATTATAATTTTTGCCGGCAATGAGCTGAGGTATCATTACATTTTCCACCGCATTGAAATCTGGCAGAAGATTGTGATATTGATATACAAATCCCAAATAATCTCTACGCAAAGATGTGCGAATTGCATCACCTAATTTTGAGCAGTCCTGTTTGTTCAACAAAATGCTTCCGCTCGTCGGTAACTCTAAAAGTCCCGAAATTTGAAGCAAGGTCGATTTTCCGGAACCGCTCGGACCGATTAAGGCTACAATTTCGCCTTCTTTAATATCAAAATTCACATTACGCAAAACTTCCAGTTTTTGTGAACCCTGATCAAAACTTTTACATATATTTTTTAAGCTCAATATCGATTGTTTACTCATAACGCAAAGCCTCCACCGGATCCATTTTTGCGGCACGATAAGCCGGATATATGGTTGCTAAAAACGACAACAACAAAGAAAGCGCAGATATTACGACAACTTCGACAATATCCATTTCTGCCGGCAAACGAGATAAGAAATATATTTCTGCCGAAAACAATTCTCTACCGGAGATGTTTTGTAAAAACTGGCGAATATTTTCAATATTTTCACAGAATAGCACACCTAAAATTACACCGATTAAGGTTCCGACAACACCGATAAATGCACCATCCATAAAAAAGATACGCATAATCATACCTTTTGTTGCTCCCATTGTGCGTAAAACGGCAATATCTCGACCTTTATCTTTTACTAGCATAATCAAACCGGTAATGATATTAAATGCGGCAACCAAAATGATTAAGGTCAAAATCAAAAACATTACGTTGCGTTCAACTTCTATCGCATTAAAAAAGGCCGCATTAGATTGTTTCCAGTCAAACAGATAAGCATTATCTCCCACACTTTGTCTGATAATTTCTTTAGTTTGAGCCAACATATCGGCATCTTTTAATTCTACATCAATATTAGTAACGCTATCGCCGATACCAAAATATTTTTGAGCTGATGCTAACGGCATAAAAATAAAGTTTGCATCATACTCATACATTCCGAGGTCAAATGTTCCGGCAATACGATATGATTTCATTCTCGGAATTGTACCGAAAGCCGTAATTTTACCGTTAGGAGAGATAAGAGTAATTTCATCTCCGACCATAAGCCCCATTTTTTGTGCCAAACGATAGCCGATAATCACATTATTATCGACAAACTCGTCCATATTAACGGTAAGCATACCATTTTTGAGTGTTTGTCTTTTTTCTATATCTTCGACTCGAATACCTCTTACCATTGCCCCTTCGGCTGAGCGACCGGAAGATACCAAAAGTTGTTTTTCTATCATCGGAATAACCGATACAACATTTCCGATAGCATTTATGTCTGCCGTGGCTTGTTCATAATTGTTAAAAGGCTGAGAAACATTGGAAACAATACCGATATGTCCGTTTATTCCTAAAATACGACTTAAAAGTTCGTTACGAAAACCGTTCATAACAGACATAACGATAATTAATGTTGCAACACCGAGGGCTATTCCGGTAAAAGCAAAGCCGGTAATTACTGATATAAAACCCTCTTTTCTCTTTGCTCTGAGGTAGCGTTTTGCCACCATAGTTTCAAATTTGCTGAAAATCATCGAAAACTCCTATATTATTAGGAGATATATATGAGAAAAGCCGTATTTGCAAGTTTTAATTATCTATACCAAAAGTTTTGCCAAATAATAGTGATTATGTGACAACAAATAGTATAATACCCTAAAGCGAAGACGCAATAACGAGATATTACAATCCCCTCTTTTTACCATATCGGAAAGTTGGGATAAATTTTCTCGGATTTCATCTGCTGACAACTTTATTCTGAATGCTCTCATTATATAAACATTAAAAATTTTATTACTGATATATTTTCTTAAATTCTTAATATAATTTACATCAGAACAATGTTCTTTAGATACATCATTAACAGCATTAAGCAAGTTCGTAACAAATAGGACCTTTTGCTTATACCTTTTGTGTTTATCTTTTTCGTGTGATATTGAGTTTTCTCTTTGAACATAAAACAAAAAACAATTAGGGATAGTACTGATTTTTTTACATATATTCAATGATTGAAAAGTGTATAACACGTCCTCGCCTACATTTATCGGACTAAAAACATTCTTTTTTGCAATTTCTGCCTTATATATTTTTTTACAAAAATTGAGCAATCCCTTATCTGCCTCACCTTGAATAATTCTTTTCAATGGTTCTTCAATCACGTGGCCTTCAACAACTTCGGAAAACTTTTTATACAATATTTCTTCTGTTTCCAATACTTTTGTGAGTTGAAAATCACAGACATCGCTATCAGTATCTATGATTGTTTTATGTGCAATTTCCATACATTGCGGATGAATAAAATCATCACTGTCCAAAAACATTATATATTTACCTCTTGCCGAATTTAATCCGTTATTTCTGGCGGAAGAAACTCCATCGTTTTCTTGATTGATAATCACAAATCTTTCATCTTTTTCGGCATATTGTTGTAATATTTCAAGTGAATTGTCCGTACTGCCGTCATTTACACATATAGCTTCCCAATTTTTGAAAGTTTGATTTTTCACACTGTCCAAACATTTTTCCAAATAGTCTTGAACATTGTAAACAGGAATAATTATACTTATTTCGGGACTTTTACTCATATCAACCTCACGGATAAAAAACATTATTATCAACTTTTGGTTGAAAATATAGCATCAAACACAACTAGTCAACTTTTAATAGAATTATCGAACAAATGCACCTCCAAAGATATAAAATTATAATGAATAATCGGTTGACAATTATTGTTTTGTGATATATAAAAAGTCGTTCAGTTCGGTTAGCAGGCGAAAAGGCATGCCTGTTGCCGGTTTAAGCATCCAAATTTTAATAGAAAGGGAAGCAAAATGCCAAAAATGAAAACTAAAAGTTCCGTTAAAAAACGCTTTGACGTTACCGGAACCGGCAAATTAAAAAGAAATTTTGCCAAAAAGAGACACTGTCTCTTCTGCAAAACACAGAAAATGAAAAGACAAGCTCGCGGTACAACTTTGGTTGATACCAGTGATGTTAAAATCGTTAAACAATTTTTGCCATATTTGTAGGAGGATAGTTAGATGTCTCGTGTTAAAAGAGGTGTAACGGCTCGTGCTCGTCACAAAAAGATTTTTGAAATGGCGAAAGGTTATCGCGGTCGTTCGAAAAATGTATTCAGAGTTGCTATTGAAAAAGTTGAAAAAGGTTTGCAATATGCTTACCGTGACAGACGTGTTAAGAAGAGAAACTTCCGCTCACTCTGGATTCAACGTATTAGTGCTGCAACAAGACTCAACGATATGACATACTCCCGATTTATGAACGGGCTCAACAAAGCAGGTATTGAGCTTGATCGTAAAGTGTTGGCTGATATCGCATTAAAAGAGCCCGAGGCGTTTGCCAAGTTAGTTGCGCAAGCTAAGGACGCTTTGAAATAAGCAATTTTTTAAAATGCAAAAAAAAAGAGTCTGCTTGAGCAATCGAGCCAGACTCTTTTTATGTTTAAACAACGGGGAAATTTTATGGAAAATTTAGAAGAATTAAAATCCCAGATTTTGCAAAACATCAGTTCTGCAACGGATTTGAAAGCTTTAGACGATATTAGAGTTTCCGTATTAGGTAAAAAAGGTTCTATTACGGAAAAAATGAAAACCTTAGGTGCATTACCGTTAGAAGAAAAAATCGCTACCGGTAAGGCTCTGAACGTTTTGAAATCTGCTATTGAAGCAGCTATTGACGATAAAAAACAAGAACTTGAAACATTGGAACTGAATCAAAAATTGGCAAATGAGAGAATCGATGTAACTTTGCCAATCAGAAACGAAATACAAGGTCGTATTCATCCGGTTTCTAAAATTTATGAAGAGGTTGTTGCCATTTTCGGACAAATGGGATTTGAAGTTGCCGAAGGTCCGGACATCGAAGACCAATTTCATAATTTTAACGCCTTAAATATGCCGGCAAACCACCCTGCTCGTCAAATGCAAGATACTTTTTATGTTGCCAATCCGGACAGTAGCGATTTTGATGATAGCTATGTGGTCAGAACCCATACATCAGGTATCCAAATCAGAACCATGGAATCAAAGAAACCTCCAATCAGAATTATTGCTCCGGGACGGACATATCGCAGTGACTATGATGCCACTCATACCCCGATGTTCCATCAGGTTGAAGGACTGGTTATTGATAAGACAACAAATATGGCTCACTTAAAAGGCTGTTTGTACGATTTTGTAAAAGCATTTTTTGAAATTGATGATATAAAAGTTCGTTATCGTCCTTCATATTTCCCGTTTACAGAACCTAGTGCAGAAATGGATATAGGCTGCAAAAAAGGAAAGGGAGAACTCAAAATCGGTGAAGGTGATGACTGGTTAGAAATTTTGGGTTGCGGTATGGTTCATCCTAATGTTCTGCGTGCCGGAGGCATTGACCCTGATGAATACCAAGGTTTTGCTTTTGGTGTAGGTATCGACCGTTTAGCAATGCTTAAATATGGTATTCCTGATTTGCGTACATTTTTCGAATCAGATTTACGTTGGTTAAAACATTATGGTTTTGTGCCGCTTGATACATCATCTATGACCGGCGGTTTGAGTAACAACGGAGGATTGTCACGATGAAATTTACATTATCTTGGTTAAAAGATCACTTAGATACAAATGCAACTATTGATGAAATATCTGCACGTTTAACTCAAATCGGTTTGGAAGTTGAAGAAATTTTTAACCCTGCCGCTGCTTTGGAGGGTTTCATTACCGCAAAAGTAGAAAGTTGTGAAATGCATCCGGATTCAGACCATTTGCATTTATTGAGTGTTAATAACGGCAAAGAAAATTTACAAGTTGTTTGCGGTGCACCGAATGTAAAACTCGGAACTATCGGTATTTTTGCTCCGGTCGGTGTTGTTATTCCTTGTTACGGAGAAAAACTCGGAGTTGGCAAAATTCGTGGAATTGAAAGCTTCGGAATGCTTTGTTCCGAAAAAGAATTAGGTATCGGTGATGATCATAACGGTATTATCGAACTTCCTGCGGATACACCTATCGGCATCCCTGCTACCGAAATATTAAATATCGACCCGGTTATCGAAATAGCCATCACACCTAACCGTGCAGAATGCTTGGGTGTTCGTGGTGTTGCCAGAGATTTGGCAGCTTCAGGTTTGGGAACATTAAAACCTTTAACAATCAATAAAACTCCGGCTTCTTTCCCCTGCCCGATTAAAATTGAAGTTAAAGATTTTGATGCATGTCCCGTATATACAGGTCGCTATATTAAAGGAGTTAACAACAAAGCAGAAACTCCTAAATGGATGAAAGACAGACTGTCCGCAATCGGATTACACTCTATTTCGCCATTGGTAGACGTTACAAACTATCTCAATTATGACTTAGCTCGTCCGTTGCACGTTTTTGATGCTGATAAATTATGCGGCAACTTAACCATACGAATGGCAGAGGAAAACGAAGCTTTCACATCATTGGAAGGAAAAGAATATCAACTTGATACTCAAAGTTTGGGAATTTGTGATGAAGAAGGGGTTCAATGCTTGGGCGGTGTAATGGGAGGTTTGTCAAAAGGCTGCTCTGAAGATACGGTAAATGTTTTGCTTGAAAGTGCTACTTTCAAACCGCAATGTATCGCAAGAACCGGTCGTAAATTTCAAATTGAATCAGACTCTCGTTATCGTTATGAACGTTGGGTTGATCCTAATTCAAATATTTTAGGTTCGGATTATGCTACTGCTCTTATTCTTGAAATTTGTGGCGGTGAAGCTTCTGAAATCGTTGTTTGCGGTGACGAAAATTATAAATCAGCTCCGGTTGAATTGCGTTATGAACGTGTTAAAACTTTGGCAGGAATTGATGTAAGCAAAGATGAAATCATTCGTATTTTGTCTGCTCTCGGTTTTAATCTTACCGACAAAGGCGAAGTTGTTGAGGCAGTTTCTCCGAGTTGGCGAGGCGATATTGAGTTTGAAGCTGACCTGGTAGAAGAAATTGTCCGTATGGTCGGATTAGATAATATTCCTGCCGTTTCTTTGCCTAACGATAAATTACCGAAACAAACTTTAAGCGACACTCAAAGCAGAGTAGTTACTGTTAAACACGAACTCGCACTGCGTGGAATGTTTGAAACGGTTACCTGGAGCTTTACAGACTCAAAATTGGCAAAACCTTTCCGCAAAGGAAAAGAGCCTGTTTTATTGATGAATCCTATTGCTTCCGAATTAGATGAAATGCGCCCGTCGGTGTTGCCTAATTTATTGATAGGCGCCCGCAATAATGTCGCCAGAGGTGTCAGCGGATTGTCATTGTTTGAAGTCGGTCCGGAATTTTACGGACGCCGTCCGAAAGAACAAGGAACCGTTGCTGCAGGTATTCGTTATGGAATGACATCTAAAAAACATTGGTTAGGCAATGAACGTGCTTATGATGTTTTTGATGCAAAAGCTGACGCATTAGCAGCTATTGCAGCCGCTAACGGACCTTTTGAAAATGCACAAGTTACAACCGATGCTCCGGAATATTATCATCCGGGCAGAAGCGGAGCTTTGCGTTTAGGTAAAAATGTTTTGGCTTATTTCGGAGAATTGCATCCTTCCGTATTAAAGGCTTATGACATAAAAGGACGAGTTATGGCATTTGAAGTATTTTTGGATAATATTCCTTTGCCTCGTGGCGGAGCAGGAAAATCTAAAAAGAAACTTGAACTTTCAAGTTTACAAGCCGTTGATAAAGATTTGGCCTTTGTTGTAAACAAAGACGTTCCGGCTATCAATATCATTTCAGCTGCTAAAAATGCTGACAAAGAGCATATTGTCGATGTTCGAATTTTCGACGTATTTGAAGGCGGAAATTTACCGGAAGGCAAAAAATCTATTGCTATCGGCTTGACTTTCCAACCAAAAGAAAAGAGCTTTACCGATCAAGAATTAGAAGGCTTGATGAAGAAAGTTATTCTTGAAGTCGGCAAAAAAACAGATGCCGTTTTAAGACAATAGAAAATAAAAACTCGGGACTTAATAATCCCGAGTTTTTTATTATTTTATTTTCCTGACACTTATCGTCATTGAAATCGTATGCTTTTCTTTTGCCGGAAGTGTAACAAAATAATCTCCGTTATTGGCCGGCTCTACACAAATAAAGTTTTTATATTGCTCCGGACTCATCTCTGCATAATCTTTATTCGGATTCCACACCACCGTTGTATTTGAGCCTGTTTTTTCCATGGTGATAATTCTGTTTAGTCCTTTATCCTCAATTTCTACCTTTCCGGTATGATTTATAAAAGCTGAGTCAAATTCGCCTTTAATCTGTAAATCTTTTTCCAAATCATAAACCTTTCCGTCAAGAGAGCTTTTATATCGACAACCGGAAAGTCCTTTTATTATAGCTTCATCTCTGGAAGACACATAAAAATATGAGTGTAAAGCTTCGCTAAACATAAATTCTTTATAACCGTTATTGGTTGTTTCGAGCTTACATTCGAGTTTATCCGTAATTTTGATAAATAATTTTGCGCTTACATCTACACCATATTTTTCATCAGGTATCAAAGATAATTCCGCTTCCATTTTTGTTTCATCAACAGAAACCTTGTTTACACTCCAATCAGAAAGACGAGCAAAACCGTGACGAGGAAGATTGTCATTTAATTTTTCTTCAGCAAAACGAGGCCAGCAAACCGGAACTCCGCCTCTGATTGCTTGAACATTATCAAATTTATTCAAATCGCCTAACCAGAAAATATCTTTTTCTTCACTCTTCGGACGATATGAAATAATATTACCGCCGAAAAGCGAAATTTTACATTCGGCAACAGAGTTGCTTAAAGTTATAATGCCATTTTTCTCAACACTCATTTTTTTACCTTTTTTGTTAACCACCATAATAGGATAATTTTTATCATATCAAAAATATGATTCAACTTTTTTGTTATCATTTTTTCTTTGTCAGCCATTATTGCCAGTTATTGACACTTCTAAACAATAAATTGCTTGTAATATAAAAAAACTTACCTAAAATAAATAAAAAATGTTCTTGATTTTTTTAGAGGGCACGAAAATGAAAGAAATAACAGGCAAATATAATAAAGCAAAAGTTTTTACCGATATTATGGATGACACCTCGGTTGAACAAATAAAAACTTTATGCGACCAAGAATTTACTCAAGGCAGTTTGATACGCATTATGCCTGATGTTCATGCCGGTGCCGGTTGTACTATCGGTACTACAATGACAATTAAAGATAAAATTGTTCCGAATTTGGTAGGGGTTGATATTGGATGCGGTATGGCAACCTATATTTTGAAAGAAAAAGATACAGTTCTTAATATTCCTATTTTTGATGAGTTTTTCCAAAAAGAACTTGCAAAAAATTATTCCTCATTCAATAAAAGAGAAATAGACAGACCGCTGTTTGACAGATATTTGCAAACTTGTTTAGGCTTATAAAAATGGAAATATGGGATTTATACGATAGAGAACGAAATATTATCGGAGAACATATCAGAGGTGACGAATTACCTGAAAACGGTTTTCATTTGGTAGTTCATATATGGATAAAAAACTCTAAAGGACAATATTTAATCAGTCAACGTTCAGAAAGCAGAAAATCTAATCCGTTGATGTGGGAATGTTGCGGAGGTTCGGTCTTAAAAGGCGAAAACAGCCTAAACGGAGCTTTGCGAGAAGTTAAAGAAGAAGTCGGACTTACCCTCTCCCCTGATGACGGAAAAGTCGTTTTTTCAAAAGTCAGAGATTTTGTAAACGGTAAAAAATTTAATGATATTTTAGATGTGTGGCTTTTTGAATATAACGGAAACGTAAATTTAGCCAAAGCGACAACACACGAAGTTTCACAAGCTATGTGGCTTTATCCTGATGAAATCAAAAAACTGTATGAAGAACAAAAATTAGTTTGGACATTGAGTTATTTCTTTGAAAAGATAAATTTATCTTAGTTTCTTTTTAATTTTATCTAAATACATCTGAACACCGATACTTAATTTTTCTGCACCGTTTCTTTTAGGTTTGCCTAAATTAGGTTCAGCATATTTTCGAAGATTTTTGATTTTAGTTTTTTCTTCGTTTTTCTTTTTAGCTGTATCATGAGCCATGCCATGAATTGCATTCCAACATGCTTCTCCATTATTTTTAGCTATTGCATATATCATTTTAAAAGCACTTGAAATTTGAGAATTTGCCAATTCGTTATCATCGCCGACTTCTCGATACCTACAAACTAACTCTTTTGTATCAGGCAAGGGGGTTCCTTCAATCGCACTAATTGCACCGTTTACAAGAACATTACCCAACATTCCGGTAAGAGCTTGACTTGATTTTATCGGATCGTTTTCTGCAATCCAATTTATTTGAAATGATGGTTTTAAGTCGTATAATGTCTCTTTTCTTTTAGGAAAATTCCAAATAAAATTATGCCCGTCCATCTCATCTATCATAAATGACGGAGCTACAAAAACTTCTCCCTTTTCTTTAGGAAAGTAACTGAACTGAAGTCGATTATTATTATTTAAATATCGTATTCCTTTTTGAAAATGATTTCCATGGCGAATAATCGTATCCTTTGCACAACAGAAAGAAATCATTGTTGATTTAGAAACACCTAGCGGGCAGTAAGGAGCATAAGCAGCACAGAGCATTTGTTTTTGAATTCTTAATCTTTCTATATCCGAATAACCAAGCTCTTTCATTCTTTGTTGCATTTTCTCTTCAAGCTTCAAAAAAGTGTATGCACCGTGACAATGAGCAAATATCGTTAGGTTTCTTATCCGTCTGCAAGCTTCATTGTAGGAAAGTCTTTCGCCATTATTATCGGAAACTCTGTTTTCAAAAAACTTTTCAAAAATGTCATCTATATATTCAGGGTTGATTATCTCACTTTCCGGTTGTTCTCTTGATGAGGTATTTTTTTTAGAACCTCGATTATACTTATTCATCAATAAATTGCGAGCTTCTTGTTTATTTTCATAAAATTTTATCCCAAAGTCATATACAACAACACAAGCATCGACCTCTTTTTCACAACCTCTTGCTTTTAACAACTCAACTATTTTTTTTAATTGTGCATTGGCTCCATAATCACAACTGGTTCCGTCACCGGGAAGCATAAAAATACAGGGCTTATTTACATCAGGAACAAAATCATACCAACCATGGGGATTTTCTTGGGTTTTCTCCCCTCTGGTTTTATATGTGCTATTGCTTAATTTTTCTTCCGGTTTCGCCATTTTGTATATTTCCTCTGTACCGCCGATTATATTCAAAAAAGCTTTTTTTGTCAACGCAATCTCCATAAAGCAAAAGCCCCGCAAAAAATTGCGAGGCCTGTAATAGTATAGGTTAAACTATAAATAGTTAACCAACAAACGAGAATAACCGGAATCTTCATGCGGGTAACCACCGGCATAAGCTGTTACGGTCATTGTAGAACCATTGGTCAACGTCATCGTAACTGTTCCTCTGTCAAACACAACTTTGTTGCATTCATAAAAAACAGGAAAACGAGACTGAAGGATAACCAACCACGAACACTTCATCGGATACTTTGCAGGAACATAATACAATTCATCGGTACCTCCAACCATCAACGGAGTAATTGTTGAATCGGCAATTTTTGTTCCTTTGTAATAGACTTCTCCTCCCTTAAGAGAAAAATCTCCAACTTGATAATCGCATTGAATTAACATAACGCAAAAAACCATGTCCTTGGCATGGGGTCTTAAAATAGTATGAGTAGTAATATGATTTCTATGACGTGAGTTTAGCTAAAAATACGAAATAGTCAACTCAATCTTTTTGATTTGATTGTATTTTTTTTAGCAATATATTTGAAGGATTTTGTGGTGTTTTGATAAAGCTAATCAAATCTTCTATTGTAGAAATAGTCTTTTCGTGAAAATTGCCATCAGTTTTGCTGACAAATCTTAAGGCGTGAGCATCTGAATTATAGAACTTTCTTTTCCCCTGCAATTCTTCAGGAATTTCTCTATCCGTTTTATTTTTGTGAATTTCATCGCTAAATAAATAGCGTCCGCTATTTTGAAATTCGTAACCGTCTATAATTTCAAACAGTTTATCTCTTCCATAACTGTCTTCTTCAAAAAGGCGAGGATGGCATAAAATTATGGCTGTATGAGATTTGTTTTCTTTTAAGATATTGGCAATATTATTGCTCAATTTTTTGTGATAAATTCTCAGTTCGCCGTATTTTTCCTGTTCTCTGGAATTTACATCTTCAACATATTCAAAAATTTTCTTTATGGTTTCATCCCCAAAAACCAAAACTTCTTCCCCATATAATGCAAGCTCAATTCCCTGAATACACGGATAACCAAGTTTTTTTGATATTTCTTTAAGTTCTTTAGATTGTTGGCAATATTTATCATAAGAGGTTATAAATCTTCCTTCGTTAGAACCTTTTTTTATAAAACTCGGATAACAATGGTCTGTAACAACGAATGCGGAAAAGCCTTGTTTTTGGTGTTCTTCCGCCATTTCCGACAAACTTGCATAGCCGTCTGAATAGTTACTATGACAATGTAAATTAATTTTCATCATTTTCTGCCATTATTAAATTGTGTTGTAACATTTTATCACAACAAAACAAAAATATAAATAAAAAAGTACCGACTTTTGTCGGTACTGATAATGTTTTTCAGCAACTATTCATCAATATCTTTAAGAATATCAGCTGCCTTTTCGGTAGGATAATAGTTTCCGTCCTTGCCTTTAACTATTTTTCCCTCTGCAATTTGACGCTCAATAGCTCTTTGTTGCATTTCTACTTCTGCAGGAGAAGGTTTAACAGCACTTGCTAAAGTTTCTTCTGCTTCTGCGGACAAAACGAGGACATTGCCAACTTTGACAAACTTGTCCGAACGTGGCTTTTTTCTGATTTTATTTCCCATAACATCAAATATTTTAGGGGTTAAACATATAATATCTGAATAAGATTTATTTTATCAGAAAATACTATAAAAACAAAAAAAATACAAGACTAAAATAATTTTTTATTTTGAAAAAAGTTAAAATTAAGGAGAACTGTCTATGCGTAGAAATGGAAAATGCAACTTTCGGAGCAATTGCACAATATCATAATATAAAATTTGCTCAAATTTTATATGGTGCTGATTGTCTTGATGGTGAAATGTGGAACCGTCGAGATTGGAAAAGCGATGAAATACGTCAAAACAGCAAATATGAGTTACTGAAACTTGCAATGCAATCGGTAACAAAGATTTAATATAAAAGCCCTCTGATTGAGGGCTTGTTTTTATACAGAAGTAACCGGTTTGGTAATTTTTCGATAGATATACACGGCAATAGGCACACCTAACAACATACCCCACATACCGATTACACTATGTGCAATATATAAAATTATGAGTGTCATCACCGGATTTATGTGCATTACCGAAGATACAATTCGCGGATTTAACACATAGGCTTCGAGCATGTGTATGGCAATAATCATAACCACCGCCCAAAGACCTAAAGTTATTCCTCCGCTGTTAATTGCCATCAAAATAATCGGAACCGAAGAAATAAACATTCCCAAAACAGGAATCAGCCCACACATAAATACTATGGTACAAAGCAATGCAATACCTTTAACTTCTAATAAATATAAACATATTGCGGTCAAAATGGTGTTTACTGCCGAAATCATAAGCTGTGCTCTGAAGTTTTCACCAACAACTTTTGCAAACAACACTATACTGTCAGAAGTTTCACGATAAGATTCTGCCAGACGAGTAAAACGCAAACCTCTTACTCCGCGAGAAAAACGAGGTAAATCCAACATTATTAAAAAGCTGAATAACATTGCCAAGAAAAACCAACCGATATAATGGAAGAGCTTTTCCAACAATCCTCGCAAAATATTCCATGCACTGACTAAGGCCGTTTCCGGCAACATAATACTTTTTGCTTGTTCCAATAACGGAGCCAACATTTCATTATTTCCCCAATTATTGCTTACCCAATTTTTCAAAGTACGAATACTATGAGGTAACTGCTCGGTAAAATTGATGGTTTCAGATAACAAATGAGGAGGTATAATTGCTAAAAATGCTATCACTCCAAGTAAAAACAAAACATAAATAGCGACTACGATTTTTTTACGGCTCCATCTGAATTTGCGACGAACAACATGAGTTATGCTCGAAGTTATGAAACACATAATGAAGGTAATGAATACCAACCCGAACATATCTCTAAACATATATAAAAGCGAAAGGAAAACCGCCCAAATGAAATAGGCACGATTTACTTTAATAAATTCTGAAATACTGAAGGTCATAACTACAATTCCATATTAAAATTTCCAATATGGTTAATTGTAACATTTAATTATTTAGAAATTATTTATCTTTTGACATAAGAAGCTTTTTATTAGTTATACTTATAAACGGAATTCCGCAAAAATAATACGTTGTTATACCTACTTTGGTATCTTGTTCTGTCTTGTAAACAGAAATACCTCCGATTTTAAATATTTTTTTGTCTTTTTTATTTATATAACTCAGTGAAATAAAAGAAAATATTTTAATATTAATTTTTTGCGGCGTTTTACTTTTCATATTCATTCTTTCATAGTTAATATTAAAAATCGGAATATTGAGAAAATAATATCTTTTCCAATAATCAGATTTTTTGATTTGAAATAAATTAATTTTTTCAAATAAATTTACAGTAATGCTATCATATTGCACAAAATTTTCATGTATAAAATCAAACAAATGTTTAACTGCATATTTAACTTCATCTTTTTTACTATCATACACACTATTCGTAATTGAATTATCGTTAAAGCAATAATGATAAACTACATAAGGCACAAATACAGCCTTTTTACATTTTTCTAAAACATGCGGAGTCCATAGCATATCTTCAAATCTGTATCCTTCCGGAAAAAACAAATCATTGTCCAACAAAAGCTCTTTTTTATATATTTTATTCCATACATAATTTAATTTAGGCATATCACATAGATTAAAGATATTCTCCATTGTCCTCGCGACTTTTTGTTTTCTGAAACTAAGTAAAACATTATCTCCTTGAGGTTTATGCCAAACAATTTCTCCTACCGCAATATCGGCATTATTGCTTGCCGCCGCAGTATATAATTTTTTCAGAAAATCAGCATCAATATAATCATCAGAATCAATAAATGAAATATAATTACCCTTTGCTAATTTCATCCCATTGTTTCTGGCTGCAGACAATCCTTGGTTTTTCTGATTTATAACGATAATTCTTTTATCTTGTCGTGCATATTTTTTTAGAATTTTATAGCTATCATCAGTTGAACCGTCATTAATACATATAATTTCGATTTCTTTTAATGATTGCATTAAAATACTGTCCATACATCTGGATAAAAACTTATCAACGTTATATACGGGAACAACAACTGAAATTTTAACCTGTAATTCGCTACTCATTTTATTTATCTTTGCCCATTAGTGAAATGATTTTTGCCTTGAAATAATTTTTTGCTAATTTTTTATTAAAGGCTTTTTCACCGTTTTCATATTTATATTCTTCCATATTATCAAGATATGTCATTTGTTTATATTTTTGATGACGTAAATAGGTATATGTATTTTTATGATGTTTAGGTATCATGTCATATATTTCTTGTTCACGAACAGAAATATATTTCCAAAAATCATATCCGTTTATATTAAAAATTTTTCTCATCGTCTCGTCATGAGCTTTTTTATTTTCTTGCGTTGCCATATACGGAGCATTTTGCAGATAATATCTTGTTCTCTCGAAATTTCTTTCCTCATATAACTCATATTTATCGTGCATCCAGGCATCAAAAACACCATTTGCGATAAACTTCAATTCATCTTCGGAAATTTTACCCATCCGCGGATAAACAGCACCATCCCAAACCGCATCTTTATAAAATTTAAAACGATTTGTTACATAATTCAAATCACGATTATGTTTCACATAATTTCGGCGTTGTTCAAGACATTGTGCAATATTTGCAGATACCTCATCTAAACAACATTCAACATATTTTGTCGGATATGAATTCCAATTTCTCATTCCCGATTTCATATTTAAATAGTGTTGATATTCGTGCCTGCGAGTGCAGTTATATTTGTCATTGTATATGTTTATAGCATCTTGCAATTCTTGAGTGTCAGCTACAAATTCTCTTATTCTTAACAGGTTATATTCGTGGATACCCATTGACGGCATATTAGGCAAGCTATCTAAATTTCCGATACGATACATATAATCACAATTTTCATCATAAGAAACATGCACGGTATCAATTTTTTCGCTTAATTGAACACTTTTTATATATGCGTGAGCAACACTGTCTCTTTTTGAAACATCGCAAAGACTATCAACGTTTAATGAATTACCGTTTTTATCGGTATATTGCCAGCCGCTGTTTTCATAAGTCAAATTATCATAAAATTGTTGCATTGAAATTGTATCTTTACCGACAACAACTTGAGTCTGATTAAATTCCGGGGCATTATCTGTTGCAATATTTCGCAAACAAGTATAACCGGAAATCCCCATTAAAAGACATCCGGCAAATATCCCTACTCTTTTTGCAACTTTATTTTTCAACTTTAGTCCCCTAATATCAATATTAAAATAACGAGCTATTTTCCGTCACATTCGGAAATTTTTGCCCTTTGTTCTTCTGTCTGTTCACTTTCAACAATCGGAATATTTTCTTGTTCCATTAACAATAATTGGTTCATCATCCTGTTCATTGAATGATGATTGAGATTACACGGATCATTTTCTTGGTTTGTCGCTTTATTATAATTAATTATAAATTTCTTCAAATCGGTTGCCGTAACGGTTCTGTAGTCTTTTGCTTTGAATTGGTATAATGACAATTCTTCACAAACTCTCTCATCTACCTCTGCCTGAGTTACACATGGTTTTAGAGGTCCTTGTATATAATCAAATCCCAGTTTTTTACAACCGTATCTTTGTTCAATTATATTAATTCTTTTTTGCGGAGCCATACAATCAACCATCGGATCAGGATTATTTTCATCATATTTGACTTTTTCCGGATTGTTTGCATCCCAAAAAATTGCTTTTAACGGCTGATTGTTGATTTTTAGATTAACGTCCTGTAATTCCTTTTCTAAATGTTCACACATTTCAATTCCGCGCAATTCTTTAGAATATTTTTTATCTCTGACAATATATTCTATCAGTGCACAATTACTGTCATCTAAAATTCGACAACAAATAAACCCCATAATCTCCGGATTATTCGTATCTAAGTTACGGCCAAATGTTGTAAACAACTGCTGACCTTTTTCTCGACCGTTTTTCAAATTATTTAACCAAAGGGATATGTCTTCCCTTTCACTGGGAATTGGAAATGTATCGTTATATATACCGTCATAAATAACGCGCAATAATCTCTCTGCTTCCTGTTGAACAGCAATATCCCCCGTTTCAAAAGCATCATTGAAATTAACATATTCTACGTCAGAAGCATTACATGTTGGAAACGGTCTTGAAATACTCATAATAAATCTCCGTGTTAAGTTATTATAATAATAACGAACAAGCATATCTTGTCAACACTAGCCCTTGAAAAAAACAAAAAAGGAGTGATAAATCACCCCTTTTCATTTTCTTGCTAATTTATAGACATCCCTGTTCTACCATGAAATTGCATATTGGTTTTACCGGTAATATAAGGAGGATTAACTTCATCACATTCTGAAATTTTTGATTTTTGGTCCTCTGTTTGATTACATGCAATAATCGGAATATCGTCCTTTTCCATTAAAGCCAGTTGATTCATCATTCTGTTCATTGACGGAAATTCCAAACTACGAGGATTATCTTCCTGATTAGTCGCCTTGTTATAATTGATGATGAATTTTTTTAAATCGGCTGCTGTAACATCTTTATAATCTTTTGCTTTATATTGATATAACAACAACTCTTCACATACACCATCTGCCACTTCTTCCGGAGTTGAGCACGGTTCCAATGGTCCTTGTATATAATCGAAACCGAGTTTTTGGCATCCGAATTTACGTTCAATAATATCAATTCTTTTTTGCGGAGCCATACAGTCAATCATCGGGTCCGGATTATTTTCATCATATTCAATTTTTGCAGGGTCATTAACCTCCCAGAAAATAGCTTTTAACGGTTGTCCGTTAATTCTCATATTAAGATCGTTCAATCCTTTTTCTGCATGTTCACACATTTCTATTCCGCGTAATTCCCCTGCGTAATCCTTATCCCTTATAACATAGTCAATCAAAGCACAATTACTGTCCGCAAGAACACGACAACAAATAAAACCCATTATCTCAGGATTATCCGAATCTAAATTACGTCCAAAAGCCGTTAATAATTGTTGTCCTTTTTCGCGACCGTTTCTTAAGTTATTTAACCAATAATCCAAACTTTCTTGCTCACACGGAATCGGGAAAGTATCGTTATATAATCCGCCATGTATGTTGGCTAATAACTTTTCTGCTTTGCGTTTATCAACAGGACTTCCTGTCTCAAAAGCATCATTAAAACTAACATATTCTATATCGGAACCACTGCGTGTAGGAAACGGCTTTGAAATACTCATAATAAATCTCCGTATTAAGTTTTTATAATATTTGTGATTATACATATTTAGATTTTTTTGTCAATACCGACAAAAAATATCTATAAGATTTAGTTTTGTTATCCATTTAAAAGAAAAACAAAGGGTGTTTTAATCCCCTCTGTTTGTTAATCGGTTATAGTCCAACAATACCATAGAGTTTGTGACTATCTTTCTCAGTACACTAAAGTAATCCGTCTGCTTTTAAGAGTTCCCTTATAAATGCGAGACCTTTGCCTGTCCAATATGTGTGCGGTCTGTTTAGCGGTCTGCCGTACGAATCTTCACTATAATTGTACCAGCAAACACGAGTATATCCGCACGACTGATATTTGGCATACAAAAGCCAAACATCTCCTCTGTTATACTGAACCTTCTTTTCCTGCAAATATTTGTTGAGCCAAATTGCAGAACGGCCGAAGTTTTTCGCAATAACTCCGATGGGGAATAAGCTGTTTGATTCGATTAAATCGTCAAAGGCTTCGGCTTTAGCTGTAAGTTCCGCACATTTCTTTTGCAAAAGCTGAATTTCATTTTGTTTTTGGCAAAGTTCTTTTTGCAAATTCAAAATTTCTTCATTTTGTTCTTTAGCAGATTTTCTCTTCTTTCTAGCTCGAGGTTTTACCTCTGAGGATGTTGTTTTAACATCGTCAAGTTCAGGAAACAATGTTCCTTGAAGCAAATCATTTTTCTTGTTCATAATAATAAATATTTAAGACATAATTATTCTATCGTATGCCTTGTTTATATACTAAATTTTTGAATTACGCAATATTCATATCAATATGTAGTGATTTTTGTTTAACTTCTTCCTAAAAAAATAAAAAGCCTTGAAAATCAAGGCTTTTAGATGGTGCCGCTTACGTGACTTGAACACGTGACCAACTGATTACGAATCAGCTACTCTACCAACTGAGCTAAAGCGGCTCTATAAAGACCTAACCACCTCAATAAAGTGATTACCTCTTTCAATAAAATTTTTATAAAATCCAAAACTCGGACTTGTCGGAGTGAACAAAATTGTTCCTCCTCCTCTTTTTTGCAATAAATCATAAGCTGTTGCAACAGATTTTTCCAAACTATCCCCCTCTATCAGTATAAAATCTGCTCTTTTTACATTTTGACGGATAGTTTCGGCAATTTTAGGACCGGTTTGAAACAAAGTTATGACCGCTTTTACTTTATCATTTTCTTCAATACATTTAGCATAATCGGTATAGTCCTGCAAATTGTCCTGACCTCCGGAAATAAGCACTAAATTACCGCTAAAACTTTTTACGGCACCGATTGCCGCTTCCGGAGCGGTAGAAATACTGTCATTTATAAACGTAACATTATTTTTGGTTGCAACTTTTTGCAAACGGTGGGGCAACGGTTCAAAATTCTTCAAAATTTCAGCAGCTTTGAAAATATCCAAATCTAAATATTTTAATATACTGAATACGCCGGATAAATTATCTAAATTGTGGTTTCCGCTGATTTTCAAGTCATCAATATTCAACAACTTATCGTTTTTATAGTATAAATCTTTACCATCGGCATAAAAAGTATCTTTAGTGTTATACAATTTTTTGTTAGAAATACCTTGTGTATAATCCATTAATTGCTCATTACGTTCATTAACAAAAAATACTTCATTGTTTTCTTGATTGGCAACCAAATGAATTTTATCTTTGCAATAATTTTCGTGTCCGTTATGCCATTCACTGTGCACATAAAATAAATTAGTAAACATTGCAATATGAGGAGAAACAGTTAAGTCAGAAGCCTGATAACTGGAAATTTCCGCAACAACAAAATCATATTCATCATCAATAAGTTCGATTAACGGACGTCCGATATTTCCGCCTAATCCTACCTTATAGCCTAACTCTTTTAATATAAATGCCAAAGCGCTGACACTTGTACTTTTACCTTTTGAACCGCTGATTGCGATTAATTTACAATTAGGACGATTATGCTTAATTTCATTTAAGCATAAATCAGTTACTGATGTTGTTTTATTTTTATGCAACTGTAATTCAGGTTTGTATATACTGACACCGGGAGAGCGAATAATTATATCTGCATTTTCCAAAGCCTGATTTATATCGCTGCCGATAAATAAGGGATATTCTTCAAAACCTTGAGGTTTATCACATAAGGTATCATTAACCATAACAATATCATTTGTAATTTTATGCAAAGATAAATAATTTAATATCTCTTTACCTTCGGCACCTAAACCCCAAACCAATACCTTTTTATTCAACAAATCATTTATTTTCATTTTTCATCTTCTTTGTTGTTTTTTCATTCTCATCAATTATCGTTTTATTTTCTTCTTTTGCGTAGAATTGCTTGCTGGTACGAGAAGCAACTTTGCTACCTTGGTGAATAACCATTTGTGTAAACGGAATTTCAATTCCTTCTTCTATGAAACGTTTGTTTATTTCAAAACGCAATTCACTCGGTATTTCCCAACCTTCCCAAATATTACTGCTATATCCTCGCAACTCAAAATCTAAACTGCTTTGACCGAAATTTTGGAACAAAACATACGGAGCCGGTTTTTTCAAAACTTTTTTGTTAGATGTTGCACACTCTAATAAAACTTGTTTTACTTTTTGAGTATCTGATCCATAAGCTACACTAACCGGAATCTTAAAACGCATCCAATTATTTTCGTGAGTTAAGTTTGTAAGCGAGTTTGATAAAATAGTAGCATTAGGAATAATTACACTGGCACGATTAAATGTTTCTATTTCGGTGGAGCGAATATTTATTTGTTTAATTTTTCCTTCTTCACCGTTGATTACAACCCAATCTCCTACTTTTATCGGACGTTCAAACAGTAATATAATTCCGGATACAAAATTGTTTACAATATCTTGTAAACCTAAACCGATACCTACGGATAATGCACCGGCTACCAGAGCAACATTACTTAAATCGCCTCCCATTACCGCTATCGCCAAAAATCCGGCAATCACAAAACCGACAAAGCCAAAACCGGAAGCTAGGGAGTGTTTTATACCATCCTCAATATCAACATGAGATAAAATGTTTTCCAACAAGCGACGACGTAAAATTCTCACAACGGCAAGTGCAGCAAAAAAGATTGCTATACCTAAAGCGATTTGAAATAGTGAAATTTCAACCCCGCCGATTTTGAAACCTAAAAGTAATTTTTTAATGCTGTGAAGTAAAATATCGGTTGAAACACCCCATAATGTCAATATAGCAAGAACACCTAATACTACAAATATCGGACTAATAATCACATCTATCCAAAAATCCATTTTTTGCAGTAATTGTCGGCGAAGATGGAGTTTTTTGACCCAAAAACTTAATAACAATATTCTTGTTGTAAGCTCGAATATCGCTTTTCTTAAAATAAGAGTTGCGACTACAATCAAAATTGTCAATAACGTTCTGTTAATTATAAATTCTGCCAATCTCGGATAACCAAATAATGAGATAGTAACAACAGAAACAGCCAGAATACTGCTAAAAAAGATAACTCTTAAGGCTCTTTGAGTTTTGCTGTCCTCAACACTATCATCTTCAGACATATCATCATCTGAAAAATTATCGTCCCAAAAGAACTTTTTGACAACTCTAACCAAACAAAATGCTTTAATAAAAGTTGAGATTAAAGAAATAAAATACAAAAGTTCTACTGAAGAGTTTGATTGATTTGCAATATGCTCAAACATTGAGCAAATACCAATCAAGAAAAAACTCAAATAAAATGCTTTTGTAATAGATTTTGCTTTAACATCATCCATTGCAATCAATCGCCATTTGGGATTGTACGGAGTAAATACCACCCTCGTTGCGGCATTTGATAAAAATATGTAAAGAGAATAATACAGCGCACTTGATAAAACTAAACCGAAAAATCCTATCGTTAAAATTTGAGTATGAATTGCCCAGAGTAAAAAACCTCCCAATAAAACAGCCGGGATTACACCATAAGCACAAGCCACAAAAAATGCTGCAACAACTTTGGTGAAATATGGAGGAATACCTTCAATATCTCGCTTATATCCTAATCGTTGAATAATTTTCAATCTTAAAAAAATGCCTAACCCTAGGGCTGCAGATACCATCAATAAAACCCAAAACACATTGGAATTAACCGCATCTTTTTGTTCAGAGGAAAGTTCGTTATACCAAGTAATCGGGGATTTTAATATGCTAAAACCGAAATTTACAAACTCGCCGGTAGCTCGCAAAAAATTACGCGGATAAATTATCGGATCTTGGTAAACAAGCAAATTATTAATCAGTGCCTGTTTGCGAATAGTAGAAATAAGATTAGTCAGTTCATCTGTTCGGTGAATTAATAAATCCGCTTCCGCAACACGACCTTTTTGATATATCAGTTCTTCATTATATTCCTTTCTTTTTTGAGCAATATGAGGAAGTTCTTCCTCTCCGTCTTTAGGCATTTCTCCTAATGATTCTATACGCTTATTAACTGCATTTAAATCTTTTTCATGATTGTTACGACTTTCTTGCAGTTGTCCTCTTATTGAGTTCAAATAGGAAACATAATTTTTAATTGTTTGAGAATCCGCAGTTGTTGATTTTAATGTTTCTTCAATGACATTAAGCTCTTTACTTACAACATTATAATCCGGCTCTACGGCAACAGAGCTGACTACAAAAGTCTGTGCATCTACCTCTTTTTTTACGACATTTTCTTCTGCTTTTACCGATAAAGCAAAAAAAGTAAGCAGCATACACATAAAATATGATATTTTTTTCATTTTGCAGTCTCCTCTGCTTTATTATTTCATCCAAGAACGAATAACTTTATATACATTTCCGGCTACACCAAAACGCAAATTATCGGCAGCACACCAATAACTGAAACCATTGTCAACAGACACATCTTGACGCAATCGGCTCACATAAACCTCAATTTCGCCTTGAACATCATTGAGAGTTACATATCCTCCTTTGACTTTCTTATCAAAAACAATAACATCTCTGGTTTGTTTCATAAGTTTTTCAACATCGTCAACATCAACATCGTTTTCACATTCAACATTAACATAAGCGGCATTACCGATAAAAGCCGGTATAAAAGCACAGTTAGCGTGAACTTTTATATCTCTGCCTAAAACTTTTTTAGTTTCGGCATTAATACTCCACTCATATTTTGTTTCATCTCCGATAAAGTCTTCAACTTGCGGAATTACATTAAATGCAATTTGTTTTTCAAAAACCTTTTGATTATCGGCCAAACTCTCATTCATAAAAATTCTGCGAGTTTGTGAAAACAACTCATCCATTCCGGCTTTTCCGTAAACAGAGGTTGAAGTATATGTAGAAACGACTAAACGTGTAATATTATATTTTTTATCTACTTCTACCAAAGGCAACAAAATCTGCGTAACTGCGGCTGACGGAACGCTTACTAAATTGCGTTTTGCCGTTTTTAATTGCTCATCATTTACACCGGCAACAATCATCGGGACATCACTATCGCTGAAAAAGTTCGTAGTGCAATCAATTACTTTAGCACCTTTAGCTAATGCCTTAGATACAAATCTTTTAGAAATTTCTTCACTGCTTGCAAAAACAGCTAAATCAATTCCAGAAAAATCAAAATCATCAAGATTACGAACATCTATTTCATCATCTTCGCCATAAGAAACCGTTGAACCTAACAAAGCTTTCGGCTCAAGAGCAACAACATCGGAAACTTTATAATTTCCGTCTGCCAAAAAATTTAATACTTCACGTCCAATGCTTTCTTCTGCACCGATAACCGCTATTTTGCTCATTTTATACCTCTCTTCTTATATTATTCTAATTCTGCTAAACGTTGAGCTTGGTCTTCTGCCAATAAAGCATCAACAATTTCTCCTAATGCATCACCTGATACAACTTCTTCCAGCTTGTACAAAGTCAAATTAATTCTGTGATCCGTAACTCGTCCTTGCGGATAGTTATAAGTACGAATACGTTCTGAACGATCACCGCTTCCTACTTGTAATTTACGACGCTCTGAATATGCAGAATCAATAGATGTCTTTTGTTGATCATATAACTTTGCACGAAGTTGACGCATTGCTTGTTCTCTGTTCTTGAACTGTGAACGTCCGTCTTGGCACTGAACAACCGTTCCTGTAGGAATGTGAGTAATACGAACTGCAGATTCTGTTTTATTAATATGTTGTCCGCCGGCACCTGATGCACGATATACGTCAATACGCAAATCTGCAGGATTAATTTCAAAATCAACTTCTTCAATTTCGGGCAAAACTGCAACCGTTGCCGCTGATGTATGTACACGTCCTTGAGATTCTGTAACCGGAACACGTTGAACACGATGCGCTCCGGATTCAAACTTCAATTTTGAAAAAACATCTTTACCGCTAATGCTTGCAGATGCTTCTTTATATCCGCCTAATCCGTTTTCGTTAGTATCCAAAGTTTCAAATTTCCAACCTTGTAAAATTGCATAACGACGGTACATTTCAAACAAAACCGCTGCAAACAAGGCCGCTTCATCACCACCGGTTCCTGCTCTTACTTCTAAAATAGCATTTTTTTCGTCTTCTTCATTTTTAGGCAATAACAATACTTTGATTTGCTTTTCTAACTCAGGAAGCTTTTCTTTTATTTCATAATATTCTGCAGATGCCATATCTTTCATTTCTTTATCCATTTCGGCATCATTCATCATAGCTTCGGCATCATTCATATCATTTTCAGCTTTTTTATAAGCTTGAATAGCTTCAACCACCGGCAAAAGTTCCGCCAATTCCTTATTCATCTTTACCATTTCATCAGCCGACAATCCGGGAGATGATAACAAAGATGAAATCTCATCATATCGATTAACAACGTTGGCTAAATTTTCTGCAAAACTCATTTTTTATTTCCTTAAACATTAAACTACTTTTTATAATAAAAAGCAAAAATAGCCGATAACGACTATTTTTGCTTCGTTCTAATCCACGCTAATGATTTGTTTTCAATACATTATCAATATTGATATTGGTCTTTTTATTCGGTTTTACGACAGGAGTAAGCTCACCGTTAACATAAACTTCTACCCCGTCAAATTTACCGACAGACAAAATAAGACCTTCTTTTTTAGGCAAAATATAATTCTCACCGACTTTCAAAATTCTGTTAGCATAAATTTTCTTATCGTCTTTAACTTCAAACCAAGTATCTTCTTTGGTAATTCTTATTTCAACTCCGGTTTTAACAACAGGATTTTCAAAAACTTTCTTCTCTTCTTTTACAACTTCCTCAACCGGTTCCGGTTCTGAAGGTTGTTCGGTATTTTTAACTTCTTGAACAGGTTCAACAGCTTTTTCTTCAGTCGGTTTTTCCTCTTTTACAAAATATTCAACTTCAGTATTTGTCTCTGTTGTTTCAACCACAACTTCTTCTGCTTGTGTATTTTCTTCAACAACAATCTCTTTATCATCATTATTCGGCGATAAAGCTCCCCAAAGTAATGCTAATAAAATAACAGCAACAATTCCGCCAATGACATAAATTTTATTAGGTAAACTTGCTTCTGCAGGAGCTTCTTCGTTAATGTATGACTTTGCATTATTCGGTTTGGCATTTATTTCTTCACGAAACAGCTGTGTAACACGAGTATTATTTAACCCTAAAAACTTTGCATAGCTGTTTACAAATCCTGCCGAATAAGGCATCGGTGGCAACTCGGAATAATTGCCTTTTTCGATAGCTTCCAAATATGATTTGCGGATGCAAAGTGTTTTTGATACATCTTCCAAGCTCAACTCTTTTTTCAATCTTTCGTGATATAATACAGCCCCGATTTTATCATTGCTGGTTTCTTGTGGCTGTATAACTTTTACAGTTGGCTTACTAACCGTTTTTTTGATACTAGCAGATGTTTTCTTAGGAGTTTTTATTTCTTCAGACACGAATTTTTTCCTTATCATAATTAAACTAATTGTTTTTAACACATCTTTTAATAAATTTCAATACCATGATCATAGGCATACGAAATTAATTGCGGACGCAAAGTTGCTTTCGAACTTTTCAACAAAAGTTGCATATAATCAGAGAGTTCTGCCGTATTCACACTCCTAATCATACTTTTTACTTTTCCGAATGCCGAACCGCTACAAGAAAGGTTTTTATACCCTAATCCTATCAAAGCCAATGCTTCTATCGGATTAGATGCCATTTCTCCGCAAACAGAACAATAAACACCATATTCGTTAGCTTTATCAATAATTGTTTTCATTACAGTCAAAAACGGAGCGGACAAAACATCATATCTTTCCAAAAGTTTAGGATTTCCGCGGTCGCAAGCAAAAACAAACTGAGCCAAATCGTTTGTTCCGACAGATATGAAATCAGCTTTCGGCAAAATATCATCAAGTTGAAACAACACCGACGGAACTTCTATCATCAGTCCCACATTTACCTTTGACGGCACAGGTTGTCCTCTTCTTTTTTCTTTTTCATATTCCATAAAAAGTGTTTCTTTAGCATCTTCAAATTCCGCCAAATCAGAAATCATCGGAAACATAACATTCAATTCTTTATCAGCTGCCGACAATAAAAAGGCCTTAATCTGTTTACGTAAAATAGCACGCCTGTCTAAAGTAATTCGGATAGAACGCCAACCGATTGCCGGATTTGCCTCTCCGCCGTATGCCCAATAAGGCAAAAGCTTATCAGAACCCACATCAAGACTGCGGAATATAACTTTTTTATGACCGCATCTGTCCATTAAATCTTTGTAATAAGAAACTTGTTTATCAACATCGGGCATATTTTCCGAGGCCATAAACGGAATTTCGGTTCTGTAAAGACCGACACCATCGCAATTTGTAGTTTCTATATAATCAAAATCAAGTGGCAATCCGACATTTATGTACATTCCGATTTTTTTGCCGTCCAACGTTTGAGCCGGAAGATTTCGAAGTGCTGCTAATTTTTGTGCTAATTGTTCTTTTTCTGCAATTTTTTTAGCAAAATCTTTTTCAACCAAAACTGAAGGATTAACAAAAACAAAACCTTCATTACCGTCTATCGCTACTTTTTGACCATTTTGAATTTCGGCAAATATACCTTTAATTTTTGCCAGAACAGGGATATTCAGCGCTTTTGCAACAATAGCCACGTGCATAGTCGGCGTTCCGTCTTCTAATATCAACCCCTTAATGCGATTATAGTCATAATCCATCAACTCGGCAGGTCCCATTGTTTGAGCAACAAGGATAATGTCTTTTCCTTCATAGTTTTTTGTTTCTTGGCGGTCGCCACTCAAATAAGACTGCAACCTGTCTGCAACATCTCTTAAATCATGCAATCTTTCTTTCAGATAATTATCCGAGCTTGCCGACAAACGTTTCCACATATCTTCGTATGCTCGTTCAACTGCAGCTTCTGCGGCCAAACCGCCGTTAATGTTAGCCGCAATTTTTTGGTACCATCCTTTATCTTTAGCAAACATACGATAAGCATCTAAAATATCTACATGTTCGCCGATACCTAACTTTGTTGAATTGAATTTATTATCTAAATCCTCGTTCATCTGCTGATGTGCAATTTGCAAACGTCGCAATTCTTTTTCTTTATCTTCGGCAAAAATATTCGTAACCGATTGACGGCGACGATGAACAACTGCAACACCAATACCATATCCTTTGTTTAGGCTTACACCTTTAATTTTTTCTTTGGTACTTAAACCACGAGATTTACTGAGCGACTTTTTATACTCCGACATTTCCGGCGAAACGATAATCTCAGCCAAAAACATCGCAATAGTTTCAAGCAATTCAACATCTACATCAGAATATTCGGTTTCTTCGCTATAATAAACCGCTAAAACACCTATCGTGCGATTCCACTGAATAATCGGAACACCGATGAACGACTTAAAATCTTTTTCTTCTAACTCGGGGCGCAATACAAATTTCGGATACAGCCAAATATTATTTAGTGCCAAAGAACGTTTGGTTTGTGCAATTTCTCCAATCATTCCCTCATTAAAACGCACTCTCATCTGATGCGAAGCATCTTTGGCAAAACCGTATGTAGAAAAGAGTTCAAGATAGCTGTCATCAACAGAAACATAGCAAGTTGATGCCACCGCCTGCATAACTCCGGTAATTGTTTCTAAGATAGACGACAACTTTTGCGAAACGGGAATATTGTTTTCCGTAATTTGTCGCAACTGTCTTAAAATACCTAAAGCCTGTTTTATTGCCGGTGATTGCATAAAAATTGTCCATCTTTTCTAAATTTATGTTGTGCTTTTATTTATATTATTTATATTTAGTTCTATCAAGTTAAAATTTATACATATAAGGAGTAATTTTATGGCTAATAATTATCGTCGTGGCGACAAAGATACTCGCCCTTGGGGAACTTGGGAAGTTTTGGATTGCGGGGAAACTTTTTGTGTTAAACGCATAAAAGTTATTCCAGGTGCTAAACTTTCGTTGCAACTCCACCATCACAGAGCAGAACATTGGATTATTGTTAAAGGAACAGCACAAGTAACTTTGGGTGACGAAATCTTGACTAAGAGAACCGACGAGCATATTTTTATTCCGGTAGAAACAAAACACAGAATTGCTAACGAAACAAATGAAGATGTTGAGTTTATTGAAGTTCAAGCCGGTGATAACCTCGATGAAAACGATATTGTTCGTCTTGAAGATGTATATGGACGTGCCTAGTTATGACAAATTGCAAAAAAGGTAAAAAAATGAATTTTTTAGATTTAGGCTTAAGCGAAAGAACCGTTAAAGCAATCAACGAAAGCGGAATCGTTACTCCGACAACCGTTCAAATAGATGTAATTCCTGCCATTTTGGAAGGTAAAGACATTTTTACCATCGCTCCCGGAGCTTGCGGCAAAACAATTTCTTATGTTCTTCCGCTGATTGACATAATAAGTCGTAACGACGGTACAAATATTTTAATTATGACGTCGGATGCCAAAAAGTCAGTAATCATTTCTGACACTTTAGCGATGTTGAATCGTTTTCACGAAGAAACCGGAGATGACAATAATGAACACGAATCCGATGTGATTATCGGCTCGCCGGATTTATTGTTAGAATTATCCGAAGAAAAAAGTATCGATTTGACTAAAATTAATATTTTAGTTGTTGACGATATTAACCTTATCAAAAAGAATAAACAAACCTCTAATATGGAAAAAGTATTAGAAATGTTACCAGCTGATAAGCAAAATATTGTTTACACTAATCGTCGTTCTCGCGAAACACAAGATATTTTAGATAAAATACTAAAATCACCGCAAGAAATTAAGGTAGATAAGAATAAAGAGCACGAAGTTCAAGAAGCCACTCCGCAAGCAGAAAACAAACCTGCTCCTAAAGGAGAGCAAGCTTTTGACAAAGAAGCTCTTAATTTATCAAAAAAGCACAATACATTTAAGGGGCATACTCCTAAATTTTTGCTGATGCAAGGTGTATTAGCCGAAAACGATGATTAATTCCTTTTATTAATGTATAACAAAAAAAGCTCCGAAAATTATTCGGAGCTTTTCTTTGCATAAATTTGCTAAAATTATTCAGCGTTTTTAGCTTTTGCAGTTGCAGACAAGTCGTCAGCAATACGAGCAGAACGACCACGCAAAGCACGCAAGAAGTACAATTTTGCACGACGTACTTTACCGATACGAGCAACTTCAATTTTTGCTACGTTTGGAGAATATAACGGGAATACACGTTCTACACCTTCACCGAAAGAAATTTTTCTAACTGTGAAAGAAGAGTTTAATCCGTCATTTTTACGAGCAATACAAACACCTTCATAAACTTGGATACGTTCTCTGTCACCTTCTTTAACTTTGGTGTGAACTTTCAAAGTATCGCCGGCTTTGAACTCTGGGAAGTTTTTGCCTTCGCTGAGCTTAGCAATTTGCTCTTTTTCAACTTGTTGTAAAATGTTCATAACTGTTACCTTTTCTTATAAAATATTTTGTTACTTTGTATGCTTAAACCCTTTTAGAGTCAAGATATTTTTTCCATAGGTCCGGTCTTCTTTCTTGAGTGGTTTTAATTGCCTGTTCTTTACGCCAGTTTTCAATTTTTTGATGATGACCACCGAGTAATATTTCAGGAACTTTACGTCCCTCCCATTCCGTCGGGCGGGTATATTGCGGATATTCAAGAAGATTGTCTTCAAAACTTTCCGACATCGTAGACATTGCGTTTCCCAAAACACCGGGTAACAATCTGACAACTGCATCCAACAAAATTTGTGCTGCCTGTTCGCCTCCGGTAAGAACATAGTCACCGATACTTACTTCTTCTATTTCATAAGCCTCAATAACACGTTCGTCGATACCTTCAAAACGACCGCAAACAATACTCAAATTTTCTTCCTTAGTCAAACTCTTAACCATTTCTTGAGTTAAAGGTTTGCCTTTAGGACTCATTGCCAAAATTTTGCCCCCTTTGTGATTTTCCTGCAATGCCCGACCTAACACGTCCGGTCTCATAACCATTCCGGCACCGCCTCCGCAGGGAGTATCATCTACAGATCCATGCTTATCAAACGCATAATCCCTGATATTAACAGTCTCAACCGACCAAATCCCCTCCTCTAAAGCTCTTCCGGTAAGGGAATAACCTAAAAAGCCGGGAAACAACTCCGGAAAGATGGTGAAAATTTTAGCTTTCAGCACCTTTTTCTCCTTCATCATCTGGCTCAAATTGCATTGAAACCGCATTTACAATAATATAACCATCTTCAATATTGACCGTTGGTACATATTCGTGGTTAAAGGGTATCATTTCAAGCTTTCCGCTTGATTTAACTTTGATTTCCAGTATATCGCCCGCACCAAAGTTATAAATCCCGACAACCTTACCTGCCACATTGCCCGAAGCAGTCTCGCGAACGTCTAGACCGACCAAATCTGCCTGGTAGAACTCTTCGTCATCGGCAAGAGGTGGAAGCACATCTCTATCGGCAAAAAGTTGTGTACCGATGAGTGTTTCTGCAAGGTTTCTATCGTCAACACCTTTAACTTTAACCCGTAATAATTCTTTCGAATGACCAACTACTTTAACTTCGAACTCTTTTCCGTTTTTATCTGTCAAAATGCCATATTTATCAAGATTGCGGTCAATTTCGGTAAAGCTCTTAACTTTAACTTCACCTCTAATACCGTGAACCCCGACGATAGCACCTAAACAAATTTTGGATTGAGCCGTCATTATCGTTGCCTTCAGAAAAATTATTCAGCACTATTTGCAGCTTCAGCAGCAGCTCTTGCAGCTTCTTCTTTAGCTTTCATTCTTTCTACAGCTTTTGCCTTAGGAGCAGACTTTTTCGGTTGTTCTTTAACAGCCGGAGCTTTTACCAAACCGAGGTTACCCAACATTTTAGCCAATCTGTCTGTCGGCAAAGCACCAACGCCGAGCCAATATTTAACTCTTTCAGCGTTGATAACAAATCTTTCCTCATGATCTTGAGGAAGCATAGGATTGTATGTACCTAATTTTTCAATAAATCTACCATCACGAGGAGCTCTAGAGTCAGCTGCTACAACACGGTAAAACGGACGTTTTTTAGAACCGCCACGAGATAGTCTGATACGAACTGCCATTTTTTATTCCTTTCTAAATTAAAGTTAAAATACAACTTCCGTCCTAATGGCTTAAAACGGAAATTTGTTACCCATTCCCATCGGAAACTTTCCGCCAGGGAATCTTTTCATCATCGAAGCAAGACCGCTCATTCCGCCACCTTGTCCGAATTTTTTCATCATTGAAGCCATTTGCTCATATTGTTTTAAGAGCTTGTTGACTTCATGAACTTCTACACCTGCACCGGCTGCAATTCTTTTTTTACGAGAAGCCTTAATCAAATCGGGATTTTTACGTTCTTTCAAAGTCATTGAAAGAATAATAGCCTCTTGTTTTTTTATCAAATCATCACCAATACCGGCATTTTCAATCTGGTTCTTAAATTTTGACAACCCCGGTATCATCGACATAATACCGCCTAAACTGCCAAGTTTTTGTATCTGTCTTATTTGAGCCAACAAATCATTAAGGTCAAATTTTCCCTTCATCATTTGTTGTGCCATCTTATCAGCTTCTTCACGGTCAATTTTTTCCATAGCCGTTTCAACTAAACTGATAACATCGCCTTGTCCCAAAATTCTGCCGGCAATTCTGTCCGGATGAAATTCTTCGAACTCATCAATTTTTTCACCGGTTCCCAAAAACTTAATCGGAACTCCGGCAATCATACGCATAGACAGAGCGGCTCCGGCACGTGAAGAACCATCTATTCTGGTTAAAACAATTCCGCTGACACCTAATTTTTCATTAAACTCTTTTGCAACATTACAAGCATCTTGTCCCATCATCGCATCAGCGACCAACAAAGTTTCTATCGGATTAGCCAATTTTTTAACTTCAATAAGCTCATCCATAAGTTCATTGTCGATGTGCAAACGACCTGCCGAGTCCAAAATCAAAACATCGCATCCGCCTTTTTTGGCTGTTTCTAATGCTCTTTTAGTAATATCAAGCGGTTTTTGTTCTTTAATAATAGGCAAACTGGCGCATCCGATTTGTGTTGCCAACTGCTCAAGCTGTTCCTGAGCTGCCGGACGATACACGTCAAGAGATGCCAACATAATTTTTCTTTTTTTACCGAGTAATCTGGCCAATTTTGCAGAAGTTGTAGTTTTTCCCGAACCTTGCAAACCTGACATCAGAATCACTGCCGGCGGAACAGTATTAAAATTGAGTGCACTTTCATCGCTACCCAAAACCTTAATCAGTTCCTCGTGAACAATCTTAACCACCATTTGTCCCGGCTGAATAGAGCGAACAACCTTTTCGCCTAGCGCCTGTTCTTTAACTTTGGCAATAAAATCTTTAACAACCGGTAAAGCGACATCAGCCTCCAACAATGCTATGCGAATTTCGCGCATTGCTTCGTCTATATCTTTCTCGTTCAGCACACCCCTTGAGGTTATTTTGTTAAATACGCTGCCGAGTTTGTCGGTTAAACTGTCAAACATTCTCGCCTATATAAAATATTGCACGCCAGTGTGCGAACCCTCGCTGACTGGCGGCACTCCGTAGAGTGGTTAAAACTATTGCTCACAATGAAAAATCATTGAAATTTGCTGTAAGATAACAGATTAAGTATAAGAGTCAAGAAAAAAATCAGCCGTTTCTTTTGAAAAGCAAATATTTTTCAATAACCTTTTCGGCAAACAAACGACTTACCGACGGTAAGCGTTTTAGTTTTAATTTTATCGGCTCAATTTCTCCGGAAAAATCATCCAAATTTATCGCATATTCATTACTCAATAAACCATCTGCCAAGCGATAACAATCCGGACGAGTTTGGGCATTGATTTTCACATAACGACAAATAGCGGTTGGAACTCCCGAAGATGCCGTTTCACAAGCAGCAAAAGAATCAAAAGTATGTATGGCTATCGTATTCGGTAAACCTAAAATACCCGGATATATATTATTGCATTTTTTAGATTGTAAAATAAAATTTTCTTCGTATTTACCGGAATATATACGCCATTTTTCCGGTTGTCGTTCCTCATCGTTTTCTGCTATTTTTTTAGAGTTATAAAAATCTATTTCTTTGTTTTCGATACATTTCTCATATAAAAAATCAGTAACATCATTTGGAGTTCGCGGCCCGTTAACGATTATCACATTATAACCGTTATTTTTGATTTCAATCGCTTTATTCCATATTTTTTGAGCAACCTCAATATCAAAAATTATATCATTTCCTAAAGCTCGTCCGCCCAAACAAAAAACAGCGTTAGGTTTATTGTTTTTATATTTTTCCGCTATCTTTTGCAAACGTTTCTGCCCATATTTTTGACGAATAAAAGTTTTGGTTAGGTTATGAACGATACCTAATGAAAAAAAGACTTTATCCGCTAAATTCGGATTTTCGGAAACTTGTTTAAATTCTTGCGATGACAGTTGATGCTCGGGCAAATTTATCAAATCGGCAATTTCATAACTGCCATATTTTGCCGTCATAATAACCGTCATTATATTGCCCCAATTTTTTTGTTGATAATAATTTTTTACGGCTCGGCACTCCGCTTCAGCATTATAAACAGCCTGTTCTTTTTCGCCTTGAGTTAGTGCAGTTACAAAAAGTCGGGGTTTAATAAGGCGATTTTGAAAATAATTATCAAAACAGATAAACATATCTTTTTCAAAATCAGAAAACGAAGCATAATCAGAACAACGTAACGAATTGCCGGTTACATTTTGCATAAAAAGCTCCATATTGGTAACAAACTTGGCATTTTTACTGTTTCGACTGCAACGAGCAAGCCAAGTCACCAAACCTTTAATTTGATTTTGTTCTCCCATATTCGGAGTAAACGGAGCAAAAACCGTAACTATATTTTTAAACATTTCATACCTCGCTGAAATTAATGTAACACAGCACAGGTTAAACCGCCGTTAATAATAAAATTATAAGCTTTGAAAAATAAATGTTACGGCATTCTTTTTTCCTCTGCATTCTTTTATCGCTTGAGGAACGGTTCTTACTTTAGAGGAAGAACACGTTGATTCGCCATCCTCCGTAGTACATGTAGATGAATCAACCGTGTAATTATTTGTAGCATTTATGGTAGCCCTCACATTATAAGATGTTAAATCCAATGTTGCTAATTCGGCACAAGCTTTTGGTTCTAAATCCTTAAATCTGACGGTAAAAATAGTACCATCTCCACCTCCTGTAAGGAGACAACCTCCTCCTAGTGCATGACGGCAATTTGCTGCTTTTCCCATTTCTTGCGGTAGTATATTAAGAGTATCAATTACATTATTATTTGCCAATTGAGTAACGTTATGTCCTGCTGCTGCTGCAGTTGTAATATTATGTACTATTTGAAAAAACTGGTCACGTAACTTATTGAAATTATATTTTTCCATTGCTTTAGAATATGCAGCAATTCCGCCTACCGACAAAACACCGATAATCGCCAATACACCTAACATTTCCACCATGGAACGACCTATTTGATTGCTTTTATTCATAAAAACCTTCCTTTATCAGCTCCGGTAAGCGGATACTATTCTATTCTTCCTCGTTTTTACTAACCAGTTTTTCCAGTTCTTCTACGTCTTGTTCATCAATCTCTTGAGCTTCAAAACGATAAGCTCCGTTAAACCAGTTTCCTAAATCGATGTCGGCACATCTTTTGGAACAAAAGGGTTTATATTGCGTGTCCGTAAATTGTTTTTTGCATATCGGACAGCAATATGTTTTTATATCTTCACTCATTATTCACCCTTCTCTACTCGTCCCGTTCCTTGACAAGTAGGACATTCTTCGCTCATAAGTTCTTGCAAGGTAGGACGTTTACGAACACGAATAATCTCTACCAATCCGCCGTGGCTCAAACCGATAACACGACTCTTGGTCATATCTTTGTTCAATTCTTTTTCCAAAATTTCCAATAATGGCTTGATGTAGCGATATTCGGAATGTCCGGCAAAGTCTACAACTATCTTTCCTGCCAAGTTACGTAAACGAATTTGTTTAGCAATTTCATAAGCAGCTTCTTCGTTCAAGCGATTAAGAGCTCCTCCGCCATTATCTTTTCCGCTGTCAACATCGATAGCAACACAAGCTTTGGTTTCTTCAATCGTAACTCTGCCACCGTGTTTTAAGACAACAGTTTTTTCCAATGCTTCTCCGATAACTTCGTCAACTCCGTACTCTTCAAACGGACTATTGCTGATAACGCACTCAACATTATCGGGCAACATATCTTGCAAATTACGATTATTGGTTACAACTTTTTCTAAAGAATTTTTATAAAAATTAATGTATTCCCAAACAGAATCCGGTTTACTGTAAAGTAAATACGGAGCTTGCTCATTACGAGCTTTAATGCGGATATTTTCAAAAGTATCTCGTAATTGTTTCATTTCTTCCGCTATAACCGTAAAATCAACATCTCCGGCTGCTGTTCGCAATACCCAGCCTTCCTGTCCGGTAACCTCACCTTTAACTGCGTCTATCAATTCGGCAACTTTATTTTTGTCTTCAATCTTATTTGAAGCTCCGACATCCATACGATAAGGACAATATACGACATAAGTTCCGACGAGTTGAATAGAGCGAACCAAACGAGCATTTTTTTCGGCATGACGTTCTTGAGCAACCTGAACAACAACACTTTGACCTTCAACAAGTTTTGCCTCATTCATACCATATTCATCGCCATTTAAGAAAGCTTCTTTTCCATCACCGATATTAACAAAAAAACCTTCTCTATCATGAGTAAGTGAAACTTTTTTAGTAATTTTACCTAAATAAACATTACCGCTAATAGCTTGATTTCCGCTAATAATTTCAATATTTTTCACTTCTCCGCTTTTTAACAAAGCAATTCCTGTAACTTGAGAATTTTTATCATAAATAATGGTATCTATCATTTCACACCTATTCCTCTCAATAAATTTTGCGTTTCAAACAACGGAAGACCTACAATTCCCGTATATGAACCGATAATTTTCTGCACATATCCGGCAAAACACCCGTCTATTTTATATCCGCAACATCCTATCCATTCGTGTCCGTCAACATATTCTTTAATTTCGGCATCACTCAATCTTTTGGTTATTACTCTGGATTCTACACATCTCTGAGATATTTTTCCGTCCCTGCTTATAAGACATATCGCACTGATAACTCGGCTTGAACGTCCTGAAACAAGTTTCATTACCGCTGTTTGCTCTTCGTCGTTTTTAGATTTGTGCAAAATACGACTACCGACACAAACAACCGTATCGCCGGCCAAAATATTTTCATTCGGATTTAATGATGCAGACTTAAGAGCTTTTTCTATAGCCATACGCTTAACATAAGCCGTCGGGTTTTCCCTTTTTTTTACCGACTCATCAATATCTGCCGGAGCAACCATTTTAGGCGCATAACCGATTTGTTCAAGCAAAGCCAACCTGTGCGGTGAAGCCGATGCTAATATAAAATCTTTTTTTTCCATACGGAGGTTAATCCTCGTTATAAGTTTTTTCCATTCTCTCGTGACGTTCTTGAGCTTCGATACTCAATGTCGCAACCGGACGAGCTTCTAAACGTTCGATACCGATAGGTTCGCCGGTTTCTTCACAATAGCCGTATTCTCCGTCTTCAATTCTGCGTAATGCAGCATTAATTTTTGAGATGAGCTTACGCGCTCTGTCTTTTGTACGCAAATCGAGAGCCTTGTCTGTTTCTAATGATGCTCTGTCAACATCATCCGGTTGATTAAGTCCGCCCTGACGCAAATCTTCCAAAGTATCTTCTGCTTGATGAAGCAAAGATTTTTTCCAGTTTTCAAGTTTTTGACGAAAATATTCCAATTGCATTTCGTTCATATATTCTTCATCGGCTGAAGGTCTGTAGTCGGGAGGAAGAATTATCGATGTTTCTACCATTTTTGCTCTCCTTATTTATAATTAAATATATAATAGGTAACATATACAAATAATTTTATAGCATAATCAAGAAAAAAGAGTCTGTTTTACGCTAAAATCGTATTGTTACCGCCGTTTATTGAAATCTCCATGTAATGGCGTTTTTGAGTTCATCATGACATAGTCTTTCCGCCTGCACAACCGATAAAGGCATTATGTAAGTAGCATTTCTCCATTTTGCGGGAACACCGTTTACTTTCATATGAATTAAATTTGAATACTGGTCATGAGCCCAATTTTGAATAGCCAACTCAACACAAGGTTTTTTAGGAAGATTATTGAACGTAATTTCATAAGCCCTAACACCCAATGCGAGACTAATAGCAACCTCGCCACCGTATTTGTGTATCATTTTGTCCCCATCCCAGCTTATATCACCAGGAGCAAGATTCTCGTCTTTTAACAACTTAGCGGTTAGTTTTTTATAGCTTTCAGCGGCGGCAAAACGGTTGGTTATCGATTTTTGCAATTCCGTAACTTGTGAGGTCAGACGGCTGATTTTATAACGATCAAGCATACTGCTCACTACTTTCACAATACCGATAGATACGGCAGTAATAACCCCTATAAACATAATACTCTCAAGAAGTGTATAACCTCTCTGATTTTGGGTTCTTTTCATCACAACCTCCCAATAAAATCCTTTACTTTTAATAAGTATAGCTTAAATTATATTAAAAAGGAATAAAGAAAGGATTAAAAATGCAAAAAATAAGCACAAAATTTGCAATTGTCGGCTTAGCATCAATTATTGCAACCAATGCTCTTGCCATCGAAAACGAATATATACCTTATGTCGGGTTGAATTATGCGTATAACGAAAGCAGTGCAAGAAATGTACATTCTCACCAAAATTCTGTCAGTGCAGTTATCGGTTCTGTGTATAACAAATATTTCGGAACAGAAGTTTTTTATCAACAATCAGACAAAGATGAGCTCGGGGCATTTAATTTGAAAAGCACTCGTTTTAGTGCTTTCGGACTTGATGCTATTGCTTATTTACCTTTAGGTTGCGAAGGCAGAATCGCACCTTTGGTTACAGCAGGCATCGGAAATTATAATTTTAAGCATAAATTTTATAACAGTTCTTCGATTAAGGATTCCGGCTGGGGATATCGTTTCGGGGCCGGATTAAGCTATAATATTAATGAAAAATGGTCTGTTCATTTTATCGGAAGATATATACATACCGACCAAATTGAAAGCTATGACCACCTAAGCGAATATACTTTAGGTTTCAAATACATATTCAGAAAATAATAAAAAACTGCGGAAGTCCGCAGTTTTTTATTATAAAAATCCTCCGAGAGCGAGGGGTATTTCTCTCGGAGGAGCAGTCTCAGGTGGAATGTGTAAATTTAGTCTATCTATTCTTCATCTTCTTCCATAACATCTTCTTCTACAACTTCAGTTTCTGTGGTATCATTGGTATCCGGAGATGTCTTTTCATCATGTGTTTTTTTAGCATGTTCTTTTTTATTGTGCATAGCTTCGATATCCGGGGTTGCTTCAACACTATATTGTTCTTCAACCACCATAACACCGACAGGCTCGCTTGCACTCACATCTTCAGTATTATTTTGAGCAACAGCCACCCCTACATAATATCCGGTCAAAGCCAAAAAAGTAAACATAAACAAAGTGACTATTTTTTTCATCATCATATCCTCTTTTTGTTAATTTGTATATTTGATATGATATTCGTTTTCCATAATTCAAGTAGCCAAAAAGAAAAAGTCCGAAATATATTTCGGACTTTTTACCAACCTTATAATATGATTTAGTTTATTTGCTGAATGCTCAATTCAACACGACGATTTTGTGCTCTTCCTTCCGCTGTATCGTTAGATGCAATCGGACTGGTTTTACCCATACCTCTAACTACCATACGAGAAGCATTTACACCACGCAAAGATAAATAATTTGCAACGGCAGAGGCACGATTTTGAGACAATGTGTTGTTATACGCATCAGAGCCGGTACTGTCTGTATGTCCGGTTACGTAAATAATAGTTTTGTTGTATTCAGCCAAAACTTTAGCAACAGAATCCAATACAGAATTAAATCCGCTTTGGAATACAGCCGAATCAGTAGCAAAAGTAATATTGCTCGGCATAATCAATAAAATTTGACCATCTTCAAGCTGTTGAACCTGAACGCCGGTACCCATCAATTCCTGACGAAGTTTACGAGCTTGAATATCCATATAACCACCGGTTGCCGCACCGCCTAAAGCACCTACTCCAGCACCGATTAATGCTCCTTTTTCGCCGCCGATTAATGCTCCGACACCGGCACCGACTGCAGTCCCGATACCTGTTCCCCAAGCTGTTTTAGAAACTTTGCTTTGACCTGTGTACGGATCTACCGCACAAGCAGAAAGCATACTTGCTAATAACATAATTGCTACTATTTTTTTCATTTTTTTCTCCTTATTTATTTCTAACCCGTACAATAAATAAAATTATAAAAAAGAGCAAGCAATCTTTTGATTCAGACACAAAAAAAACAGGTAGTTCTAAACCACCTGTTTTCCAACTGCATTGTAATGTTAATTACTTGCTGCTGTAAGCTTCATCGACCCAATCGAGCATCTCTCGACAAGCATCAATGCCACCCTCACGTTGAGGACAATCCTTCGCTGACTCAGCCTCTTTACGAGACGCTACCAAATCACTGCGAAGTTCCTGAAGCGCATCTTTGCCCAATTTGTTGACAAGTTGCTTAAGATACCCTTCATAGATACCTATCTTACCGTTCAGCTCTGCGGCTGTTTCGTTTGCGCGAGTTCGGTCTGCCTTTGCCTTGTCCAACTTAGCATTCTGCGACCAGAAAGCGAAAATGACACCTACAAGTACTACGGCTAACACTACGATAAAAATTGCATTCATAAATAATTAAATTAAAAGTTAATACTGAATATTATGGTACAAAAATTTTGTCCACAAGTCAAGTAGTTTATAAAAAAATATCCCGTTTTTTATTATCGGGATATTTTTTATTCGCAAAAGATTGTTAGCTTTCAACAACTTCACAGACGTAACGGATTTTCTTATCTGTCATAGAATTTTCTCCGAAGTATGTCTCATGCGGATCTTGATAATGACCTTCAAACTTATCTCCTCCCATCTTTTTGAGCAATATATTGAGCTCGGGAAGAACCGCCTTAATTGATGCATCGTGAATATTTTCTTTGATTTTCCACTTTACACCGTTATAGGCAGGTAGTTTGTTTCGTGCATAAGCCAAAGCCACTCGCTTGGTCAAACCGGGATATTCATCGGTATAGTAAAGAATGAACTCTTTGTTTCCGTCTCTACGCAAATAAGGAATAAATACTCCTATAGCCCTTGCATCGGTCAAAATGCGGTTAGTTCTTACAAAGCGGTCTTTGTACATATACAAAGCATCAAGAGAATACTCTTTTCCGAACTTCAGTGCCTCAACCTCTTCTTCAAAAGATTTTTCCGGCTCTGCTTCAGGCTCATCAGCTTTTTCTTCGGTTGGCGGTGCAGGTTGAGGAACAACGGTTTCACCGACAGGTTCACTTTCGGTTGATTCGTTTTTTTCTGCTTCTACAACAACCTTTTTAGGTCGTCCGAGTTTTTTGCCGTTTTTACTGTACCCTTTTTTAGTTACAGCCGGCTCCGAAGGTGCGAGATTCTCCGCAGTTTCTCCTTCCTTGATTTCGCCGTCAATCTCAGTTACGGCAGGTTTCGGTATCAAAGCCTCGACATCAACATCACAAAGCTCCGCCAAATGTTTTACCGAATCATATACCGGCATAATCTGTTCTTTTACCTGTCTGGCAAAATCAAGAAATGCGGCATTTTCTTTCGGAAAACAATCTGCCATTTCAAGTTTGTAGCGATTGATAAATTCGCTTACCACCGCCAGAGCTTCTTCTTTAGATAGCTCCAACTCAAAAATTGCATCAAGCAACTTTTGCATAATTTTTGATTTTTTAACCATGGTTGAAAATTTAAATGAATAAATAATTCGGTTTTATTTAACCTCAATGTTCACAATTTCGAAGTCCAGAAGCGGATACCATTTCTTTATCATGCCAGATAAAGATACGGCTATCTCGTTAAAATCATCTGTTTTGTCCAACAACAAAGGAAGGGCATATTCAATATCTTCTCGATATTTTTCTACCATTCCGGCATGGTCGGTCTTGTAAGTCTTGACTATTTCAAATTCTCCCTGATATTCATATTTACTGCAAATTTTCATCTTATAGATTTTATCATTGCAGTATACTTCTATATTATCGGTAATACCATGCGGTATTCTGCGGAAGAATATATCTTCCTTAAAATCGTAGTAGTTGTAACGACTGTCTTTCCAATAAATAGGCGGACAATATTCCGGCTCACTAAGAAGAACATTTTCATCGTCAAGCTGTCTGACAACAGACGGACGTTCAAATCTGACAAACATCAACAGCACAACTGCAACTGTCAATGCCAAAACAATTTTTAACCATTTCATAAGCTATAAATTTTAATAAGTGAAACAATAATCATAAAAAAGCGCAATTAGTATATATAAAAGTATAAATTTGTGCAAGATTAAAAAAAAAATAAATTTTAAAATAAATGAAATTTACTTTTAATTATCGGTATGATATATACTTTATGGCTTTATGAAAGGAAGGATTTTTGTATGTTGCATGCATCATTTTTAATTTTAGTCGGTTTTGTTTTATTAATGGTAGGAGCTGAATATACCGTAAGAGGAGCTGTTGCCATTGCAAATAAATTAAAAATCCCGCCAATAATTATAGGTTTAACCATCGTTGCTTTTGGAACGTCTGCACCTGAGTTTGTGGTTAGTATCAAGGCCGCATTAAGCGGTGGAGCCGGAATTTCAATAGGCAATGTTGTCGGCTCAAATATCGCAAATGTACTCTTGATATTAGGTGCGGCCACAATGATATATCCGATAGCTTGTGAACGCCGAGTTTTTATAAAAGATTTCAGTTTTTTGCTGGCTGTTAATATCATTTTTGTTGTTTTTGCTCTGACCGGAACTTTTGTTATGTGGCATGGTATTGTAATGTTGTTAATGCTTTTCGGTTTTATTTATTACAACTATCGCAATTCGGTTAATTCGGAGCCTAGCGAAGAAAGCACAAGTCCGTTTGCTGATAAAAAATGGCTTTTTGTTATCGGAGTTACGGCTTTCGGATTAGCCGGCATTATTTACGGAGCTGATTTATTGGTAAAAGGAGCTGTTGATATAGCTCGTATTCTGGGTATTTCGGAAGAAATTATCGGACTTACGATAATTGCGGTAGGCACATCTTTGCCGGAATTAGCAACAACAGTAATGGCCGCAATTCGTCATCAGAACGGTGTTGCATTAGGTAATGTTGTCGGCTCAAATATATGGAATATTGTTTTCATTATGGGCTTTACATCTACGGTAATTGATGTTCCGGTACCACAACAATTTTTACGTTATGATATGTGGGTTATGTTGGTATCTACAATCGCTCTTCTCCCTATTATGATGACAAAATCTCGCATAAGCAGAGCGGAAGGAACATTTTTTGTGATTACTTATGCACTATATTTATTTAGTCAAATTATGATTGCCAGAGGCACATTGACTTTTTAATCATTCTTATGGGAATAAAAAAAGCGGTTTTATAACCGCTTTTTTTATTATGATAACATATTATTTTTCATCCGGATCACGGAGAACATAACCGCGTCCCCATACAGTTTCGATATAATTTTTACCGCCTGATGCTTTTTCCAACTTTTTACGGAGCTTACAAATGAACACGTCAATAATTTTCAATTCAGGTTCATCAATTCCGCCATATAAGTGATTTAAGAATTGATCCTTATTCAAAGTAGAGCCTTTGCGAACAGATAACAATTCCATAATTCCGTATTCTTTACCGGTAAGATGTAAAACCTCACCGTTTACACTAACCGTTTGGTTATTGATATTTACTTCAATATCGCCGGTACGAATAACCGAATCTGCATGTCCTTCGTTGCGACGAACAATAGCCTTAATTCTGGCTAACAATTCTGCTCGGTCAAACGGCTTGGTTAAATAGTCATCTGCACCAAAATCAAGACCTTTAACTTTTTTCTCTGCTTCATTCAAACCTGATAAAATCAAAACCGGAGTTGTGCGTTTTGCCGAACGTAAACGTTTCAAAACTTCATAGCCGTTAATATCAGGTAACATAAGATCCAAAATTATAATGTCATAATCATAATGTTTACCGATATCAAGACCATCTTCGCCCAAATCGGCAGTATCGACAATCATCCCTTCTTTTTTAAGCATCATTTCAATGCTTTGGGATACTGCATAATCATCTTCAATTAACAAAACTCGCATTCAGGTTCTCCTCGAGAAAGTTTTATACTGTGGCTATCATACATAGGATTTTTTTATTTGTTAACTTTTTTTAGCAAATGTTAACAATTATTAACAACTTTTTTTATATAATAACTATATATATGATGAAAACACATAAAAAGGAGAGAAAAATGACATTTAAAATGGTTGAGTTGCCTTATGAAAAAAACGCCCTTGAGCCTTATATATCAGCCAAAACATTTGATTTTCACTATGGCAAGCATTATAAAACCTACGTTGATAATTTGAACAAACTCATTGAAAATACGGAATTTGCCGCAATGACTTTAGAAGAAATCATCAAAAACACCTACGGCAAACCGGAATATACCGCAATTTTCAATAATGCGGCACAAACTTGGAATCATGAATTTTTCTGGAAGTCTATGCGCCCAAACGGAGGAGGAGAACCGAAAGCAGACCTCAAACAAAAAATTGAAACTTCATTCGGAACTGTCGAAAAATTCAAAGAAGAATTTAAAAATGCAGCAATTACTCAATTTGGTAGCGGTTGGGCATGGCTGGTTGAAGATGGTGACAAATTAAAAGTTATCAAAACATCAAATGCAGACACTCCGATTGCTCACAATTACAAGCCTTTATTGACCATAGATGTTTGGGAACACGCATATTATTTGGATTATCAAAACAGACGTGCGGATTTTGTTGACGAATATATAAAAAATCTGCTAAACTGGTAAATGAATAGAGAAGAATCTCTATCGTTAAATTATTACAAGGAGACTGATATGGGAAAAACATATCTTTGCGGAAGCGAAGCGGTTAGAGGAAACGACGGTGCATTCAAAGAGTTAACTACAGCTGCAGAGAAATTTTTTGATATGCCGGAAACACCAAAGCGTTTTCCGAAAAAGGGTTTTGAATTACCGACATTGATGGCGATGAAAGATTGTCAAAACAATTAACGAGGTGAATAATGAGCGAATATACAACCGAGAAAAAATTTGTAGTAGCAGAAGGTGATGGCGGTGAGTTGTATATTTTTATTACCGCCAAATCTAATAAGCCTTCTTCTCCGCAGATTATATATGACGGCCGTGACCACGCCGTCTTTTTGCGGAATAGTGACCAAAAGATTATTTTGGATTATATTCATCCGGATGTAAGAGAAAAGCTTAGTCGCTCAAAAGAAGTTGTAATCGTGGAAACACTGTTGGAAAACATAAAAGAAAGTTATTTTGCGGACTTAAAAGTTGTAGAGCAAATTCCTGTTGATTGGAATTTGATAGGATTGAGCACTTGGGAAGATGCCGCAAGCGGTGCAAGAGCATAAAAAAATACTTGCCATAATTGTTTTTTTAGATTACAAGTTCTCTATCTTTAATGGTCCCATCGTCTAGTGGCCTAGGACATCGCCCTCTCACGGCGGTAACGCGAGTTCGAGTCTCGCTGGGATCACCAATTTGAAAAGCAGGTTTTAAAACCTGCTTTTTCTTTTGTCTTTAATCGATTACACCAGTTCAACTGTTTGTTTTCAAAATTATATGCTTTGGGAAATTTTATTGAATTTGTGGGATATTGTTTTATCCGGTATTGATTTTTTGTCGTTTTTAATGTGTTATATTTTTAGAGGCTTAAAATGAAAATTCTAATTATCGGACCGCTTGGGGCAGGAAAATCATCTCTTGCTTATAAAATAAATAAAAAATACAAATTACCAAGATTAAATCTTGATGAAGTGTGTCGTATAAAAAACAGTGGATATCGTAGTGAAAATGAGCAGCTTATGATATTAAATGATTTTCTGGAAAATAATGATAATTGGGTTATGGAAGGATGTCAAAAAACGCTTTATGAAAAAGTCAATCCGGATTTGATTGTGGATATGCGAATTAGCCGTTTGCTGGCAGCATGGCGATTTACTTTGCGTTTTATAAAAGCAAAAAAGTTAATAGGTAAAGATATTGATAAAGATTTACCGGTTCAAGCATACCATTACAGAAAAGTAACTTTATCAAAAATTTTAGATTGGGATAATGCTAATAAGCAAATTAACCGACAGATTACTGATTTTTTACGAGATATTAAAATTCCTGTTTTGATGTGTAAAAAGTTTCGGGATTACCAAAAGATTTTTGATTACATTGAACATATACGCTCGTAATTGTATAAAAACTTTCTTATTTTCTCAAGCGTCCTTTCAGCATATTTAAACTCAAAATACTTGACAAAAAACAGAAGTAATTTTATAGTATATTTGTCAATCCAATTATAAAATTTACTATGTATAACTTATTCTTACTTTTCGACGAACAACGAGAGATGTTGCGTTCGACAGATACAATTACAGCTAATGATGTAAAAGAAATTATCCACAATGTAACCTGTTCAAAAATCGGAAAAGTAAAGATCGGAAAACTTTGTATTATTAACAAGTGTTTTCCTTTACTTAAAGATTCTGAGCTACCCAATCACGAAGGACATTATGTATTCTACTCCTTTGAAAAGAAAAATATTTTTTCTTTTTCAAAGACAAATTGCAGAATATTCATTTGGCCTTTGGGAGCTGACAAGATTTGGTCGGTTCCATTTGAAAGTGTTATCTTTGAAGCCCCGGAGAATGAGGCTAAAGAAAAAGTTCTACTGCAAGAACAAGGAGAGGAACACCTTGTACGCAAAAGCGAATATGCCGGCGAAGTGCATGAATGTTTTTTCAAAAAAATGCAGATTTTCCGAGAATTTGCAGTAGAAAAAAACAATGTCTTCTGCACAAGAGACTTTGTTGTTTATCACTACAGATGGACAAATCCTGATCCTTGGGTAAGAGAAAATTTCACGATTACTGATTACGAAAAACCAATGTTTTATCTGCGTAATCAGCCGAGAATCATTCCCGGTTATAGCGTACAACTGACGTACCCTCGCAGACCGGTTCATTATGGTTTCCATATTGAGGAATAAATAAAGAAATTTGTTTACTCGTAGTCTATGGTAAAAAGAGGAAGCATCAGCTTCCTCTTTTTTTCTTTATCATCCGTTTACAAATATTTTTTAAGAACATACGAAAACAAACTAAAAATATAATTTCACGGAATTATTTGAGTTTTGACAATCTTGTCCATTGTTTATTTCAATGCGTTTTGCTCCCCACTGATCGCCTTTTATAAGAAAACAAGAACCGGCATCAAGATTTTGCAAATCTATATAAAACTCTGCGGAAGAAACAGGAACAACATCCCAGTTGACGCCGTGCAAACCGTTAAAAGGTAACAATGAAACATCAATATCCATATAATTTTGCATAAATTTGCTTTGAATTTCAGTAACCAGAATACCTATATCTTGTTGTAATTGCATACGCCCAAGCGCACTATTCATAGTACCGACACTTTTGTATGCGTTAGCATCAAGAGTTGCTCCAACACCTAAAACTCCCATCATCTCATTCATTTGTGCTTGTGCGGTATTAATTGAAAATAAAACGGCAAGACAATATAAATATTTTTTCATGATACCTCCTTAGTCTTTATGCTTTTGAGTGTATGATTATTGTTTTTTCATGTCAATCAAAATGCTTAATAATACGGCAAAACCACAGATAATAATATATCTGTGGTTTTGTTTTTCTTTAGAGCAAAACTTATTTTGTTTTTATGCTCATTTCACTAAAACGCAGCAAAGACAACTCCTGCTCGTCCTTTACCTTTAAAGCTACCAACGAACAAACAACTTCTCCGCCGATAGAATGATAAACAAGAAACTCCTCATTTTTTTGCGGGTTTCTGAGCTCACCGTCAAAATAATGAGTAACGTTCAACTTATCGCAAAAACGATGTAACGCACAAGGATAAATCACATATTGCCTTCCATTGTTTTGAGTCAAAAGCCACACCGGCTCGTTATAACTTGTTACTTTTAACTCAACACTTTTTACATTTTTGACAATATCCCTAAACGGAAAAGCATTTATCACATCCTCAGGTGTCAAAAAAAGAATCGAGCAAGAAGGCTGATGTTCAAAGTAACAACGATACACCCAATAATCGGGAATATTAGTTGTTTCGGTCTCGTCGGAAATTGTAAATACGGTTTTTACAACTCCGTCTTCAATAAGCCAATGATGAGATGCACTCCACGCATCAACTTCGTTTATCTTACACCCTCCGATAGATTTTAGTCCCTTATACTCCTTTTGAATACTCAACGAGCAATATTCGTGATCAAATATAAAACATTTAATCTCCTCTTTACCAGATATTGCAATGGGGACTATCCATCTGGGAGCTTCTTTCGGAAAAGAATATTCCAACCGAATTTCTTGTTCGTCACACAGTTTGTACTCTCGTTCTGTTTCTTGTGAACAGACAAAATCAACCAAAGCTAAAATATCTTTAGCGGTTGTAATTGTTTCTACAGTTTTCATATGATTAAAAATTTATGTTTATAATAATTCAAATTTCCTACATTATACAACTTATTTGAAAAAAGTAAATTATACATTTAAGGACTTTTTCAATTTATTAATTTATAATTTTATGAAACATGAATTTTAGGAGTAAGTATATGAAAAAAGCTTTATTGATTATAGATGTTCAAATATCGGCAGTAACAAAACCCGAGATTGCAGAGAAAATAGAAAAATTACAAAGCCAATACAATTATATATTTGTTTCAAAATTTATAAATAAAAATTCTCCGGTTCTGACAATCCTTAATTGGACCGGCTATGACAATGAAGACCTGGCTTTTACCCCTTGCGAAAATGCGGTTATTTTTACCAAGAGCGGTTATTCGTCATATTTACCTGAAATGAAAAACTTTGACGAAGTTCACATTTGCGGTTTTGATACCGATGCCTGCATTTACAAAACTGCAATGGATTTGATAGAAAATAATATTCGTCCGATTATTTTGAAAGATTACTGTTTTAGCGAAAACCAACAATTTCACGATATGGGAATAAGACTTTTGGAACGTAATATAGGAAAACAAAATATCATATAAATAAAGCTCGGAATTTTGTTCCGAGCTTTTGTATAAGAAGTATTTTTATGCTCTACCGGTTCGCAAACTTATGCGATTTATATCAAAATTTAATTCATCAATTGCTCGTTGCCATTTATGGTTATCAGGAGTTTTGAACAACAATTCCGGAGTTGCATCAACAACCAACCAATTATTATTAATTATCTCAAATTCGAGCTGTTTTGGACTCCAACTGCTATATCCTAAAGCTATCAGATTATATGTCGGACCAACACCGAAAGCGATGTCGTTTAATATTGCAATAGACGAAGAAACCGAAAAATTATCATCAACAGAAACCGTTCCTTCTTTTTCATAGTCTTTACTGTGTAGCACAAAACCGCGAACTTGTTCTTGCGGTCCGCCTCGATGCAAAATCATCGGAGCAACCGGAGATACATTTTCGATGTTAAATTGTCCGACTAAGTCAGAAAAACAAAACTCTTTTATTTGTTTGTTTACGATAAAACCCATTGCCCCTTCTTGATTGTGGGCACATAAATAGACAACAGTGTTCTTAAACCTTTCATCTTCAAGGTTTGGCATTGCAACAAGGCATTTTCCAGTAAGATAATCTTTTTTCATTTATTCACCTGTACTATACCATTTATTAAACACTATTATATATAATAACATACAAATTAATGTTTTTAAACCTTTATTGAAATTTTGCGATGAAAAAATTTTTACTAACGATTTTATTATCTGTTTTAATCACTCTTTCTCCGAGTTTTGCGGAAGAAGAAGTTGTAGCAGAAGAAGATGTTGCAACTGACTATGAGCTTGAGACCTCAGCCAAAAAATTTGACACGGAAGAATTGTTAAATAATTTACTTAAAACCGCAGAATTTTTTGATAAACAATACCCAAAAGAAAAAATTAATGAAGATATGCGTGATGATATAAAAAACGCATTTCCGGGGATTAGCGAACAAGGTGCCTATGATATGCAAATGTATATCAGAAACGGATTAGGTGCTTATCGCTATTTCAAAAATTTGTATGAAAAGTATAAAGAAAATCTCTTAACTCCGGAAGAACCTGCGATTATTGTTGATGACGATCAGATTGCTAATTATCGTCAAGCTCCGGATTATATTGAATCAGAAGAAGATGCTGTTGTTATTTCTGATATTAAAACTGTTGTTCCCTACTCTTTGAATAAACGTGACCGCAAGGCTGTTGAGGCTAAAATCTTAAGAGATTCATATTCATTCAATAAAAAAGGTGATTTTGATGAATTAATACATATTGCTGCCAGAGTAAAATTGGTTAAATTGCCCTTCTATGATATTTTATATCCAAGTCCGCTTACCGGTAAAAAAGGTATCGGAGAATGGCAAAAAACCGAAGATGCTTATGTCAGAATTATAACCGAACAAACAGGTGTCAAAGATGCAAAAGATATCCGAGGTGTAATACATTTTTCATTACCTAAAAATAAGATGATTATCGGAATTGACGGTTTGTATAACCGACCGAAAATAAATTTTGAAAAATCCGAAAATCTGAAAAATTGGCAAACAAATATTCCTTTACCGATTAGAGTAATTACCGAAGACAGAAAAGATTACAGCGGTTTCTTTAAGGAACTGGCTATTCCGGTAACTTTTGAAGTAGAAGATACCGAAAAACCTTTAGTTTTAAAATCGGAAATTATTGTCGATGTATGCGACGAATATTTTAAATGCTCTACGAAAACATTTACTCCGGAATTGACATTAAATTCGGAATATAAACGAGAAAGTTCGGTTGCAACATTTATATATCAAAAACATATGAATATTCCGCAAGAAAATTCCGAAGACATAAATATTGATAGCGCTAAAATTAAAAATCTTCCCGATATAGGCGATTTTATTGAAGTAAAACTAACCGCATCAGAAAAGATATCAGATTTTGATATTTTCATAAGCAATACCGATAATGTTGCCTTTGAAACTCCCAGAATTAATATTGACGGAAAACAAATAACCGTTCGCTTTTTACCGTTAACCCAAGATAAAAAACTTGAGGGACAGAGTTTTGAATTTAGTATATTATTTAATTCACAAACGCTTGTACGCTCTCAAACTATTCCTGAGGCCGATAATCAACCTGAGGAAAATCCTCGTTTGTCTTGGAAACTTGTAATTTTAGGCTTTATAGGAGGTTTGCTACTAAATCTTATGCCCTGCGTATTTCCGGTGTTGTCAATTAAACTTTTATCACTGACAAAATTCGGAGCAAGACAAGATATCAATGTTCGCAGAAACTTTCGCTATACCTTAATCGGTATATTCTCAAGTATGTTTATCCTGTCTTCATTTTTGGCGATACTCAAATATTTGGGACATAATATAGGTTGGGGCATGCAATTTCAAAATCCGTATTTTGTTATCATAATGGTCTTTGCTGTTATGTTATTTATTTTAACACTTTTTGAAGTCGTTCAATTTAAAACTCCGGAATGGATGCAAAAACAAATCAACACCTCAAATCCTGATAATATTCCGCATTTATTAACCGGAGTAATGGTCGTGCTAATGGCTACTCCATGTACCGCTCCTTATTTAGGAACAGCAATTGGCTTTGCTTTGGCAGGAACGGTTATCGATATTTATTGTATTTTATTAGCTGTCGGATTGGGATTGGCTTTTCCTTACATGCTGATATATTTGTTCCCGAAGTTAATTGTTTTAGTTCCTACTCCGGGACCTTGGATGAAAAAGCTAAACAGTTTTATGACTCTTGCTCTGTTTTTAACTCTTATATGGTTAATATCCATATTACAAGTCCAAACAAATACTTGGTATATTGTCAGATTGTCAGTTTATCTTATCTTGAGTTTTTTTGCTCTGTGGCTTAATTCTTTGAGTGATGAAAACTACTATGAAGGATTTAAAGGTGAACAACAAAAAATAATAAAAAGAAATTTTAATATATTTTTCTATTCAATTTTCGCTTTGTTGTTTGCAATTTCATTAATCGATGGCGGATATAATTATAATAAACATTATGAAGAAGTTAAAAAGCAAACCGTTGATACTATCAATTATGATGAAATAAACAAACACATCAAGAACGGAAAAACCGTTATTGTTGCCGTAGGTGCGGATTGGTGTTTGACTTGCAAATACAATAACGTCATGGTACTTGAAAAACCATCTCTTGCAGCGAGAATAGAAAACAGCCCTAATATCGAATTTATAAAAGTTGATTGGACCAACTATGATAAGCAAGTTCTGATGTTTATGGAAAAATATAAACGAAGCGGGCTACCTTTTTATATCCTCTTTAGCCCGCTTGCCCCTGACGGAATTGTTTTGCCGGAAATATTAAATGACGTTCAGTTAAATAATTTGATTTCTAACTTTACAATTATGAAACCAAACCCTTAATTGCGTTACGAGCTAGTGTATCCACTCTTTCGTTTTCGGGATGTCCGTTGTGTCCTTTAACCCAAACCCAGCGAATTTCGTGTTGAGGCAATAAGCTGTCTAATTCTTGCCATAAATCAACATTCTTAACATCTGATTTTTTGTTAGATGTTTTCCAACCGTTCTTTTTCCAATTCGGCAACCATTCATTAACCCCTTCCAACACATATTTGCTGTCTGTATAGATTGTAATATTACAAGGTCTTTTCAGAGCTTTCAGGGCATTTATAACCGCGGTCATTTCCATACGATTATTGGTTGTTTCTTTTTCTCCGCCGGACATTTCTTTTTCTACATCTTTATATCGCAGAATAGCTCCCCAACCTCCTGCTCCGGGATTACCGGAACATGCTCCGTCCGTGAAAATCTCTATACGTTGCATTTATAAATCTCCTACCATATATTCGGTAAAAAATTCATTTAACAAAATATTGGCATCTGCATCTTCTCGCATTCCTCTTGCAACAAAAGAACGTAATTTATTTTTAGGAATATAAATTCTGAAATTACGAGGAGCTGTACCATCTGCACCGATAACTCCGTCCATCAAAAAGTCTTCTTCAATATACGGAGTAAAAATAATTTCAACATTTACAAATTTTACCGTACTACGAGGAGGAACACGCAACTCGGGGCGAGTAATAATATTTAGTTGCCCTTCAACTCCTGCTATCGTGTCCATTTGATTATAGTTCAAAAACCTGACTTTATTATAATCTCCTCCGTCAGAAGCTGTGGTACAGGACAAATAAAGTTCTCGGGCAATAACGTTGCTTTCATTATGTCCTCTGATAACAAAACCTATTTTCATATATTTATCCGGAGGACAATCTATACTGGAAGGATATAAAATATCAGCTTCGCTATTATCCAAAATTTCCAAATGCTTATCAGTAATCATTAAATCTATTTCTGCTTGCGGGCGGCGACCGAACATTCCGGCTAAAACAGAGTATGGCGCAGGAACATTATTTGAGCCGGAGCGAATATAAAAAGTATTACCGACCGTTGTCATTAACGGAGCTTGTTCACTTTTAGGAATATATGTTGCAACAAACCCGTCGCCATTTGCATCAACACTGATTATATGGTTTCTGACTTTATTATGACTTGGGATTGTGCATCCTGAGATGGCATTTTCAAGCCAACTTAAAAAACGATGAACATTTTGAACTTTCACTTTTGCTCTGGCGACGTCACCGATTTCAATATTACGAGAACACTCAACCCCCCAAACAACAACACCGCCCTCCGAGTTACCGAAACCGGAGATACATTTTGCTAAATTGCGTCTGTCGTCTTTATGTAATGAATTGCCATTTTTACCCAAGGAATCTGCTTGTTTGAAGTCAAGAAAAAGCTCTTCACTTTGAGAAGTTAAGATAAACTCATCAATAGCTTCTTCGCCGAAATAAACCAATTTTTGAAAAATATCTTCCGCACGTGACATTGTTTTCTCCCGACTAAAAATCAATATTTTCTTCCGCTACTATAACATTGTGAATATTAATATTATCATAACGCTTTTCAAATTCTTTGATTAATTCTTCTATGAGATATTCGGGAGCGGACGCACCGGCGGTTATTCCTATTTTATCAAAAGTATCTAAAATATCCCAATTTATTTCCGAAACATCATCAATAAGCATTGCATTTTTCACGCCACAACTCAAAGCAACTTCTTTCAATTTATTTGAGTTTGAAGAATTTTTAGAGCCTATTACCAGAATATTTTCTGTTTTTTCTGCCAGTTCTTTAACAGCTTTCTGACGATTAGTCGTGGCAAAACAAATATTATTATATAAAATTATTTGCGGATATTTTTGTTTTAAGAAGTCTATTATTTCTTTCGTTTCATCGGTAGAAAGTGTTGTTTGAGTTACCAATCCGATTTTTGTGTTTTCGGAAAAATTCAGATTTTGCGCTTCCGATAAATTTGCCACAATATGAACTCTGTTCATATTTTTAATTTGCCCGACCGTACCGACAATTTCAGCATGTGCCTTTTTTCCGATGACAATAATTTCAGCATTATCTTTTTCTAATTTTTTGATACATTTGTGGACATATAAAACCAGAGGACAAGTTGCATCAATTATATTTAAGCCCATCTCTAAAGCTTGTTTTTTGACATCTTCGGCAACCCCATGGGCAGAAAAAATCAAAGGGCGATTTTTATCTGCCTCGGCAATATCTTCAATAAATATCACCCCTTGATTTTTCAAATTTTCAACAACATGTTTATTGTGCACAATTTCGTGCCTGACATATATCGGCGCCCCATATTCTTGCAAAACTTTTTGCACGATATCAATCGCTCTTCTGACACCGGCACAAAAACCTCGGGGATTTGCCAAATAAATATCCATAATTAGCCTTTTATAAGCTTTTCTACTTCTTTGTAACTGATATGATTGTCAATATTACCGACCAAAGTATAAGTAGGTTTTGTTGCAAATACTTTTTGAGCTGTTTTTAAAATATCGTCTGCAGTTACGGCTTCAATGTATTCAACCATTTCATCAACAGGCATATAACGATTGAATAACAACAGTTGACGAGCTAATTTTTCTGCAACTGCCGAAGAATTTTCCAATGACATAAGCATACCTGCTTTCATTTGTGATTTTGCTCTGGATAATTCTTCTTCAGAAACTTTTTCATTGGTCATTTTTTTGATTTCATCAATCATAACCGGCATCATCTCATTAATTTGTTCTCTGTCCGTTGCTGCCGAAATTCCGGTAAATCCGCTTCCGGTATAATAATTAGGGAAGCAATAGACCGAATATACCAGTCCGCGTTTTTCTCTAATTTCTTTGAACAAACGCGAAGACATTCCTCCTCCCAGGATAGATGTCATCAGCATTGACGAATAATAATGCTCATCGGCATACTTGAAACCGTCAAATCCCAAAATAATTTGAGCTTGTTCATTATCACGTTTTTCCGCAAAATATCCGCCATAATATTTTTGTTCATCAATACTGAATGACGAATGTTGCGGCACAAGAGACATTTTATTTTCGACCATTTTTACAAAATCGTCGTGTTTAATATTTCCGACAGCACAAACAACCATATTGTTTGCGGCATAGTTACTGTTCATATAAGCTCGCAACTCTTTTGAGCCGAAACTGCGAACCAATTCGGGAGTTCCTAAAATCGGTCGTCCCATTGCCTGATTTTGATATGCCTGTGCTTGCATATAGTCAAAAATAATATCACTCGGATCATCAAAAGTTTGTTTAATTTCCTGAACAACCACTTCACGCTCTTTTACCAATTCTTCTTCCAAGAAGGATGGGCAAGTCATCATTTCGGATAAAACATCTAATGCCAATTCAGCATCATTTTTGAGCATTTTGGCATAAAAAGCCGTAAACTCTCTCGAAGTATATGCGTTACTGCGACCGCCTACATTTTCAATATCTTCAGAAATTTGAAACGCATTACGACTTTTTGTTCCCTTAAATACCATGTGTTCAACAAAGTGGGAAATACCATTGAGGCTTTCCGGTTCATAGGCAGAACCGGTATTTACCCAAATTCCCAAAGAAACTGTTTCAAATTGCGGATAATAAAAACTGGCTACCCGCAAACCGTTTTTTAATACTGTAATTTCAGGTTGCATTTATTCTTCCTCTGTCTCTTTTATTCTTTCTATATCAGCTCCGACAGCTTGTAGTTTTTGTTCTAATTTTTCATATCCTCTGTCGAGGTGATAAATACGATTAACGGTTGTTTCTCCTTCGGCAATCAATCCGGCAAGCACCAAAGCAAACGACGCACGCAAATCGGTAGCCATAACCGGCGCACCATAAAGTTTTTCTACACCACGCACAATCGCCGACGCGTGCCCGTGCACATTAATATTTGCGCCCATTCGCAAAAGTTCGGGGACGTGCATAAATCTGTTTTCAAAAATAGTTTCCGTAACCATCGAAGCGCCGTTTGAAGTCAACATTAAAGTTAAAAATTGCGCCTGCAAATCAGTTGGAAATCCGGGATAATAATCGGTCATAATATCTTGTCCGGTTAAAGCGCAATCAACGGCATCAACAACTATTGAATTTTCATATTCTTCAACATGCACTCCCATTTTGCGTAAAATTTTAATCGGAGTTTGTAAAGTTGAAGCTTGTGCGTTTATAAGTTCTATTCTTCCTCGAGTGATGGCGGCAGCAACAGCGTATGAACCGGCTTCAATTCTGTCGGTAATAACTTTATGGGTTGTTCCGTGCAATTTTTCAACTCCCTGAACTTTTAATACAGAAGTGCCGATACCCGTAATTTTTGCCCCCATTGAATTAAGCATATTAGCTAAATCACCGATTTCCGGTTCACGAGCAGCATTTTCGATAATTGTTTCACCTTCAGCCAGAGTTGCTGCCATCAAAATATTACAAGTTGCGCCAACCGAAGCAATATTAAAGACAAGATGTGTACCTTTCAGTCTTCCTTCTACATCAGCATGAACATATCCGTTTTTAATTTCAATTTTTGCCCCCATTTGTTCCAATGATGACAAGTGAATATCCATAGGACGTGCTCCTATCGCACAACCGCCGGGAAGAGATAATTCTACATGCCCTTCTCTTGCCAACAATGGGCCGAGTACATAATATGATGCTCTCATTTTACGAACATAGTCATAAGGTGCAACCAAACTTGTAAAATTCGGCGTTACATAAGTGTAGTTTTTACAAGCATTGTCATCGATAATTTCATCTCTTTCTTCAATCTTTGAGCCTAATTGCAACAACAATTTGTTCATTGAGCGGACATCTGACAACATCGGCATATTGGTAAGAATTACCGGTTCATCAGTTAAAAGAGATGCACAAATAAGCGGTAATGCCGCATTTTTCGCACCGCTGATAAATATTTTTCCCTCAAGACGTTTTCCGCCTCTAATCTTTAACTTATCCATTAGAACGTTTCTCCTTTTCCTCTTTTTGTTTATTTATGGCTGCCTGTTGCTTTTTTCTCTTTTCCAGATTTCGTTGCAACATCTTAGCTTCACGTTCAAAACGTTCTTCGGCGCGAGATTTCTTTTTTTCAGACATTATCAATTCCTTTAATTGTTTCCTGTTCAAATATAACAACCGATAGGAGCAAGAATCAAGCACAAAAAAACAATAATGCAAAACAAAAAGGGCTGTTCCTTAAAAGAACAACCCTTTATCGCAACTCCAACGGGATTTTATCTGGTTTCAACAAAGATAATCTTTGACTCCATAATCCCATAGGAAGAACTTTCTCTGAAAGTTTTCCTCTTCGGCTGATAATCAGGCTCCATCGGTTCGGTCAGATAAAACAAATCAGACTCTTTCCATGTTGCCATCATCAGCTTTTCACCCGGCTCGAGCTTGATTTCCATAGTTCCGCCGAATGTTCTGGTACGCTCCTGCTCAGTGCAAGAAGTAATACCCATTGTAACAGCAATAGCTGCAATTAAGATAAATAACTTTTTCATACTAATTTAATTTAACTGGTGAATATTCTAGCATATATATTGTTTTTTGGCAAGTTTTTTATGATTATAATAAAAAAATCAACATTTTTTAAAATTATACTTGATTTTTAATTTTAATATATGTATGTTCTCTTTTGTTGAGCCGCTATAGCTCAGTGGTAGAGCACGTCATTGGTAATGACGGGGTCGTAAGTCCGATTCTTACTAGCGGCACCATTTTTTTATTAAGCCCTTATTTCAAGGGCTTTTTTTATACCTTATTTTCTGCCTATTTTAACCTACACGTCGGACCTACACGTCACTTAAGACGTCAAACCCGTCAAAATTACCTCATTTATTTGGATAAACCAACAATTCTTCCCGAACGGATTTGCAAGACATTTAAGACATTTGCCCGATTGCATTTCTACGATATTACCGAACTTTAAGACATTTGCCAATTTTTTGCTATTATAGATACTTTAGCAACCTTTTTGTTATCAAACCTTGTCCCTCTTCATAAAGATTATCGAGGTGTTTTAGTTTATTTAGTCCGTCGTTTATCTGGGATATGCTGGTTATTAAATGATGAATTGCATCAAGTGACGGGTGTCTTTGTTCTGATAATATCATTCCAAAATAATATTTGTTCTTGCCTAGAAACTGCTCACTAAACTCATATTGTGTCTTAATGTATCCTAGTTTCTTTAAGTATTTGAAGCACTTTACCAGAAATTTAGCATCCAATTTTTGCTGATTATATTGAGGATTGTCCATTTCCTCATTAACTTCTTGGTCTAATGGTTTTGTTGGTGTAATAACAGGAGTTTCTTTGGCAAAATATTGTTTTAATTCATTTATGTCTTTGTTTAATTGATTCATATCTATAATCATTTTGTTTCCTTATCTTTTATAAGTATATTTATTGGAGCAATGATTAAAAATCGGAATGAATATAAAAAAACTCTGCCATTTAGCAGAGTTTGGATAGTTTCAAGGCTTTTATTTGAAATAATAACTTTCTCTGACCAATTTCTTTAATTCTTTTAGTTCTTTGCTTAATGGGTAGGAAATCTTGGATAATTCTTGGTAAACAACCTTTATATCTTTTGTTTTTCCATAAAGTCTTTGACCTGTTCCTTTATCTGCCCAACCTGCTATAGCATTTTGATATTCAGCAGGTATTTTTACTTCAATAGCCTTGGTTTCAAAGGTATATCTGAATGAATGGAAAACTTTATCAGCTCCGGTTATACCCAATTTATCCAAATATCTGGCAAACCAACCTTGAACTGCTCTACTATATTTTCCTCTTGCTGATTGTGATAATTCACTAAACAATTTCTTTTGCTTACTTTTCCTTTGAAAATCCACAAAATTTAAAAAACCAAGTTCTATAATCTGAGGGTGAATAGGTATAATTCGTTCAGATGGCTTATTTTTTACAGACTTGTCTTTATCATCAGAATTAATAGATATACAAGGAATGCCTTTATTACTAACAATATCTTTTGTATTTAATTGGCAGATTTCATTTAATCTGCAACCGTGGTATAAAGCAATCAACGGAACCCAAAACTTAGCTTGATTACTCCTTAATTTAGGATTTATATATGTTTCAGGATTAAAAATCTTATGCAATTCCTTGCTTTCAAAAGGATTTCGTTGCTCATCTTCACAATTAATCGGAACATCTACAAATTCATTTAGGTTTTGAGCAATAATTTCTTCCCTAACAGCATATTTCATAAAATTAATAAATGTATGCAAATATCCTTTAATTGTTCTTTTAGCCAACACTTTTGTAGGGGCATTTGTAAAAATTTCAGATATCTTTTTGCCTTCATCTAGAACACTGTTCCATTGTTTGGGAACTTGGTAAATTTTCTCGCTTAGTTTACGACAATCCTGCTTTGTTACTTCTTCTATATATGTCTTTCCCATAACAGCAAAGGCAAGTTTAATCCCTAAATACATTGTACGAACTCGTTCTTCCGGAACTCCTTTAAGGTTTTGTTTATTCAAGGCATACTTTTTGAAGAACTTTTCCCAATGTGTTTTAGACATTGATTTGGTTAATCTTTCAGTTGTCTTTAGCTCATCATAGCTTCTCAAAAGTGTTTTAACCTTAGGATTGCTTGGATTATAAGGCTTATCTTGTTTAATTGCTTTGACACTATTTTGAGCATATCTTTCTAATGCTGAAATATGTGTTCCAAAGCTCTTAAACCATTCATATCCTTCTTTGGTTTTATCCTCTAAACCAAGCTCAATCTCTTTTTCCTTTAGTTTTGAATAGGTTGTTCTTAAAGTAATATTAGCCTGAGAACTATCAACTAAACTCTTTAGATAATCAATAATCATCTCAACCATTAGCTCTTTTCTCTTATCATCAGGCAATTTGATATCATTAAAGTCTTTCTTTCCCTCAACAATATCTTCAGCACTTTCTTCTATAAAGTATTGGATTTGACTTAATCTTGCGAGCAGAACTTTATCTACATCATTTTCATCCAAAACTAATTTATTATCTTTATTTAATTTCATAACTATTTCCTCAAATACATTAAAAAATAACTGTAAGTGAGCAATTTCTGTTCTCCAACGAGCAACAGCAACATTATAGTTTGATGTGTTTAGGGAATAGCAGATTTCCTTAGATCTTGCTAAATTCCAATATTTTCTAGGAATTCCAACTCTAAAGAAAAATGCTCTATTTTTTACTACTAAACCGGGGTATTTTTGAACCATTAGATTATCTCCTTTGGTTCAGTTTATCCTGCTATTTTTTATTCGTCCGTAGGAAAATGCACAGAAATTGCTCTTTTTTTTATAGATGATTTATTTTTCTTTTTATCAAAGAATTTATTTCTGGTATTACTTGATGATCTAAGCCCATTTCGAATTCATATGGTTCTATTCCAAGAGCTTCGTTATTTTCTAAAGCCCATTCAACAACTTCTTTTCTTGGGTTCATTAAGAGATAACTGTTTATACCAAATTCTTCACCATCCCAAGAATGTTCAACAGTCTTTTGGATATCTTGTCCCATAAAGTAACTTTTAATTACTTCAAGAGGTTCTGTTGCAAAAAGTGCTTTTTTCTTCCATGCACAAACTTCTCCACATTGATATATAAACTCTTCTTCCAAACTAACATCTTTAATCAAATGAAAAAATTTAGTAAATGTTGAAGAGGAAACACATCTTGCTATTGTTTTTAATTTATTTTTGTCTTTTGGCATAAAGAAAACCTTTGTATAATATGGTCCATAACAATTATTATAAAAATAAGCAAATTCCTCTATTTCTAGCCATAATTTGATTATTTCATCTCTATCATAAGAAAATTCATCATTTAGTTTTTCTGTTAATTCTTGAACTTTTTGTTCAAATTCTTCTTGTGTTTTTGGTTCAGTCATTGTATTATTCCTTTCGTAAATTAAGATTTATATTTGGATAGCTAAGAAGTTGCAGCTTCTTAACTATCCTTTTTTGTTAAGCAACTTTGGGTAAATGCTTCTTTGCTTCTTCTTGTAGTATTTTTTCCTCTTCTTCTTGTTTTTGCTTATCAGCCTTTTGCTTTGCACGGTCTGCTTTCTTTTTTTCTTTTTGTTTTTCCTTTTGTTCTTCTCTGTGTTTAACTTGGTTTTCACAGAACAATTCAATTTGATGATCTAAAACACCTCTTGATACTGCTTCATAGAATTTGGCTAGGAATTCTATCTTTTGATCCAACTTCATTAACGGGCATGAACAACGATAAATTCTCTTACCACCCAATCTGACATTGAAAATTGCTGAATTTTTCTTTTCATCTAAATCAACCAACAGTTTGTTCATCTGATTAGACTTGTTCCAACTATTGTTCTTAAAATGGGTGATATTGAGCTGTATCATATCTAATATTCTTTGACGGCAACTTGCCTTAGAGATTAAGCCTTCATCTTTTTGGGTTTCTAATCTTACAATACCAAAATTTGCCATAAAATCTTCAATACTTTCTGACATTGGAATTACATTTTCAGTCATTTTATTTTCCTTTCTTAAATTGTTTAAATCATTGTGTCTCTTGGACAATTTCAGGGTAAGAAAGTTTAATTTTATTTTGCAAGAGGTATTTTTTGCTCAAAATTCAAGAAAGGGCAATATGACAACATATAGCCACATATGACCACATTTGCTTGCACTTTTTTTCATCGGATTGGTTAATTTTTGAGAGATTTTGAAGCTTTTTATTTAAATTTAATCAAAAAATACGAACGACTCGATTCTATTTTATGTGTTTTCATTCCATTTTTGAATCAAATTTGAATAAATATTATTATAATTAAGAAGGAGTTTGAAATGGAAATATGTGATGCAATTATTATCAATGATAAATTCTATTCAGTAGCTGAAAACCTTGATAGTCTCAAAGAATTAGAAAATAAATTAACTTATATTGACCAACCACTAAACAGCAGATTATCCAGTTTATTGCAAGTATTATGCAAAAAATCTAATAATCCCAAGATGATTGAGTATCTTCTAAAGCAAGGTGCTAACCCATATTATATGGATATTGATGGAAATACAGCTTATGAATATGCTATTGAAAATATCTATAACTTAAAAGATTGATTGTTTATCTTGCTTAACCAATATAGCTCAAGATTTAATTCTCTAAATATAGATACAAGAAACCAGTTTGTTTTTGATTTTATAAAAGCTGAAATTGTAAAACACGAAATAAAAGCTCGTGAAAAAGAAAGAATTCTCCTACAAGAACTTGATAACCTTAGGATTGACGAGGTCTTTTAATGAAGACTTATTATATAGATACCTTAAAAGATGTTAAAAAGATTGCCAAGATGTTAGATGACATTAATTCTCCAATTAACAAAAATAATGCCACTCTCCTTCATTTGTGCTCAATTATGAGTACAGATACAGAACCTATAGAGTATCTACTTGATATTGGAGCTAATCCTTATCAAGTAGATATCTTTGGTTTAAACTCCTTTGATTATGCTATAAGAAACAAAAATCAAATAGCAGGCTTACTTATATATAATACATTAAAATAAAGGACTGAAATCATCAGTCCTTTTTGTTTGATAGTCAAATTATGAAAAAAGCTCATCACATAACTCAATATTTTGTATTCTTTTTAATAAAAAAGTTCTATTATCTTGCCTTAATTCACAAAAAGCTTTCAAGTAAAAACTATCAGGATCTAAAATATACTGAGTATTGATATCCTCATTATTAAATACTTTTCCTAATTTTAATTGTAATGGTCTAACTTTTCTTATTGTTATTCCTTTATTATCATACAGTTGATCAGACAAATATGTGATATTTACTTTCTTTTTATATAAAATAGCAGTCATAATTATTGAACCAATTTCATCTTCTGATAATTTATTTTTCACATTTGATTGACCTTTAACTATATTTGAGACATTTTTGTTTACAGAAATATTACTTTCATTTTCTATTTTCTTATAAAACTCAATTACAAAAGGATTTGCTTTGACTTGATATTCATCGAAATTAAGAGGATATAATCCAGCCAAACTTTTTGTTCTACTTAAAGCCACATAAGCTTGTCCATCGGCAAAAATTTTCTTGCAATCAACAATCAAATCATTAAAAGTCATTCCTTGCGATTTGTGAATTGTAATACCATATGCTAAAGCTAATGGTATTTGATATCTAACTAACTTCTTTTGATTTGCTATAATATCATATGAATTCCCATCTGGGTTTATTTTTTTTATAACTTTTTCTTCTGTTCCTAAAGTTATTTCGAATTTGGTTTTTGAAATACGTTCAACTCTTCCATTATCAAACAAAACATCAACATAGTTTAGGTTTGAATCAACATTTATAACTGTGCCACAAGAACCATTTGCTAGATGCTCTTCTAAGTTAATATTCTGCAATAACATGACGCGGCAACCTGTTTTTAAATCAATATCACATTTAAGTTGTAATTGCTTTACAGCTCTACAATCATCATTAAAATTTTTCCAAACATTGCTTTGTTCATCAACTTCTTCAGAGAGCAAAATTGTTGCACTTGGATCATTAATTGAAGACCATTCAATTTTATCTTCAGATTTAAAAGTGTAATCTTTACCTGAAATTTTTTCTACACAATTACGATTATGTTTATTTGCTTCATTATTTGTAGCAAATAATCTTAAAATATTTAAACCTTTTTCAGAATTAACAACATCCAGACATTCATACTCTCTATCCCAAATTAATTTTATTCCTTTGGTCGATACACATCCTTTTCTAATATCATTTAGTATGTTGATAAATTCAATATCTGTTTGTCTCTTAACTTCTGTTAAAATAATATTTTCAGGATTTGTCTCTTTCCAAGAATTACTATTAAAACAAAAATCTTTATTTTCTATCTTTCTGTTTATTATAACTGGTGGCAATTGAAAAAAATCACCTATAAATATCATTTGAATACCACCAAAAGGACTATCATTCTCTCTGATATTTTTTAAAAATAAATTTAAATAATCCAAACAATCACTTGTTAACATAGATATCTCATCAATTGCCAACATACGTGCTGTTATCAGTTTTTTATATTGAGCTCGATTTTTGTTTTTTATTTCAGAGACCAATGTTGATATTTTTTTATTACAAATACCTATACCTGCCCAAGAGTGAATGGTTTGCCCATTGATGTTTATAGCAGAAATACCTGTTGAACTTGTTAAATGTAAATAACCCTTATAATGTTTTTTTAATTTTCTCAGAATATAACTTTTCCCTGTTCCTGCACCACCAGTAATAAACACACTTTTTTTATCATCAAGTATTTTAATAATATTTTCTATTTTCTCATTTTTCTTTGTAACAATAACAGTATTGTTGTTCTCTTGTTTTGATGAAATGTTTGTTAAGTGTTTTTTTAATTCATAACTGCGATCTTGCAGTACTTGTGTAGTTTTTTTTACATAATCGAAAGAATTTGTTATTAACTCACTTGAAACTATTTTAGTTTTTTCTATTAAATTCTTTGAAAACTTTTTAAAGTCCATTGCCGTATCCCTATGGTTTAAACACCTATTTCTTACAGCCAGACATCAAACTATGAATATCATATTCATCATATCCTTCATAGTAATAGCTAACATCAATACCTTTCATATAAACATCTCGCTTGTTAATATCATCTGTAAGAGCATTTTTGAGTAAATGTTTTATTTCAATATCTTTGATTGGGCTTCTTTCCATTGCTGATAGATAATCTTCTTTATCAATTTTATTCCAATCAATAACCATCTTTAGTTCTTTTTTGAAGATTAGATCCAACCAAATTCTTGTAGCTCTACCATTTCCTTCTCTAAAAGGGTGAGCAATATTCATTTCTACATATTTTTCAACAATTTCATCAAATGTTGATTGAGGCATTTTATCAATAGCATTCAAAGATTGCTTAAGATACATAACCGGAGCAAATCTAAAATTGCCTTTAGAGATATTAACTTCTCTTAATTTACCTGCAAAATCATAGATATCTTCAAACAAATGTTTATGTATTTGCTTCAATCCGGCAAATGTGCCTACTTTTATTGTATCAATCTTACCACTATCAAAAAGACTTAAGGCCTTTGCTTTGCTTATTTTTTCTTCCTGCCTGTTAAGTTCAACTTGATCAGTAATATTCAATTTGTTTTCTAAAACCATTACAACCCCTTATTTTCTAATATCTACATTTTCTGCATACATCAGCTATATCTTAAAACCTATTTAAAATATAAACAACATTTTTTTAATACAACATAACAGTTTAATTTTTATGAATTTTTATTGATCATATAGCTTAATTGTTCTTCAGAAACTCCATTTTTATAAAACAAATTCTCTAAATCACTTATTCTACTAGATTGATTGGCTACTGTTTCTTCAAGTTTTTGTATTCTTTCCTCCAATTCTCTTACTTTAATAGTTAGTTCTGTATTAGATAAAACAAGCTCAGTTCTCTCTGTTCTTAATCTGTCAGCATAAGTTTTATGGGTTTCTAACTCTTGGTTAAGGTATTCATTGTCTCTTTTAAGGTCTTGGTTTTCTACTTTTAATACCTTTTTATCTAAATTGGTTAAATCCTCAAACAATGGCTTAAACTCTTTACCTGTTAGAGATAATAATCTTCTTCCTTGTTTATCTATCTCTTTATATAGATATCCCTCTCGGATTAGGTCATTTACAAAGGTTTTGGCTGTATTAGTTGTTAAATCTAGCATATTTGCAATATATTCATTACTAGCAAAGAATATGTGGTGGTTGTTGGTTTTGAACTTAATAAAGTCCAACAAAACTCTTTTAGTCATTGATAATTCAGATTTACTTTTACTCATTTTACTCTCCTTTATTTGATTACAATGATATTTATCCGAGAGAAGACGAGAAAATTCGTTTGAACAAAATTTTATTTGCGAATACTCATATGTTCACCTTTTCTGGCTCTGAAGGCTTATATGTTCACTGGTCCCTAATTTGAATACCTATATGTTCAATATGAGGACCCTTATGTTCAATTCCGGAGACTTATATGTTCAGTGCCGAAGACCTATATGTTCGGTCATTTTTGCTCAATCCCTTTATTTCTCTTGGGTTGACAGGTGTTTTTCGTGTCTATAATAGATATTATAATAGAGATAAAAAAGAAAACTATTATAATAGACCAGATTAAGACATTAGTCCCTTTTGTTTTTTCCTTAAAATAGAGTTCTTTACCTACAAATGGGATGTTGGGGTGGGGAATTGGAATTTCTTATTGAGAGTTATTTTTAAATGGAAATGGTAACAAATAATTATTTACCCTTATTAACTATAGTTATGTGTTGTAAATTTAAAATAATTATAATAAAATTCATAGCAATTAATTATTCAGGAACAACATATATGGCTAACAGTTCAAACAATACTGAAGAATTTTATGATAATGGAGGTGCTATAGCTTTAAAAGGTTATAACTATCAAAACGCTGTGGCTAGTTTAATAGCAATATTAAATTATGAACGAGATAATTTTATATTATTTGTAGAAACAAAAGATGATATTGAAGTTGATATAGAAGATAAGCATTTTTTTATTCAAGTCAAAGGTCAACATCTTTCTTTAAGTAATTTATTGACTCCTAAAAAGAATGATAATGGTATAAAAAATTGTATTTTTTCAAAAAATATAAAAAAGAATCACCCAAATGCTTCATACCATATTGTATTATTAGGATTAAAAAAAGACCAGAATAGCGTAATAGAAGCTACTGAACCAACAATATTTTCTGAGGAATATCTGTATTCTTCTGAACAAAAAATTAAAATAATTCAAAAACTAAAAGATATTGGTTTCTCTGAGGAAGAGCTAAATCATAAACTTCCTCAATGTCGTATATATTTTACTCCATTTCAAAACAAACAAGACGATGCTACTAAATTTCTTATGGGTTGTATGTGTGATAAAAATATAAAAGTTGATGCACGGGGTAAGATTATACTAAACGAATTGTTTTCTCTTATTAACCAAAAAGCTGAAAAAATCATAAAAACACCAGAAGATATTGAAAAAAAGAAAATTGATAAACAATCCTTAATTAAGTTATTTGAAACAAATGAAACATATACAATTAAAGAAGAAATTTTAAAAGAACTTTTACGTGAAAAAGTAATAACATATCCTGAAAAATATAACATAAGCAAAGCATTTATTAAAATAACAACATTTTATAAATATGAAAAAAAGGTATTAGAAGAACAAATAGGCAATATTGATATTTCTGGAGAACTCAAAGATGTCTTTAATTGTCTATTTTGTAACGCAAAAAATATTTTACCCAATATAAATAAAGACATTATTTTTGCATTATTAATAGATTTATATATCCAAAAATTAGGAGAAAATTAAAAATGATATTAACTAAACTTGTAATTTTAGACCGTTTTGACAATGAAGCTAATGTTTTTGTTTTCTCTAATAAAGCTAACATTATAACATCTGATAATAGTTATGTAGGAAAGTCCTGTTTGTTAAAATCTATATATTATGCAATGGGTTTCCCTATTAGGGTAATACAAAATGGTTGGTCTCTTAAAAATAAACTTTTTAAACTTTTCTATATTCATAATAATAAAGAAGGTTTTATTATTAGAAGTGGTAATACCTATTGGGTTGATGGTATTTCTGGTGCTATGAATACCATGGAATATTCAAAATGGTTGCTTAAAAAATATAATCTAAATATAAGATTACCTCTAAAAGATAATATTGATATAAGAACAGTCTATCCATCTGCTATAATATTACCATTTTATATTGACCAAGATGTCTCGTGGTCATCCATTCCGTATAAAAATGTTGCAAATGATTTAGCTCAATATGCAAGTTCGGTTATTCCTAGTGCTTTGTTTGAATATTTATTTGGTATCTCAACAAATGTCATAATGGATAAAAAACAAGAACGACTACATCTATCAAATGAAAAGAAATTACTTGGGCAACAGTATGATACCCTATCGTTGTTGAAAGATGACTTTATAAAAAATGATGCTGAAGAATATGTATTTAATGAACATGAAGCTATTAATGATATAAAAAAATATCTTTTACTTGCTGAAAACATAAATACTAAGCTAAATGATTTTAAATCTAGCATATATCAAAAAAAGATTGAAATAGACAATTTGAAGGTTGAGGTTTTAGAACTTACAAAAATCATTGAAAACACAAGACATTCATACAATGAAATCAAAGGAGAGTGCTCACATTGTGGTTCATATTTAACCGAAAAACAGTCAATAAGAAGAATTAGGCTTGAGAATGATAATTATGAAGCTACTTTATTGAGAAATGATTTAAATAAAAAAATAAAAAAACTAGAGAAAGATCTTGATAATATTCTACAAAATAAACTAGGTTTAGAGAATGAGTATACTTCGTTATTATCTATTGCTCAAAAAAAACAAGGAGAAATAACTTTACAACAATTTATTGAACAAAAAGCTAGAAAATTAGCCAAAGGGCAATATGTTGATGTAAAAAATACATTAAATGAGAGAATGTCAGAACTAACAGAAAAAATTAACAAATTGACATCTGAAATAAAAGATTTAGAAAAACAACAAAAAATCCAAAAAGACACTATAGGTTTAAGATTTAATGAATTAAAAGAAAAATTAAAAATTACATTTTCTGCAGCATCTTTAAACGAACTATCTTTTCTTGAGTTTAAAACAATTATAGCAAGTGGATCAGTGAGTAATGTAACATTATTTTCGATTTATATTATTTATTTATGTTTGTTATCAGAATATTCTCTAGTTGAGCTTCCTTTGGGTTTTGATGCTTTAATTAAAGATGAATTAACTGAAAATAATATTAGATTAATGTATGAGACCTTAGAAAAATATATTTTAAATTCTGACAAACAGGTATTTGTTGTTATGTTAAAAGATAAAATAAAATATATCACAAAAGAGCATAACTTAATAGAACTTAATAGACCAATATTAGATAAAACAAAATATGAAGAGCTTATAAAAGAGTTTGAGTATATGCGTGAATTATAATGATTTCTATCAAATCCAAGCATACCCTATTTACATCCTCAGTTGTAAAATATATTCTTAAATATAGATTTTACATTGTGAGCAAATTACTGAATTAAACAATATACATAGTCAATGAACACCTATTTTTAGGGTTGCAAAACAATTTAAAATCATTAGACCTATGGTTTACAGTTATTTGAAAAAAAGATAATTAATGCAGTGTTTTTCTAATCTTTAAGCTGATTTATGAACCTTCTGATCGTGCTTCTATCAACCTTAAACATTCGGGCAATTTGGGTTTTAGGGATGTTTTGTTCAGCAAGTTGCAGAATTCTTTCTTTGTTTTTCTTCAGGTCATTAAAAGCACTTTTACGACCAAATGGACGACCGAGATGTTTTCCTTCTGCTTTTACTCTTTTTAATGCTTCTTTAGTTCTTTCGGAAATTAGTTGCCTTTCGATTTCTGCTGCCAAGCTGAAAGCAAAAGCAAGAACTTTGCTCTGTATATCAGAACCAAGACGATAGTTTTCTTTTAATGTCCATATCTGACAATCTCGTTCTAAGCACTCTTTTAAGATTCCCATAACCTCGAGCAAATTTCTACCAAGCCTACTTAATTCTGAAGCAATTAAGATATCTCCTTTTTTTAATTTTTTGAGTAATTTGCCGAGTTTTCGTTCATTTAGTGGTTTTCTGGAAGATATTTTCTCTTCCACCCATTTATTGATTTCTATATTATTTGCTTCACAAAATGTTGAAATAGCAATCTTTTGGTTTTCTAGGACCTGTGTTTGGGTGCTTACTCTTATGTATCCATATATCATATTCAATCCTTTTAAAATATTTATCAGATTGAACTAAAATACATAAAAAATAGTGAGATAATTAATTCACCGTTTAGAACAGTGGTAGTTTGTGTATTAAATAGGATAGTTAGTGTATTATCTAATAAGTGTCAGAAGATGGCATTAGTTCTTTAAAATATCTGACTTTTTTAATATTTTGATTGATTCTTTCATATTAAATCGTATG
>JAZRCM010000022.1:0-46433 GCA_045659785.1 Alphaproteobacteria bacterium
TGGTAAAGTTGACACAGTTGAAGACAAGACATTAGGCCGTGTTGAACTTGGTGGCAATATCGGTTTCAACGAGAACTGGTCGGCTTACGGTTGGGCTAATTATACCTTCGGCTCAGACTATGAGGCTACATCTCTTGGTCTCGGTCTCAACTATGCTTGGTAATGACACTCCTCGTTATCACAAAAAAAGAGGTAAGTGAAAACTTACCTCTTTTGTCATTGCGAGCGGACGAAGTCCTTGCGAAACAATCCAGAACATTATGCCTTATAAATCTTATGTATCGCTACGAAAATTAAAATTTTCTTGCGAGAACATTGGAGAGAGTGAATTGCCATGTCGCTATCGCTACTCGTAATGACGGTGAGGGGCTTAAAAAAAGGCGGGGAATTGTCCTCGCCTTTACAGTATAAATATTTATTTGTATGATGCTCTGCGAATGCGGTCATTTATTGCAAGACCTAATCCCGTTTCCGGAATAGGGGCCATTGCAATACCTTTTTCTCCTGCAAGCTCATCAGCCAATCTCATATATGCAAATAAGTTTGCTGCAGCTTCATTTAAATTTCCGTCGGGGCTCAAATTTAAGTCGGCTCTTTCTTGCCAACCGAAACCGATATAAAACACTCCTTCCTCAGGCTCATCAACATTTATTTGAAAGCGATGATTTGGGGCATAGTGTTTCAACAATTGTCCCGGAGAACTGGGTTTATCGGGTTCTCCATGAGATATAATAACTTTCTCGTTCAAAAATTCTTCAATATCTTCTAATGCAACTCCTCCGGCACGAAGAAGCACAACATCTTTTCCCGTTACATCAATAATGGTTGATTCTACCCCTACATCACATTTTCCGCCATCTAAAATCATATCTACTCTTGTTCCTAAGCTTTCAAAAACATGTTCCGCAGTTGTAGGGCTGATTGTTTGAGAGCGGTTTGCAGATGGAGCAACAATCGGGACACCGCTTTGTTTTATGAGCTCTAAAGCAATTTGATTGTTCGGCATTCTGACGGTTGCCGTAGGAAGTCCGGCGCAGGCTAAATCTATGGCGGTATTATGTTCTTTTCTTTTCAATACCATAGTAAAAGGTCCGGGCCAAAAATGTTTGGCTAAACTTATGGCTCTGCTGTCAACCTCGACATATTCTTCTAAAAAATTAATATCAGCGATGTGCGAAATTAATGGATTAAAAGCAGGGCGCCCCTTAGCTTCAAAAATAGAAGCCACAGCCTTGGCATTATATACATTAGCTCCTAAACCATAAACGGTTTCGGTTGGGAAGGCTACTAATCCGCCATTTTTTATTATTTCGGCAGCTTTTTGAATGTTGCCGTTATTTGCTTTATAAATATTTGAGTTCATTTGTATTTCTCTATAAACTATTTACGTCCGCCTTTGCCTCGATTTACATATACTTGAGCAGATTTACCATTGCCGTTTTCGTTTTGCAAGCCTAATTTTATGACAAATTGTTCTATCCTATTCAAATGTACTAAGTTATTTGCAAGAGGTTTTTGATAAGAAATCGCACGATTTGGATTATCAAAATCGTGTAGCAAATAGTGTTCAAAATCCAACACTGCTGCACATTGTCTGGGTAAGAGTATTTTTTCAAACATCTTTACACCGTCTTCTGTTATTACCATTCGTTCTAGTTTATGTTTCAAGCGATGAATTTTCTTCTCGACAAGGCAAAGCGAACCCGGAAGATTTACATCAGGATATGAAGCTACATCATTAGGGCAATAAATCGGATTTTTGTGGTCTATATCAAAGCCGGGACCGGTAATAATTTGTCCTTTATGTTCGATTTCAAATTCTTCCGCATTGCCTTTTTCTTTCATATTTTTGATTAATTGCTCAATATAAGCCGGATGTACTCCGCCATTTTGTAAAAGTTTGCGAAATTCCTCTTCGTTTTCTCGTATAAATACTTTTATGAAACCTTCTTTTTCACGATATTTCATAAAATCTTCGTGGCAATATTCTCTGGCAAAATCACGATAATCGCTAATTTCCATTGATTTTATGACTTGAGGTGGAATTCTCTGATCTACTAAATGGCAGAACAACTGTTTTCTGATAGAGCGATATGTCGGATAATCACACATTTCTCTTCTGAAAACGGATTCATCAAAAGCATCTTGATATTGTGATAGGTTATAAACAGCATTAGTCGGTTCTCGACGTGCCTCAACATATCCTTCTGATAAATGTCCGCTTGTTCCCTTTATCAAGCCGTTACAATCATCTCTAATCAATAGTTTGTGTTCTGCACTAATCGGACTTTCAGGGGTGACTATAAGAGAGCAGTTGTTATTGATAACATACATACGCAACATACTGATAAGATGATCTTTATCTTCTCCGTTAGGAAGGGCATTAAGAGTACGATATGCACAGCCTAGTACATAAGCAGCATGTTCACATTCTCTTTTTGTCTCCATCAATTCTTTGCGTACTTTTTTACTCACGACATTTCCTTTCTGCTATTTTGTCCAGATTATAACCTATATTTTATAAAAAGTCTAAACTTTTATTTAAGTATTTAATGATTATTATTTAATAAATAAAATCAAGGAGAATACAATGACAGAATTTTCGTTTAACTCATCAAAAAATAGTGTAAAAAGTCATGTAAAAATTATTTTGACCGATAGTGCATCATTTAATGCCGGCAAATTTTTGAAGGAAGAAGAAGTAAAAGCTTTGAAATCAGCAGTAAAAGAGGCTGAATTTAAGGGAGAATACGGTAAAAGTGTTTCTGTTTATGACGGAAAAAATCATATAATTTTGTTAGGTACGGGTAACAAAGTTGTAAAATTGAATATTCAAACTTTGGGCGGAAAAATATATAAACAAATTTCAATGTTTAAAAAAGTTGCTTTTTATGTTAATCCGATGCCGAAATATAAGCTGACAAGTTCTGAAATTGCTTGTAATTTGGCTTTCGGTATCGAAATCGGCGGTTACAGTTTTGATAAATATTTTACTAAAAAAGAAGCATCAGCTTATCCTAAATTAGAGATGGTAGAATTTTATTCTGCGGACGGAAAGTTAAATGCTGATGATTATCAAAATTTATGTGCGGTTGCCAATGCTGTTCGTTATGCTCGTGATTTGTGTAATGAACCGGGAAATTATTTAACACCTGAAGTTTTTGCCGAAGATATTAAAAGATTGGAATATTTAGGACTTAAAGTTGATATTTTTGATGAAAAACAAATTCGTGATTTAGGTATGAATATGCTGTTATCGGTTTCGCAAGGTTCTGTAAACTCTCCTCGTGTTGCTGTAATTCGTTGGACAGGCGAGCCCGATAACCAACATCCTACTTTCGGACTTGTAGGTAAGGGCGTTACTTTTGATTCCGGCGGAATTTCAATAAAACCGTCTTCAGGAATGGGAGACATGAAGGGAGATATGACCGGCGCTGCGGTGGTTGTTGCTACAATGAAAGCTTTAGCTTTGTGCAAAATTAAACGCAATATTGTCGGTGTTGTCGGTTTGGTTGAAAATATGCCTTCGTCTACTGCAAGCAGACCGGGAGATGTTGTAAAATCTATGTCCGGTCAAACGGTAGAAATAATTAATACCGATGCCGAAGGTCGTTTAGTTTTGGGCGATTGTTTGTGGTATTTGCAACAAAAAGAAGATTGTCATGTGATGATTGATATAGCCACATTAACAGGCTCAACCATGAGAACATTCGGTTTTGAATATGCCGGTTTGTTCAGTAATAGCGATATGATGTCAAAAGATTTGTGTCGTTTTGGTGAAGAAAGCGGTGAAAAGGTATGGCGTTTACCCATAAATAAGGAATATGACAAACTCATTAATTCTGATATTGCTGATATGAAAAACTGTGGTCCTGCAAATGCCGGAGGTATTACAGCAGCTTGTTTCTTGCAACGTTTTATCGTTCCTAAAAACAGTTGGTCACATTTGGATATTGCCGGTGTTGATAAAGATGATAAAGGCCATCCGCTCACTCCTAAAGGAGCTACGGCTTTCGGTGTAAGATTGTTAACCAAGTTTTTCGGTTGTTATTAATGACGTACAAAAAAAGACAGTTCAATTCAGAACTGTCTTTTTTTAAGTTATTCTACGCAGATTATTTCATGCTATCGTAGAATTTGCAAAGAGCTTGCAAGAAGTCACTACTGCTCATTAAGGCTCCTTTACGGATAATTTCTTCCGAAACCAATCCTTCAAGAACCATTACTTCTGCAGTATGAATAGTATTCATATACTGCTGAATGTCCTGTGCTTCACCGCTAGCCCCTTTGTCATGAGCATCGAGCATCAATGTACGAATAATCTTCAAAACCGAAGATACCATCTCATCAGTTCCGATAAGTTCCTTCATCACATTCGGATAAGAATAAGCAAGGAACAACGGCGCTAATGACTTGAACTGATTAGGGTATCTTCCCTCTATCAATCCAGGAACGGCAAAACGAGTTTTGCCATGTTCTCGGAAAAGATGAGCAACACCGTTAGCCAAACTCAAGTCAGCAAGCTGGAACTCGGCCTGATCATACGAAAATTCGCGCATTGCAAATGTAGGACTAGCCTCCGAAAGACTTTTAACCGGTTTAGTCGGTTTAATCGGAACTTCTGCAATTCGCACCCATGCATCGGTAATACCCAGTTTTCGCAACCCTAACGGAAGCTCGGTAGCTACTCGTAACTGATAAAGCGGATAAGTAACGCAAATGAGATTAACGTCATGCAAATCATATTTGCGCAAAGTATCGGCAATCAGCTCGATATTACCGGCGGTAGAAGTGTCGTTAGGCTTCATAAGAAGCTTGCCGCACAAATCCTTTGATATACCCAAAGCTAACATCTGTCGCATATACATACGATATTCCGAACTCTTGCGAAGTTTGAACTTCGTGTTGAACTCGGTCATGTTTTGGTTGTCTTCCAAACCTAAAAACATAATTCCGTATGGCAACTGACGATAACGTCGAACATACTTATAAAAAGCTTGTGCCGCTATTGTTGCACTTTCGGGATGACCTGAAAATACGACCAATACATCTTTGCGTCCTCCTTCACAACAAGGAATTCTCATTGACGAATATAAACGTACATCCTTGACTTCTTTATCGTCGAAGTACTCATACAAAACTCCGGAAGTGCCGGCACCGAATTTTTCAGACTCATAAATGGTCTTAATTTCGTCTTCGGTAAGACGATAGCGGGGAACAGGCATATTAAACTGCTTGCGAGCAATTTCCTTAACTGCGTTCAAACTCAAACCGCTGTTCTCTATAAGAAGCTTGTAGGTTTCAAACACAATCTTATACCAGTCGCAAAACTCTTCCAAAGAATGTCCTCGCTGAGAAAATCTAGGGAACAGTTCATTCATCATTGTGCAAAACAAAAGGTTATCACCTTCGTTTACAACTCTTTCTACTAATTCTTGATAACAAGTTTTCTGCATAAGCAAATATTTTTAAAGATTTCTAAAATAATTTTTTATCTCGGCATTTATTATATACTTTTTATCTCGCCATGTCAACAAAATAGACAAAAAACATCGCCTTTATTTAGTTATAATAATGATTATATAAATGAACTGATAGAGGAGAATAAAATGTATAAAGCACACCATCGTTCATTCCGTCATACGCACCATCATTCACGTTTTATAAGTCAATTATGGAATTTTTTAACCAGCAGTACAATGGCTTTTATGTTAGCTGTATCCGCTATATTAATCGGATATTATCAGTTTTATCTTTCTCGTCCGATTTTAGAATACACATCTTCTACCGATAAAATAATTTCTTCTATGGAAGAAGATGGAATTCATCTGCATATAAATGGAAAAGATTATAACAACGTATATAAAACGATTATAACTTTGACAAACAGCGGAGAAGAAGCCTTGTCGGGAAATGATGTTTCTCCCGTAGGTCACGATCCGATAAGGATACCCATTCCGGCTCAAGTTAAAGTGCTATATTACAATGTTGATTATGAAAATACATCTCCCGATGTGTCTGTAAAATTAGAAAATGTAGATGAAGCAATTATAATAAAATTTTCTTTTCTTAATCCTGGAAATAGTATAGCCATAAATTTATATAGTGAGCAAAATTATGACCAATTTAAGATTATTGGTTCAGCCGCCGGTGTAAATCAAATTAATCAATCTCTAAATCACAAACAAACTCAAAAAGCATTTGTTTTAGTAATAGCAGGATTGGTTGCTTTTTATTCTTTATTTACATTTCTGTATTTTAGACATCATCGCAGATTACCGCGAATATAATTTATTAAAAATCCCGAAATTTGATAATTTCGGGATTTTGTTAATTAATCTAAAATATTTTTTGTGTGTTCTCTTAATTTTTCCAACACATCTGATTTAGGAGTATATTTTTCTTCAAACGGAGCGATGGTATCCCATTTCAGTTCTTCCATTACTGCTTGAATCTTGTTTACTACCCCCGGTTTCCATCCGTAAGAAGCAAATGCAAACCCTTTTTTGTTTTTGGGAGCCAATCCTTTAAGATAAGTTACAAAAGCTGCAACTCTCGGAAAAAGTTCGTTATTTAATGTCGGTGTTCCGATAACAACATATTTTGCCTCTAAAATATCGGTCATTACTTCAGCAATATGCTTGTTTGATAATGAGCGTTTTACCACTCTGATACCCGCATCTTCAAAAACAGAAGTAATTGTCTCGGCTAATTTTGCAGTTGCTCCCCACATGGTATCGTAAACAACAACTGCGGAACCGTCATTTTGTGCCGAAGCCCATTTTGCATAAGAATTTAAAATCCACGAAACTTCTTCTTTTCCTTCCCAAATACAACCATGACCGGTTGCAATCATTTCAATATCAAGATTTAGTTCGCTTGCGGTGTTTAAGGCTTTTTGAGCTTGCATTCCGTAAGGATATAATATGTTAGCATAATATGATTTTGCTTCGTTACAAACAATATCGAAAGGAGCTTCTTTTACCCAAATGGTGTTAGCACAATAATGTTGTCCGAAACCGTCATTTGAAAACAAAATCTTTTCTTCAGGGCAATAGGTCATCATAGAATCAGGCCAGTGTAACAAAGGTGTTGTTACAAAGGTAAGAGTTCTTTTACCTAAGGATAAAATATCACCGGTTTTGATGATTTGAAAATTCCATCCTTCGGTATCAAAATGGGATTCCAAAGCCATCTTTCCGGCCGAGTTTGTAACAACGGTTGCTTGTGGGGCAAGTTTTACCAATTCGGGAATATTACCGGAATGGTCCATTTCAACGTGATTAACAATGATATAATCAATTTTTGAGAAATCGGTAACACTTTTAATTCTTTCAATATTTTGATGAGATAAATAGTGTTTTGCTCCATCAATAAGTGCTGTTTTTTCATCTGATATTAAATAAGAATTATAAGTAGAACCATTCGGAGTTTTATATCCGTGAAATTCTTCCAAATTCCAGTCTTTAACACCTGTCCAATATATGTTTTCTCTAATTTTTATTGCTTCCATTATTTTCTCCTATTTTTTTACTATCGTTTCTTTCCAAGGTTTTCCGTCAATCAGCAATTCTTTTGCTATCGGCGCTAACCCCGGGGTATATTTATATATAACCTCAAAAACAGATTTTTCTTTTTCTTGATTACGAAAAGCATAATCCAGTTCTTTTGCATATTCTTCCGGTATATAATAACGATGTTGTTCGCCCCAACGAGCTTTATTAGCATACATTTCAAATTCTTTTTCAGGGCAAATATTATTTTTAAATTGAGAACAATCTGTTTCATCCCAATTTATTGTGTATGCAATGTAGTGTCCTGCCAACAAATCTCTGGGGTCATATCCGCCGATACGCACAACAACTTCAGGTAAGAACATCATTTTTGCACTTAAAATCAAAACCCACAAGAACAAGGCTAAAATCGGAAGTCCTAACGCAACGATAGTCTTATTTATTTGCATTTGCTTGTCCTCCTCTTATTGTCTTTAATTTGTTAATTATGTGTTTAGTCAAATAAACTCCGCCGATAATTACAACACCGCTTACAATCATACCTAATCCGGTAGTGATTAAACTACCAATCAAGTCAAAATATAAGATTATAAAGCAAATATACAGCAAGCTGATATTGAAATTTACTTTTCTGATATTTCCAATTTTCTCCGAAATAATGGCCATTATTACTAAAAACACAACTGTAATCGGATAATATAACCAAAAAGAGCCATCATAATCAAATGCCATTGCCAAGCAAAAAACAGCATTACTGTAAAGAGCAATATTGCTATAAAGATTAGCTACATCAAAAACGGGAAGTTTTGTTTTTTCATAAGCCCAAGAAAACAGATAAGTAATTGCACCTATAACCAAAAATCCGGAGATAATTCGTTGAACCATAGGTACATCAATAAACCACCATAATAAACGTGCTATTATATCCCATATATTTTCAATAAAACTGAAACTGGATATGAATACAATTAACCATAAAGCAGGTATAATCTTTCGTTTGCTTACTAACAGTATAGGAAAGGTTATCAAACACCAGAAAAACCCGAAGGAAGCAAAACTTCCGTTGGTTTGAAATACTTGTCCGATTAGACCGATACTGGCAGCTGTTAGCATATAAATAGCTAATAGCCCGCCTTCAAACCAAACTTCTTTTTTATGACTATATGCCTGATATGTTGCACAAGAAATTGCGCCTAAAAACATAAAATCAGCAAATATCTTAACATATCCGGGGATATACATCCAATTTGCCGCAATCATACTTATGAAACCAAGGGCAATTACAAAAATTCCGAGCCATAACAATCCCGAGAACAAAATCGGTTTGCGATGATTTTTTTCAAAATCAATAATTTTTTGTTTTTGCTCTGAGCTTATAAGAAGATTTTTTTCCCATAAATTAAGCTTTTTCTCTAATCTCATAACAACCTCCTTTGAGGATGTTATCATAATAAAGTTAAGGGCAAAGGTGTAATTTTAATTTATTTTTACTCACAACTAATTAAATCATTGACATATTGCGGGAAAGTTTCTCCGGCTTTTCCGATTATGTGCTTATCAAAATCATAATTATTGGCTGTTGATTTCAAATTAAATTCTATGGTTTCGGCATGATGATATTTTGCAGTTCGAACAAAAGTATTTGCCGGAAAAACAACACCGGATGTGCCGATAGATATAAATAAATCACATTTTCGTAACAACTCGTCAACTTTATTCATGCAGAGCAAACTTTCGCCGAAAAATACAATATTCGGCTTGAACATACCGAGTACTCCGCAATTTTGACATACATCTTCCGTAGTAACATCATTCCATGTTGTAACAACATTTCCGCAATTAGTACAAACGGCTTGATTAATTTGTCCGTGAATATGATAAACATTTTTGTTTCCGGCTTTTTCGTGTAATGTATCAACATTTTGAGTAATTACGGAAATATCGGCATTATATTTTTCTTGTAAAGTTGTAATTGCCAAATGTGCGGGATTAGGTTTGACATCTATCAATTCTTTTTTCATTTCATTGTAAAAGTTGTGAACATAATCGGGATTACGAGCAAATCCTTCTATTGTGGCAACATCTTCTATTCTATGCTTATTCCACAAACCTTCCTCATCTCGAAAAGTCGCCAGCCCCGATTCTGCAGAAATTCCGGCACCGGTTAAAATCACAATATTTTTATATTTTTGCATATTAGAATTCCTTGGGATATCCGCAATAAAGGACACTGACGTTATGTGCTGTTATGTATCCGTTTTGATTATATTCATCAAAATAAGCACTCAATTCGGCAACAAGGTCTTCATACCCTTCATCATCTGGACGTAAGGCATAAGAAGCGGACAGGGCCATTTGTAAAAATGTTTCTTTATCTCGTGCCACAGGATTATCAAATTTGAAAACCTTATATTCTTTATAAAAATCATCTATGGCTTCAAGAACTTTGTCATTGCTGTTATGAGTTGAAATCTTAATATTTTTTGCACAATATTTATCCATAATATCGTTGCATTTCTTTTTTTCTTCGCTCTCATTGTCGGCATCACCATTATTCCAAGTTAAATAAACTTTTCCGTTGCCTTTCATAATACGCAAACATTCTTTGGCAAAAGCTTTATAATCAAACCAATGGAAAGCTTGAGCGGCACAAACTGCATCAACAGATGCTTCGATTAATCCGGTATCTTCGGCATTACCGTTTATAATATGAAAATTGTTTTCATTTTTCATTTTTTCAATCATAACACTGCGCATATCATCATTAGGCTCAATCGCAAAAATTTCATTACCTAATTCATGTAGTTGTTTACTGAAAATTCCTGTTCCTGCGCCTATATCGGCAATTTTTTTATTTGATAATTTTTCATTATCTCGCAAAAAATCCAGCATTTCTTGAGCATATCGAGGGCGGGCAATGTCATAAATTTTTGCTTTTGCATTGAATAAATGTTCTTTCATATCAGCTCCTTAAAAATGTTTTTTCTTGATTATATAATAAATTTGAATAGAATTTTATAAAAAAATATTTCCTTAAGCAAACCTTAAGTTTGAAATGTTCAACTCTAAATGTAAATAATGAACAATGATAGGAGAAAAACAATGAAAAAAATATTAGTACTTTCCGCTTTTGCTTTAATGTTGGGTGTATCAAATAATGTATTAGCTCAATATACAGGCCCGTCAGTTGCAACAATGACTGTTGCAGAAGCTTCTAACTTGAGAGATGATACTCCTGTTGTTTTAACCGGAGTTATTGAAAAAAGTCTCGGCGGTGAAAAATATTTGTTTTCTGATGCAACCGGACAAGTTACTGTTGAAATAGATGATGAGGACTGGCGTGGTTTGACCGTTAATGAAAAAGATACGGTTGAAATCAAAGGCGAAGTAGATAAAGAATTTACCAGCTTTATCATTGATGTTGACAGTATCGTAAAAAAATAAGTTGGAAAAGATATGCGAATTTTGTTGGTAGAAGATGACCGACTTATCGGAGAAGGATTAAATATAGGTTTATCAAAACTCGGTTTTACCGTAGATTGGTTTACCGATGGGGAAGAGGGCTATGAAGCTCTCTTCCAAGCTCCGTATGATGCTGTCGTTTTAGATTTAGGATTGCCCGGAAAAGACGGATTGTCCGTTTTGAAAGACTGGCGAAATCAGAAACGCAAAGAGCCGGTGCTTATTCTGACGGCAAAAGGCGATGTTGACCAACGAATTGCCGGTTTAGACAGCGGTGCAGATGATTATCTGCCTAAACCTTTTGCATTAGCGGAGGTTGCCGCTCGTCTTAAAGCTTTGATACGCAGATATAATGACAAACTTGAGCCGATATTTTCAATCGGTGATATTAAGTTTTATCCGGAAACAAAGACGGTTACCAAAAATGACGAGCCTGTAACTTTAGCGCCCAAAGAAATATTGTTATTTGAAGTTTTGCTTATGAATAAAAATAAAGTGATGTCAAAGGAAGTATTGGAAAATAAGCTGTATTCTTGGGAGGACGAAGTGCAAAGTAATGCCGTAGAGGTTCATGTTCACCATCTGCGCAAAAAACTCGGTAAAAACATTATCAAAACAATAAATAAAATAGGCTATACGTTAGGTGATGTATGAAAAAATTTAGCTTAAAGTTACGACTTATAATATCTTTTACTTTTATGGCGGTAGCCGTATGGTTGGTTTCTGCCGCTTTGTCTTTGAACGAAAGTAAAGAACAAGTCGATGAATTTTTTGATACATACCAGCTTGTTTTGGCCAGACAATTTGCCGCATTTAACTGGTCACAAGGAGAAAAACTTCCTCAAAAACAAATTGATAATATTGTGAAGAAACTGGATAATGACGGAGAAGAAGACGATGAAGCCCTCGGTTTTGCCGTATTTGACAGTCAGGGAAATATGATTTTCAATGACGGCAAAAACGGTCGTCGTTTTACGTATAATCACGGAATATCCGGTTTCAAAAATCAAAATATCGGTCGCAAACAAAAACTATGGCGTATAGTTTGGATGCCCAGTGCCGATAAAAATTACATAATAGCAATAGGGCAAGAAATAGATTTTCGAACTGATGCTGCTATGGATATGGTAGAAGAAACAATTTTACCTTGGGCTTTAGGGCTCTTACTACTTTTAGCTCTTACCATAATAATGATATATTATGAGTTGCGTCCGTTGAAAAAAATTACCAAGGAATTACAAGTCAGAAAATCTGATGATTTTAATCCGATTAATAAAGATAAAGTTCCGAGTGAAATTATTCCTCTTGTTTCTGCCGTAAACAGCTTGTTTGAACGCATTGATGAAATGATAAAACTTGAGCGAAGTTTTATTTCCGATGCAGCACACGAATTACGAAGTCCGTTGACCGCATTAAAAGTTCACTTGGAAGTGGCTGAGCTTTCATTGGATGATAAGGAGAGCATTGCTAATTCCATATCAAACCTAAAAATCGGAGTAGAGCGAGGAAGTCGCTTGGTTGAGCAGTTGTTGGCACTTTCTAAATTGGATAATAATATACAAGATAAAGCAAATGATACTTTAGATTGGAAAGTTATGATTTCTGCGATAATTGATGATTATTCAACAGTGATTGAAGATAAAAAACTTAATGTAGAATATCAAATAGAAGATAAAAACTTTTTACAGCAAGGAAATGCTTTTTTATGTTCTTTAATGTTGCGTAATTTAATAGATAATGCGGTTCGTTATAGTGATGCGGAGGCCGATATAAAAGTTGATATATCGGAAGATTGTTTGTGTGTAACCAACAATAAAACCAATATTGATAAACAACACATATTGCGTTTGGGTGAAAGATTTTTCAGACCGGCAGGACAGAAAGAAAACGGCAGCGGATTAGGGCTTTCTATTGTCAAAAAAATTGCCTCAATACACAACTGCCGTCTTGAATGTTCAAGCAACGAAGATTGCTTTATTGTAAAAATTTATCCTAATTAACATCTCCGAGAACAATAGTTTCTTTAATATTTTTTAAGTTTCTCAAATGAGGTATTATTGCTTTCGGAATAAAATCGGATTGTTCCAATTCATCTAAATCAATCCATTTTATTTCTTCAGATTCACTATCCGGCTCATCACCGACGCAAAGAGTTGAAAAGTCTTTAACTTCACATTCGAACATCAATTCTGCTTGATGAAAGTTCGGATTATCAATCTTTGTATAGTGATTTTTTGCGATATAATCACGAGTCAATACCAGTCTGATAGGCTTTACATCAATGCAAAGTTCTTCTTTACATTCTCGAATTAAAGCCTGTTCCATCGTCTCTCCCCATTGATGACCGCCGCCGGGAAGTTTAGAAAAACGACCGCGACCATAATCACAATTTTCTACCAATAGTTTATTATTTTTGATGATTATTGCTTTTATTGAATAACGAAAAATATTTTCCATATTTTATTCCTCATATCCGGGAAGTTCGGTTTTGTGTTCATCATAGAGTCTAAACGCATCATTTATAATTTGTTTAGCCTCGTTAACACCTAAAAATTGTTCGATTTTTACTTCTTTGTTCTCTAAAAGTTTATAGTCTTCAAAAAAACGACGCAAAATTTTTAAGCTATGCGGAGGCAATTCGTCAATAGATTGATAGTGAGCAAATTCCGGATCATCAACATGCACAGCGATAATCTTATCATCGGCTTCTCCTTGATCTACCATCTTCATAACGCCAATCGGGCGAACACGCATAATTGATAAAGGTAACACAGCCTCTTGGCATAATACCAAAACGTCTAACGGGTCATTATCTTCACAATAGCTTTGAGGGATAAAACCATAATTTGCCGGATAGTGAACGGCACTATACAAGATTCGGTCAACTTTGGGAAGTCCGCTTAATTTATCAAGCTCATACTTTGTTTGAGAGCCCTTTGGAACTTCGATAATTGCCGTAATAATATCCGGAGCATTTTCTCCTCTACTAACGCCATGCCATGGGTGTAACATAATATTTCCTTTCTAAAATTTATAATGACGACAGACTAACGCATTTTAAATAAAAGTAAATTGATATTTATTGTTTTTCAGATATACTTCATATCAAGGAGAACGTAAAATGAAAACATCTGAGATAAAACAAGAGATATATTCACTGAAAGACAAGGCTTATTCTAATTATAAAGCAGAAGATTGTCCGGGAAAAAAAGAATCTTTAAATGGATTTTTTAACAGCAGTTACGCATCATTACATTTTATTTTTTCTGAAAAAGAAAATATTTTGTTTGCACTTTTGCAGTTAGCGGTTGTCGGATTAGGCTATTTTTTATGGACACAAATGTTGGACTGGATTCCTCAAGATGTATGGGATGAAGTAAGAAAAGATAGTGATGATGGAGCAAGCATATTAGATTTAATATTGCTTTTGTGGTCTTTTGTTTGTGTCGGTATTGTGGCTTATCCTTTAGGAATACTGACTTCATGTATGGGAGCATCGTATATTTTGCGTTTTCAAGGCAAACCTTCTACCATTGCCGAATGTTTGAAAATTGTTATGCACAAGTCTTGGACTATGTGGATTTTCTCTTGGCTTGACGGATGGTGGACGGTTATGCGAATTTTGGAACGTCTGCCGAAGAAAAATGATAGAACTCCTCGCTCTGTAAAAATAATGAATGAAGCAATTTACCAAGCATGGAAAATGGCATCACTGGGATTTATGCCGGCGTTGATTTGCGGACGGAGTGTCAGCGAAGCTTGTAAAGATTCGTTATCTTTGCTTAAAAATAAATTTGTACAGTTGGCAAAATTGCGTTTAGGGTATTCAGCCATTTGTTGGATTTTGGCAATAGTTTGTTATTTGGGAACATTTATTATAATGGCAACTACACAAATTATACCAAAGATGGGCGGAGAGCATAATGCAATTTATTCATTTTATTTTATTACCGGTTTTCCGATTGTCGTAACCTTGACTTTTATAATGGTTATATTCCGCCCGATTTATATTATCTCTGCTTGTAGAATTTATGCTTTTTACACAAGAGAAAAGAAGATTGAAATAAAATTGCCGGAAACATCATCTAAGGCAGTCAGCTCGTTGGTTGCGTTTGTTGTTTTGTTGATAATAACAGCGGTGGTGGTCTTATATCGTGACGAAATTGGCTTAAGCGAAATTTTAGCTAATCCGTGGAAAATAGGAACAAAATAAATGTTGGGAGCAATTGTCGGAGATATTGTCGGTTCACCTTATGAATTTCATAATATCAAAACGAAAGATTTTGAGCTATTTTCTGAAAATTGTTGTTTTACCGATGACACAATACTGACTTGTGCCACTGCAGAATGGCTTTTAACAGATGCTAATCCGAAAGATGTTTTAAGAAAATGGGGCAATTTTTATAAAGAACGTTCTTACGAAGAAGGTAAGGTTGCTGCCTTTGGTAACGGTTTTATGAATTGGCTTGAAAACGGAGAAGCTTATCAAGCTAAAACCAATGGTTGTATTATGCGTTTGAGTCCGATACCGCTTATGGTGGAAGATTTAAAAACAGCATTAGATAAGGCAGTAGAATTAACTCAAATAACCCATAATCATCCGGAAAGCATTTTGGCAACAAGAGTTTATATTGAAACGATGTATTTAGCGAAGAAAAATACAAATCCCGATATAATCAAAAATTATATTTCTAAAAAATATGGTTATAATTTACCGGAAAGCGTAGATGCAATTCGTCCGAATTATAATAAATTTTATTGTTCTTGCAAAAACTCTGTTCCACAAGCTATTGTTTGTGCCTTAGAGGCAAAATCTTATGAAGATGCAATAAGAAATGCCGTATCAATCGGAGGGGATAGTGATACGCTGGCTTGTATGGCTGGAGGAATTGCTGAAGCTCGTTTCGGTGTTCCTAAAGATATAAAAGTGAAAGCTCAATCTTATCTTGATACTCAAACATCTGCAATTATCAATAAATTTTATAACAAAATCAGATAAATATTTGAACTTTCTGTATCTTTTTTATTTTATACCCGGCGATTATCTACAAGCGAAAGTAAAAACAATCCCCGTTAGATCTTATGAACTAACGGGGATTTTGTTTATAAGAGCTTCTTACCAAGCATAATTGAGACCTAAACCAAGAGATGTAGCCTCATAGTCTGAGCCGAAGGTATAGTTAGCCCAACCGTAAGCTGACCAGTTGTCGTTGAAACCATAGTTTCCGCCGATTTCAATTCTTCCCAAGGTTTTGTCTTCAATCGTGTCAACTTTGCCTATTTCGGTGATATTTATTTCATCCCCGTCAACTAAAGTTTGAACAACACTCGGTTTAACATAAACACTTGCAGTTCCGTTATCGGTATAAACAGCCTTACTCAGTTTTAATCCTGCTTCCAATTCAACTTGTCTCAAGTCGTCATATTCCACGGTTTTACCATAGTTATCACTTGCATCGTCATAGTTGATTTGTGAATAGAATACACCTAAGGTAGGAGTTACAAAAACTGTTTTGTTCAAAGCATAATTGTAACCGACTTCTGCACTTCCGCCAAATTCAATACCATCAGTATCTGCCGATACTCCGTCATCGGTTTTGATTTCGGCATTTTGCATTCCGCCATATAAGGTTGCAAAAGCATACCAGTTATTATTATCATAACGATAATACAAACCGGCTAAATAACTGTCGATATCGAGTTCAGAACCGAGTTTAGAGAAATATTTATCTCCTTTACCGTCCATTTCGTAATTACCTTGACGATAAGATACGAAAATACCGAGTTTATTATTCAAGTCTTTTTGCATATCGGCACCGGCTTCAATACCCCATACTTTAGCATCAATTTCAACCGGAGCTTCAATTGTTAAGCCGTTGTAAGTTGTATCTACCCATACGTTATGGAAAGGTTCACCATCCCAATTCGGATCATAGAAGCCGCAACCCGGGCAATATATGTAACTGTTACCGACTTTACGCATGATATTATAAATCATACCATTGGTTTGAGCCAAACCGGCGGAAGGAAGAGCTTCCATTGCGATAATTTCAGGTTCAATTTCTAATCTTACAGGTTTAGAAGGATTGCTGTTATTGTTATCATCATCATCTTCTTCTTCAACATCGCAATTTTCTTCATAATCGTTAGCCTCTTCACCCATTGCCAAACCCCAAGTTTTTGCAGTTTTATCATAATCTACATACCACTTATACGGGCTTCCGACGGTACGGAAAATCTTAAATGATTCTTCGCCTCCGGTAGTATCATTTTCTGCAGTTGCAAAAACAATACTTTCTTCTCCTCGAACATCTTTATAATTTACAATGTTAGCGATAACTTGTGTTGTACCGATAACTTGTCCGCCGATTTCTAACTGTCCTGTTTTACCACTTACGGCATCTACGTTAAGACGTAAATACGGATTATTTTGAGCAATATAATCATTTACGATTTGAATATGAGCATCTTTACCCAATACCATTTGTGTTGTATCCAAGGTTAAATCATAAACATTTTTAACTTCACTGTTAAAGATTACACTGTTTACAACACATTGCGGGCAAACTTCTCCGTATATGTTTATATTATATCCATAGCCGTCACGGATAATTTTACTACCAGTATAATTACCTTCGTTATCATATACGCTATCTACATAGCCACCATCGATTTCATCATCAAAGGTTATTGAGCCGTTATTTCTAACCTCAAAATTGAGGTAGACCTCACCATCTTCATAATTATTATAAACAAAGATAGCATTATTAACTTTTGAGCCGTCGGCATTTTCAACATAGTTTCCGCTAAAGCGATTGTTTGTACCTTCAGTTTTGAAAGTTAAATCTCTATTATAGGTAGTAATTGCTCCACCATAACCGATTTCATCTTCACCTATAACTTTTACATAGTTATTGATAAAACTACCATTGATAGCTCCGATTTCTCCACCATTTGAAATAGCACCACCATCTGCTCTAAAACCTTCAGCATAGTTACCGATAAAGTCGCCGGTTATATCATCAATAACTCCATAGTCATTTAAGATAGCACCGCCGGCAGCATAATCTCCCTCGCCTTTAACATAGTTACCGAGAAAGTTTCCGGTTATATCATCGATATTTCCGTAATTAACATTATAAATAGCACCACCGAGAGCATATTCACCTATTGCATAGTTACCTTCAAAATTACCGTTAATGTCGCCAAGATAATTAGTGTTATAAATAGCGCCACCGAAAGCTTCATCAGCCGAAGCATAGTTTCCGCTAAAGTCACCATTGAGGTCGCCCAAAAGACTATTGCTGTAAATAGCTCCACCTCTTGCCTCATTTTCGCCTTGAGCATAATTATTGCTAAAGTCACCGGTAACATCATCTATATTAATACCATGGTTATAGATAGCACCACCGCCGGCATCGTAGCCTTGAGCATAGTTGCCGGTAAAGCTACCTTCGATATCGTCGATAACACCCATATTATTGAAAAGAGCACCACCACCAGCAAAACCATTGTTACTTAGAGAATAGTTACCGCTAAAATTACCGATAATGTCATTAATATTACCACCGGCATTAAAAATTGCTCCACCGATACTTTCACTTTCACTTTGAGCATAGTTATTGCTAAAATCACCTTTGAGGTCGCCAAGATAGTTGCTGTTATAAATAGCACCGCCGTTTGCATAAGTACCGTGGACAGCATTGTCATAAAAACCACCGGCAATCAAAGGAATTTCACCATTATTATAAACAGCACCACCTGATGCATTGTAACCTTCCGCATAGTTGCCTGTAAAGTTTCCGGTTATATTATCGATGTTACTGTAATTATAAATCGCACCACCATAGCCACCATCATATCCGTAAGCGGAGTTGTAGCTAAAGTTTCCGGTTATATCATCGATATTTCCATACTCATTATAAAGGGCGCCACCATAGGCATAGTCACCCTCTGCATAGTTGTTTTCAAAATTACCGTTGATGTCTCCCATATAACTTCTGTTATAAATAGCGCCGCCATAAGTATCGCCACCTTGAACATAGTTATTAATGAAATCTCCGGTAATTACTCCTATAAGACCATTGTAATCATTAAAGACGGCACCACCATAGACATAGTTAGCAACAGCGGAATTACCGATAAAGCTGCCTGTAATATCATCAATATTTGAGATACCGTAGTTATAAATCGCACCACCATATGCATAATTGCTTCCGTTAACATAGTTGCCGTTAAAACTGCCGTTTATATCATCTATAACTCCCATATAATTGTAGAGAGCACCGCCGTAAGCATAGTTGCCTTCTGCATAGTTACCGGAAAAATCACCGATAATATCCTCTATTGTTCCTCTGTCATTAGAGATAGCGCCCCCTTTAGCTTCTTCTCCTGTAACATTGTTAGAAATAAAATCTCCGGTTATATAACCAAGATTCGCATAATTAGAAATGGCACCTCCATACACTTCGCCATAATCATTTTCAATATAATTACTGATAAAATCTCCGGATATATTTCCAATAGAATTTCCATAGTTTTCTATGGCTCCACCACCTACACTTGCATAATTACCAATGAAATTTCCCGTAATATTACCTATAGTGTCGTAGTTTTCTATAGCTCCACCATAAGTTCTTTCTCCATCTGCATGATTGCCAGTGAAATCTCCTGTAATATTACCTATAATACCATCGTTAAAAATAGCGCCACCTTCTCCGCCATTATCTAAAGAAGATATATAATTACTATCAAAAGTACCTCTTATCTCACTTATACTTCCTTGATTATAAATAGCACCACCATTAAGCCATGCACTATCGGTATTAGAATGATTTGAAGTAAAATCAACATTATTAATGCGTACGATAGCGTCTTCTCCAATATTAATGGCAGATCCGTTATATTGAGAGAAAGCATTCTTGATTTCAACATCATTGATATTTAATGTAGTAGTGGCTGTTAACTCAAAACCTGAGTGATCATCAAAATCTATAACAGACTTAGATACCCCACCTTTAATACCATTTATACTTAAAGTTCCGCTTGCTGTTTCTCCCAAGTCCTCAGTTACAGTATAACTTGAAGTATTGGATGTTGCATTAAACTCTCTGGCATCCGATGTCTCATATTGGTTTATGAGTCTTAATGTATCACCCATACCAATTTTTTCCGTGCTAAGTATTTCATATCTATTTATACTTAGCCCTATACTGTCATTAGTCGTATCAGTTGTAGCCAAACCTAATGTTCCATAATAGTCAGCAAATTCAGCATATTTATTATATTTATCTTCCCATGTTGTTACCGCTTTTATCTCATCATATGTAATACTTCCATAACCACTACCAATTTTATATTCGGTATCACCCAATTGATTTTTTACATCATCACTTAATGCTAATTGTAAACCATCATTTTGAGTTTTTAAAATTTGGATTTTAAATTCTTTTCCGGTCATATCCTGAGGTAAATCTGAAAAACTACCATTTGTAATATTTAATTCACCTAAAGTTACAATTCCGGTTGAATCTAATGTTGTAGTAAACATATCTGCAGTTTGATTAGTTACATCTACATCTATTATATAGTTTGTATTTGCATTAGATGTTAAAGTATTAAATACATAATTATGTATTTCATTATTAACCGTATTTATCGTAACTGAATCTGTTGAAACATCAGCATTCTTAATATCATTGTATAAGTTTACTTTTCCGCTTGCATCTCCGGTTATAACAACATCATAACCACTTACACCATTAATGTAATCATCAAACTCTATAACACCATTATTTTTAGCCGTTAAACTTAGTGTTGCAGAATCACTATCTACATAAATTGCTTCATAATTTTTAGTCCCCGTTGAACTGCTTTGAACATAGTTACCACTAAAACTACTAACTCCGTTATCTGCAACAATACTTACGTTTGCATTTGTATAAATAGCCCCGCCTTGAGCTGAAGAACCTATTGCATGATTGTCTGTAAAAGAAGAATTTATTATATCCCCTATTGTAACCGTACCGGAATATGCATAATTATAAATAGCTCCCCCTTTGGCAACCCCTTTTGACGATACATAGTTATCTATAAAATTCCCGCTAATATTACCAATAATCGATTTTGATGAACTATTACTAACATAATTATAAATAGCTCCCCCTTGTGCAGAGTATGAAGAAGATGAAGAAGATGAACTAGCATAATTACCAATAAAATCGCCGATTATATTACCAATTCTTCCCGTCGAATTAGCATTAGTCGCTGTATTCCGAATAGCACCTCCTGATGATGCCCCCGTTGAAATAGCATAGTTTTCAATAAAATTACCTGTTATATTGCCAATTTTACCTTCTTGATGCTGAATAGCCCCTGCATGAGCCCCATTTAAACCGGCTTTAACATAGTTACCAATAAAATCACCGGTTATATCACCTATAACTCCTCTATAAGAATAAATTGCTCCGCCATATGCATTATAACCATTTGCTTTTGCATAATTACCTATAAAATCTCCAGTTATATTATCAATATATGAACTTCTATCTATATAAATAGCGCCACCGGATGCTGATTTACCATCAGCATAGTTATCCTTAAAATTTCCAACTATATCAGAGATAATTCCTTTATTGTTATAAATAGCCCCTCCGCTAGCATAATAACCGTTAGTATAATTACCAATAAAATCTCCGGTTATAACGCCTATCTTAGGGATTGAACCTGTTCCATAATGATAAATGGCTCCACCATATGCCCCATTAGTATCTGCCTTAGTATAATTACCGATGAAACTTCCTGTTATATTACCAATTTCTGCATCATAACGGGTATAAATAGCCCCTCCATACGAATCCGTATTTCCAATCGCATAATTACCTATAAAATCGCCGGTAATATTCCCAAATATTCCCATATCAGCATTAATAGCCCCACCGCAAGACTCACTGCCGGTTGACTCTATATAATTACCTATAAAATCACCGGTAATATTTCCATTAACTCCCCAATAACTGTAAATAGCCCCTCCTTGAGTATCATTATTTGCAATTACATAGTTCCCAATAAAATTACCGGTTATATCACCAATAATCTCAAAATTAGTAATTGCTCCACCACTATCATCGTACCTCATACCTGAAGAGCCACTTGATTTTACATAATTACCGATAAAATCACCTGTTATATTTCCTACTGTATCATAAAGCAGGTAGATAGCCCCACCTGAAGCATTTGAAGATGACGATGTTCCTGTTGAAATAACATAATTACCGATAAAATCACCTATTATATTACCTACTGTAGTATTAATAGCTGCTCCATCAGCATTGTAGCTTGATATATTATAATTACCAATAAAATCCCCTGTTATGTCTCCTATATCATCTTCACTACGATATACTACCCCAAAACCATGAGTAGGAATCCCTATAAAATCTGCATCAATATTTCCAGATAAATCACCATATATACTAGAGGTATAAAAAGGTCTATCCGCAGATTGTACGTATTTATACACGATATATTGTTCTTTATTATTTGGAAGTGTAATAGTAACGTAAGTTTCATTTGTTGGTTTATTATCTTTTACATCATAAGTTACATTATTAGATGTACCGATTTTTGTTTCATCAACATAAATTTTATAATATTTCGTAGTTAAATTGCCATCGCTATCTGCTGTTTGGGTAGTAAAATTATAATCTGTTTCACTTCCTTCACCATAAGAAAAAGCACTATTAGGAATTGCGCTTACATTAAAACTATACTTTGTACCATTATAGTCAAAAATACCATTGTTATCCTCTATCAAACTTCCGGCAGATGTTCCTGAAAGAATACTCAATAAATTTGCATCATCTCCGCTCGGAGTAAAATAATATACAACTCCGTCAATAGTTACTTTTTCTGCACCTTCGGGAAGTGTATTTTCACCTAATTCGGTCAAAATATAATTTCCGCTTAAATTTCCGGATTCAGTTTTTAATGTATCTAAAGTCGGCTCTAAAGTTAATGCAACTGCAGAAGTTGTATAAAAAACTGCTGATAACAAAGAGATAGCTCTAATAAACATAATTTTTCCCTCAATCATATTTCGAAATATGCTGAATTGTAATTCATTTTAAAACAAAACACAATGAAAATTAACAAAATTTTAACTTTTATATAAAGTACAAAAAATATCCCGAAACTATTTTAATTTCGGGATTTTTATAACCTAGCACAACTTATTTTATTGTTTTCATTTCTTCTAAAATCATCTGATAAAATAAATCTTTTTCGGCTTTTTCCTTAAATTCTTCCAATTTTACTTTTTCTATCGGAATAATCATTTCGCTGGCGATGGTACAAACATCGTTTGCTATCGAAGCAAAACCTTTTCTGACAAACAAACGATGTTTAACTTCTGTTTCAGAAGCCATAATTTTTACCATACCTTCATCAACTTTAACCAAGCTTGGAGCTCTGCCCGAAATCACCGTCAAATTAATTTCTCCGGTCGGCAAAATCACACCCCAAGCTTTACCGTCTTCAACAGTTTTATACGGCACAACCAATCTATAGGTTATTTCTGCCATTATGCTGCCTCGCCTTTCATTTTTTCAGCTTTTTCCAAAACTTGTTCTATTGTTCCGACCATATAGAATGCCTGTTCGGGAACATCGTCATATTTTCCTTCCAAAATTCCCTTAAAGCCTTTTATTGTGTCTTCCAATTTCACATATTCGCCTTTAGTTCCCGTAAATACTTCAGCAACAAAAAACGGCTGAGATAAAAATCTTTGAACTTTACGAGCCCTTGATACGACAAGACGATCCTCTTCCGACAACTCATCCATACCCAAAATTGCAATAATATCTTGTAACGACTTATATTTTTGCAAAATTTCTTGTACACCGCGAGCTACACTATAATGTTCTTCACCGACAATATCCGGAGAAAGCACACGACTTGTCGAATCCAACGGATCAACCGCCGGATAAATACCTAATTCCGAAATACTACGGCTCAAAACAGTAGTTGCATCTAAGTGAGCAAAGGTTGTTGCCGGTGCCGGGTCAGTCAAGTCATCAGCAGGCACATAAACCGCTTGAACAGAGGTAATTGAACCGTTTTTGGTAGAAGTAATACGTTCTTGCATCGCCCCCATATCTGTTCCTAAAGTCGGTTGATAACCCACGGCTGACGGAATACGACCTAACAATGCCGAGATTTCAGAACCGGCTTGAGTAAAGCGGAAAATATTATCAACAAAGAACAACACATCTCTGTGCTCTACATCACGGAAATATTCTGCCTGTGTCAAACCTGTCAAAGCAACACGAGCTCTGGCTCCGGGAGGTTCGTTCATCTGTCCGTAAACCAATACTGTTTTAGACTTGTCGCCTTCAATATCAATAACTCCGGAATCTATCATTTCGTGATAAAGGTCATTTCCTTCACGAGTACGCTCGCCTACACCGGCAAATACGGAATATCCGCCATGACCTTTAGCAATATTATTAATCAACTCTTGAATAAGCACGGTTTTACCTACACCGGCACCGCCGAATAAACCGATTTTACCGCCCTTTACATAAGGCTCAAGCAAATCAATAACCTTAATTCCGGTAGTCAAAACTTCTGTTTCGGTTGATTGTTCGGTAAAGCTTGGAGCCGGTCTGTGAATAGAGAATTTGTCTTTTGTATTAATTTCCCCTCTGCCGTCAACTGCATCACCGGTTACGTTGATGATACGTCCCAACAACTCAGGTCCTACCGGAACTTCAATAGGTTTGCCGGTATTAACAACTTTAATACCGCGAGTTAAACCATCTGTGCTATCCATAGCAATGGTTCGAACAACGCCCTCTCCTAATTGTTGTTCTACTTCCAAAACCAACTCTTTGCCTTCGTTTTCACATTTCAACGCAGTATAAATATCGGGCAAATTTTCCAAATCGTCGAACTTTACATCGACAACTGCCCCCATAACCTGAAATATATATCCGTCTTTATTGGTCATAAAACCTGTCTCCTTAAATTAAATAGCTTCCGCACCGGCAATAATTTCCGTTAATTCGGTCGTAATTGCCGTTTGACGCAAACGATTGTATCGTAATGTAAGCTTTGAAATCATATCCGTAGCATTGCGAGTTGCATTATCCATAGAAGTCATTCTTGCTCCCTGCTCTGATGCTTGAGTGTTAATCATAATATCGTAGATATGTTCTTTGAATGCCAAAGGAACCGTCAGTTCTAACATTTCAAGAGTTCCCGGCTCAGACTCATAGTATGCACTACCCTCCATATCGGTAACCCCCGTTTCAATCACACTGATATCAAAAGGTAAAACCTCTTCACTGACAACATCTCTGTTCAAAGCAGATATAAACCGACTGTATATAACTTCACAAACATCAATTTTATCAGCCATATACATCTCTGATATTTCATCGGCAAGAGCAACACCTTCTTCGTAAAACACACCATCGGTCACGACAGACTCATCAAATCTGATAATCATATCGCCATACAGACCTTTGAGTGCATTATAACCGCGATATCCCAAGCATATAATTTGCACCTCTTTACCTAAAGCTTTAAGTTCTTCTATTCGAGCCATTGCTTGACGCACTATCGAAGAATTATAACTGCCACACAAACCTTTGTCGGAAGTTAACACTACCAACAAATATTTTTGCTGTTGCGGTTTAGGGGCGCATAACCATCTTTTTTCCAATTCTTTACCTTGTTCTTTTGCCTGAACACGCAAAGTATATAAAATCCTGCTTACGGTGTTGTATAAACACTCCCTGTATGCTTCAATTTTTATCAAAGCAAGCTGAGCTCTACGCAAACGAGATGCTGCCACCATTTTCATAGCCGATGTTATTTTTTGAGTCGACTTGATAGCCTCTATTCTGTTACGTAATTCTTTCAAACCCGCCATTTTATGCTACCCTGTCTTTATCCAAAAATTCTTCCGTAAAAGATGTATAGAAATCAGTCAATCTCTTATCTAAATCTTCTGATATAACTTTTTTCTCGTTTATCTCTGTCAAAAATTCAGGATGTTTAGCTCTAACTCTTTCAACAACGGCATCTTCAAAAGGATTGACTTCATCAACAGACATTTTATCCAAAAATCCTCGAACACCGGCGAAAATCAAAACAACTTCTTCTGCTACCGGAAGAGGTGCATGAACAGATTGTTCCAATAACATTGTCAATCTTTCGCCTCGGGCAATAAGCTGTTTTGTCGAAGCATCCAAATCCGATGAGAACTTGGCAAATGCTGCCATTTCACGATATTGCGCCAAATCAAGCTTAATTTTTCCGGCAACTTGCTTCATAGCCTTAATTTGAGCAGCAGAGCCCACACGACTTACCGAAATACCCACGTTAACCGCCGGACGAATACCTTGATAGAACAAAGATGTTTCCAAAAAGATTTGTCCGTCCGTAATAGAAATAACATTGGTCGGAATATATGCAGACACGTCTCCGGCTTGTGTTTCAATAACCGGTAAAGCCGTCAACGAACCGCCGCCTTTTTCATCACTCATTTTTGCCGCACGTTCCAACAAACGAGAGTGCAAATAGAATACATCACCCGGATAAGCTTCACGTCCCGGCGGGCGACGGAGCAACAAAGACATTTGACGATATGCCGTTGCTTGTTTGGATAAGTCATCATAAAAGATAACCGCGTGCATTCCGTTATCACGAAAATACTCACCCATCGCACATCCCGAATATGGAGCAATAAACTGCATCGGAGCCGCATCAGATGCTGTTGCAGCAACCACAATAGTATAATCTAAAGCCCCATGATCTTTTAAAGTTTGAACCACTTGTGCAACGGTAGAACGTTTCTGTCCTACGGCAACATAAATGCAATACATTTTTTCGTTTTCAGATTTAGCCTGATCGTTAATATGCTTTTGGTTGATGATTGTATCAACGATAATTGATGTTTTTCCGGTTTGACGGTCTCCGATTATCAACTCACGTTGTCCGCGACCGATAGGAATAAGGGCATCAACAATTTTCAAACCTGTTTGCATAGGTTCGCAAACACTTTGACGTTCAATAATACCCGGAGCTTTAACCTCTGAGTTGCTATATTCTGTCGCCTCAATTTTTCCGAGTCCGTCAATAGGCTCGCCTAAAGCATTAACTACACGACCGAGCAAACCTTTACCGACCGGTACACTCACAATCTTGTCTGTTCGTTTTACGATGTCACCTTCTTTAATTCCGGTATCATCGCCAAACAATACAACACCGACATTGTCTTCTTCCAAGTTAAGAGCCATCCCCTTAACTCCGTTAGGAAACTCGACCATTTCGTTATATTTCACATTATCCAAACCGTAAACGCGAGCAATACCGTCACCGACGGATAACACACGTCCTACTTCGGACACGTCTATATCTGCTTTTGCTTCGGCAATTTTTGCCTCTAAAACAGATGCTATTTCACTGGCTCCAGACATTTTATTTTGTCCCTTTCATCAATAATTCCAATCGTTCCAGTTTACCTTTGATTGAGTCGTCAATCAACTTTGTTCCGCATTCTATCACTAATCCGCCCAAAATTTCAGGCTTTATTTGATACTTAACAACAACTTTATTACCTAAATAGCTTTCCATTGCGGAAACAAGATTGTTTTTTTGTTCTTCGGAAAGCTCTATTGCCGTTTGCACATTCACTTGAGATATATTGTTTTTAGCATAATAAACATCTGCATAAGCTTTCAACACTTCCGGCAACAATGCAACCCGTCCGTTGTCAGCCATAGTTTTTACTAAGCCGATAACAGGCTGCGAAAAATTCTTTTTTTCCGTTATATCAACTAAAATTTCTTTTTTATCACTATCTTTCAGTAACGGTCCTGATAAATACTTCATCAATTTTGTATCTTTTTTTAATAAATCCACAAAATCTTCTGTTTCGGCAAAAACCTTTTCAGACAAAGAAGACGCAGATGCGGCTCCATAAAAAGCCTCTGCATAAGATTTTATCAATTTATTCTTTTCGTTTTTCTTCATCTGTTATCTCTCTTACCAATTTTAGTTACTGTATTTCTTTTTTATTGCTATTTTATTAATTTTTTACATAAAAGAGTAAGGATCAATATCCGTTTCCACTCTGACCGATGATGGTATATTAACCTTATCAATCCATAATTTCAAGACTTCTTGTATATTTATTGTTCTTGCTGTTTTTAACAACAGGCGATAACGATATTTATTTCGTAACATAAACACCGGAGCCGGAGCCGGTCCCAATGTTGTTATATATTCGTTATTAGGGGCTGTTTGCCCTAATGCAACTGCAATTTTTTCCGCCAAATGAGCTTTTTCGCTACTGACTATCAAAGCCGCCAACTTGCCGAAAGGTGGCATTTTTAATATTTTTCTGGTCTGTTTTTCCAGTGCAAAAAAATCTTCTCGATTATTGTTCACCAAAGCTTGTAAAACGGCATTTTCAGGATATAGAGTTTGCACAAAAACTTCTCCGCTTTTTCCCGCACGCCCTGCTCTTCCCGCAACTTGTGACAATAATTGAAACGTTTGTTCAGATGCCCTTAAATCACTTCCCATCAAACCTAAGTCGGCATCGACAATACCAACCAATGTCAACTCCGGAAAATGATGACCTTTCGCTAAAATCTGAGTTCCGACCATAATATCAAGTTGTCCTTTTTCCATTTCATCAAATATCTTTGACAACTCTGCAACACTTGAAGTGGTATCACTTGATAAAACTTTAACTCTGGCATTAGGGAAACGCTTATTTACTTCTTCGGCAATTCGTTCAACACCGGGACCGCAAGCGGTTAAACCGTCTTCCGAATGACAATCAGGACAAAAAGGTGGCTTATTCATCATATAACCGCAACGATGACACAACAATTTTCCGCTGGTTTTATGTTCAGCCAACCAAGCTGTACAATGAGGGCATTGAATACGATAACCGCAATCACGACATATTATCAAGGGAGCATAGCCGCGACGATTTAAGAACAGCATAGATTGTTCGCCTTTTTCCAAATTGTTTTTTAAGGCATCGACCAATGTCGGGGCAAGCCATGAGGGTCCCCATTCTCCTCTTTTCGGTTTATCTTTTTTCAAATCTATAATTTTTATATCCGGCAAAGTTGCACCGGCAAATCTTTTGGTTAATTTAACCGTGTCATATTTTCCGTTTTCAACATTTACAACTGTTTCCATATCTGGTGTTGCCGTCGATAGAATAAGCGGAAATCCCTCCAATTTTGCACGAACAACCGCCATATCACGACATTGATAATTCACAAAATCTTCTTGCTTAAACGAATGGTCATGACTTTCATCTATAACAATCAATCCTAAATCAGGATAAGGCAAAAACAAAGCAGAACGTGCTCCGACAATAACTTTTGCTCGTCCTTCTACTGCCGCAATCCAGTTATCGGCTCGCTCTCTTGTTCCCAAAGCTGAATGCCAACAAACAGGCTTAACCCCAAATCTTTGTTCAAATCTGGCTAACCACTGTGTTGTAAGCGAAATTTCGGGAACAAGAATAAGCACTTGTTTTCCTTGTTTTAATGCTTCTGCTGCCACTTCAAAATAAACCTCGGTTTTACCGCTTCCTGTGACCCCGTCAATCAGTGTAACCGAAAATCCGTTTCCTACTTTTGCAACCACATTATCAGCGGCTTTTTGTTGCTCTTCCGTAAGGGAAACACTTCTGAAATCGGGTTTGGGCTCAATATAGGATTTTTTCTTAATTCTGATTTGAGTTTCAATAACTCCGGCAGCATATAATCCGTCAACAACAGAAGAACAACAACCTGCTCCCTTACATATTTCAGATTTGGTATAACTTCCGTGTTTTAATAAATCTATTACTCGCCATCTCGCATCAGAGTTTTTAAGCTTTGCCTCGGCTAAAGTTTTTCCGCTCAAGCAATAAAAAGCCTCGGTTGGTTCGTCTTCAAAAACCTGCTTAACACTGATAACCATCTTCAATACCATACCCAAAGGAGCTAAATTATATTGAGAAACAAATTTAATTAGTTCGATTATCTCTTTGTTTATCGGTTTGAAATCATATTTTTTGATTATCGGTTTAATTTTCTTAATATCACAATCGGATGATTGTCCGTGTTGCCACACCACACCGACAATTTCAGTCTTTCCCCAAGGAACACGCACCATCGTACCAAGCGGCAATTCTTCATTACAGCTATAATCAAACGGTTCGTTAAACGGCAGAGGTAACAAAACTCCGACAATCATTTTTATCTCCTAAACTTTTCTCATAATATACGTTATGATTTCAAAAACAAACATCATTTTATCACAATCCCCAAAAAGAATTGAAAACTATAAAAACAAGTGCTATACTTCAATAAGTTAAGGAGTTTTATTATGACAGAAGAACAAGATAATACACTGGCAAATACCCTACCGGAAGTTACGGTCAGCAGATACAGAAATGAACATATCTATGAGGATCAACGTGACTTTGTCGAAGACTGTCAGGACTTAATAGAATCACTTAACAATTTTGACGGAACTCAAGAATCTCAAGCAATGGTAGATGAAGAAATTCTTGATATGTATAGTTATGCAGTAGAAAGAAAAATGAATACCTCAGTAGAGGCTTTGTCAAAAATCAGTGATAATTTATTTGACAGAGTAGAAGCATATACCGAAGCTATGGAAGAAACGGGACAACTTCCATCAAAAAAAGAAAACAGAAAGCTCAAACGGAGTGTAAAAAAAGATAAAAAAGGCATAAAAAAAATCGCCAGAAAAGTAAAATCACTAAGCAGGCAATCCGAAAAAACAATGGGAAAAGCAAATGAAAATGCCACCATTTTTTCTCAAGATAATATCGAATACATGATACTTCCCGATAGTGAACGTAACAAGATGTTAAATGTCATAAAACAAGAATATAAAGATGCCAAAAATTTTGTGAAAGAATACGAAGAAACACATCCGGAAGCAAAAAAGCGATATGATAGCAGATTTGATGAACAAATTATTGAAACACCTTCACGAGACTATACGGAAAATGTTTCGGCAATAATGTCATCAGGACATTCTAAAATACATGACAGAATTGCAGCATTCAGAGAACGCAGAGATACAGAGAGTGTTGCTCGAGCAGAAATTGTCGAAAGCATGCGTGCCGATAACTTGCGTTTGCAACAAAGAAGAGAAGCTCTTGCCGAATTAACCGGAGTTCGTCCTATTGCACCGCAATATAATTTTGTTGACAAACATTACAACTGTGAAGACATCGCTGTTAAAACCGAGGAAAAAGCCCCATCTCAAACTCCGGTAAAACAAAGTTTTATCGGTAGATTAAGAGACGTTTTCTCGACACAGCACGTATAAAAAAAGGAACCTCATCGGTTCCTTTTTTTATAGCACGGATATAACCTTACTTATTGATTGCATAAGCAATTCCCTCAAGTTCGGTTTTTCCGTCACCATAAAGAAGATATTGAGCTACATCTCCCTCTCGGACATTGACTGACCCAATGTTATCGGAGTCTCTGAAAGAAAAACTCCTACCATCATCGGTCAATATCACTGTCTTTGAATAGGAAGAATAACCTCCGCTACAGATAACTCTATCAACTCTGATAATGGTTGATGTAATTACCTCGGGCTGCTTCTCAACGACTTCCTCACTCTTAGCAGCTTCATAATCTTTCCAATATTGTTCCATCTGCTCAGAATTGTTACCACATGAAACGCATACGAAAGTTGACAATGCAACGAAAAGATAAAAAAATTTCTTCATAAGCTAAAATAATTAATGATTAGAATCAAATTTTATCAAAATTTTAGCCAAAAGTAAATATGTATTTTTACAAAAAATTAAGTATGAAATGCTATAATTTTTTTATGAAGGAAGAGATAAAATATAATGCAGACAGCATATTGAAAGAAGTTATACGCAACTGGCAAAATTGGTTGCGTGATGAACGATTATATTCGGAACATACGGTTGATGCTTATTCACGCGATTTGTCAGACTTTTTGGCGTTTTTCAAAGATAAAGTTTCTCTCGGTCAATTATCCGAACTTGATATTACCGATTTTCGCAAATACGTTAGCTCGGAAAAAACGCAACTGCTAAACAAAAGCTCTTTAGCACGCAAATTATCGACTATTCGTAATTTTTATCGTTGGCTCAGTAAGAAAAAACTGGCTAAAAACTCCGCCATAAGCATTTTATCATCACCGAAAAAGCCTAAAAATCTTCCTCGCTCTCTTGATAAAAATCAGGCAGTTGAACTGATTGAAGAAGCACCTAATTTTGAGAACGAAAACTGGCAACAGCTACGAGATATAGCCATTTTCACTTTGCTTTACGGGTGCGGATTACGTATTTCCGAAGCAACAAACTTAAATGTCGGAGATTTTGATAATAACGAATTTTTGCGAATTAAAGGTAAAGGCAACAAAACCCGAATTGTCCCATTGCTGCCGATAGTTACAAAAACGGTAGAAAATTATTTGGATAATTGCCCATATAGTCACAATCACGAAGAAGCCTTATTTTTAGGAGCAAGAGGCGAAAGAATAAATCCGCGCATCATTCAAAGACAAATGGAAAAAATCCGTAATTATATGGGATTACCTAACAATTTAACCCCTCATTCTCTCCGTCACTCTTTTGCAACCCATTTACTTGCCGCCGGAACAGATTTACGCTCAATTCAAGAATTGTTAGGCCATGCTTCGTTATCCACGACACAACGATATACCGAGGTTGAAATTTCAACCATTCAAAACGAATATAACAAAGCCGGATTATTTGACTAAAAAAAGGAGAGCATTTGCCCTCCTTCCATTTTTTTCACAACAACTAATTAATTTGTTGTACCGGCAGCTGATGCTGCGGCTTGTAAACTGCTCAAGATTGTAGCGGCTGTAGAAGTAGCTTCACTTGTTATTCCCATAGATTCAAGAGCCAATTTCTTAACACAAGTAGTTGCAATTTCTTTTGCGGTAGCATAAGTTCCGTTTGTAAACAATGTACCTGCTTGCAATTTAGCATTTGCTTCATTCAACATACAAGTTTTTAATTTTGCTTTTGTAGATGTGTCTGCAGAAGCTGTAGTTGTCAAACCGGACAAATCAGCACAGGCAGAAAGAGCAACAGCCACAATGCAAGCACCTAAAATTTTCTTCATATTTTTTCTCCTTTAGTTAATTTTATATGCAAAATACTCCCATATTTTACAGCCGTCAACCACGGATTATTACTTATTGACGAAAAAGTGTTTTATATCTATGATATAAACAAATTGAGAACTCAAAGGATGTATTTATGCAGATTAGCGAATTTGATATTAGTACCGCAGACGGTATAATTCTTCTAAATGACATTAGAATTGATGACAGAGTTTTGCCCCAAGGTCATAAACTCACTCGTGAAGATATTTTATTCTTGAAAATTATCGGAATTAAAAAAATTACCGGAGTAAGAACAGTTCCGGGAGATATTACGGTTGAAACGGCATTAGGGATGATTGCTCCGCAAATTTGCGGTGAAAATTTGGTATATACCATTTCAAAAAGCTCTAACAGTTGCAAAATTGTTGCCAATTTTGACGGTATTTTCATATATACGGAGGAAAGACTTGCAAAATTCAATCGTATCAATCCTTATATGACCTTAAATACGGTTCCAGCTTATAAAAATGTAAAAAAAGGCGATGTAATCGGAAGCCTGAAATTTCGTTGTCCCATTGTTGAACAATCTTTTGTTGACGATATAATCTTTCGTCTTTCAGGCAACGAACCTTTGCTTAAAATTCAATCTGAAAATATGATAAGAGCTGCGGTTTTGTTCACACAATTTTATAAAGATAATACCGAAAACAAACATTTTTCCGCTGTTGTGAAAAAACTAATCAAAAATTTTGCCGGCTTACAAATAGAATTTGTACAAGAATTTTATTGTGCTCACGAATACACCGACACCGCAGCAGGAATTTCGGAAGCTGCAGGAAAATATCAGCTTGTTTTTGTTGTTCCTGCCTTACCGAGCAGTTATGTCGGCGATACTGTTCCAGCCGCTTTGAGCGCATCTGCAGATTGTATTGTATGCTCAAACATTCCGCAAGATACTCTTTCCGACCTTATGATTGCCACCAAGAAAAACTCTAAAATTGTTGTTTTACCATATCACTATGATAAGGCAACTTCTCCTTTAGCTGATAAATTTATCAAAATGGCAATCACAAAAGACAAGCTTTTTCAAACTGATTTTCCACATTTTAACAATGTGTTACTCGAAGACACTAAGCTGACAGACGAAGAAAAAGAAAACATAATCAGTCCTGACAGCAATACAAAAAAAGGCAAAACCGATGCCCATATCGCCGCTGTCATCTTGGCTGCAGGAATTTCTACTCGAGCCCGTTGTAACAAACTTTTGATAAAACTCGGCGATGAACCATTGTTTATGAAAGCAGTTCGTGCAGCAATAAAATCTAAAGCTAATCCGATTTATGTCGTTACCGGACACCGTGCGGAAGAACTCGAAGAATATATGGAAGATTTGGATATAAACATTTTGCGTAATGATGATTATATGTCAGGTGTAAAAACCTCTATCCGCTTAGGAATAAACTCTGTTCCTTCATTTTGTGACGGAGCTTTATTAATCCCTGCCGATATGCCTTGTATAACTCCGGCTCATATCAACAAAATGATAAAAACTTTTGATAAAGACCAACACAAACAGCTTTGTATAAGCCAGTTTAATGGCAGAAAATACAACCCGATTTTATGGGGAAAAGATATTTACAAATCTGCAGATTTAGTTCCCGAAAATTCGCATTTGCGAGCTATCTTTATGGAACATTATGACTATACAAAATTTGTGGAGGCTGACGAAGAATGTTGTATCGACATCAACTTCCCATACGACATCGAAATCTTAACCAACAAATAAAAAAAACGGGGAATCCTCCCCGTTTTTTTATTTGTTAAACAATTCTATCGCTATAAGGTAAAGAATTTATATAGTCTTCCATAAACTGCCAATCAGGAATATAGCCTTTATCGGAGTAAGTATGTTCCTCATCTATAATTGGATTTCCGTTTTTCTCTCTTTGAATCGGCAATCTTATAATGTCATTTAAATACTTATCTTCTGTTACTTTTCTTCCATAATCGTATTTAAATCTATTTGCAGTAAGTATAGTTTGTACAAATAAATAGATATTTTTTGTTGCAACGTCATAATTTAACAATAAAATTTTAGCACTATCACCAACAACACAGCCATTAGATTGGAAGGATACAAAACCTGCTGAACCTGTTCTTGCAACGGTTAAGCACATTTTATCTGTCAATGTATATCCCATTTTTAGACAATGCTGTTTATCTATTTTGCCCAAAACACCATTGTTTTCTTCTCCACTTTGAATCGCAACAAGAGAACCTTCATTTTCTTCAATTTCTTCTTTTGTAATACCTTTACCATTCAAAAGAGTAAACAAATTAGATACCTTAAACTCTTCCCATTTATCAATGTCTAATTCTTTAGTTTTGCCAGTTTTGACTTTTGTTGTTATCGGTTTGTGATGCAATGATTTAATATAATTTTCCATAAACTGCCAATCAGGAACATACCCTTCATCAGAATATTTTTTTGTATTATCTATAAAAGGTGTCTTATCACTATTATATTTTATCGGCAAATAAAATGTAAAATCATTGCGAATATGGACATTTAATTCTCGACCAAATGCAACATACTTATATTTACATTCGTTCATAAACATTGTAGTGATAAACAGTTTTATATTATTAGATATACTTTCATCAAATAACAATACGGAAACATTCTGTCCAGTATAGAAAGGTTTAGGTTGAAGATAGCATGAACCAATACTTCCACCAAGAGCAACCGTAATGCTATTTGCAGGGTATGGCTCAACACCATCTATTTTATCTACAATATCTGATATTCCATTATTATTAGCTGTTCTTGATACAAAATTAATAGAAGGCAAATCATGAGTCATTTTGTCATTATCAAATTTATTACCCATATTGATATGACAAAGTCGTGCTATATTAAACTCTTTCCAATCCTTAGTGTTTAAATCCATATTTATGCTTCTCCATTATCTTCATAAATATTACCTTCTTTAACAAGATATGATAGATAGTTATTAAGAGTTTGCTGAAAATCATTTGCAGTCAACTTAGTATAATCTGTTTTCATGTATGCTTCACACAACCATTCATCATCAGCATTAACTTTTTCTACTGCGGACTTGCCGTCAACAACCGCTTTTCTCTCAAACAAATCTAACCATTCATTTTCAATTTGTTTCCATTTAGATATTGTAAAATTACCATTGCTATCTTTGATAAATTGTTCAACACGTCCTAAATTCTTTTTCTTAACAAAGCCATCATCTTTACAATAACCAAAGAATGTACTTCTTGTTGAGCCATCGGCTTTTGTATGAGATTGTCCTAGAGTAAACAACATACAACAAGCACAAACAGAAGCTCCCGGATAGAACATTTCTGCTGGAAGTGAAAATACAGCATCTAATGTATTATCTTTAAGCAGTGCTTCTTTTTCTTTTGTAATAAGATTGCTTGTACCAATAGCACATGCTAGAGGTAATAAAACTGCTAATTTTACAGTTTTTGCTTGTTCTCCCTTTTTGATACGGTCAGAATTAAGCTCTTTTATCACATCAGAAAAATAGTGCACAAATACGAGACCTTTTGTTGGGTCTTCTTTTCCATCTTTAGCTTTTCCCCATTCTTTCTTGTAAGAATTTGGAATTCCTATTGGTTTTGCATTATAGGGGGGATTCATCAAAATAATATCAGGTGATGCATTTTTGATAAACTCTTTGTGGTCAAAACAACTTCCTAATTTGATATTTGAGTTTCCATCTCCGTGAATTAGCATATTTGTTACAGATAGACCAAAAGCTTTTTCTTCAACTTCTATACCGTAGATATGTTTTTCTTTTACTTCTTTTTGAAGTTCTTTTGTTTGTGCTTCGGTATGATTTTTTTTACAATCGTTCAATTCTTTAACCATTGCTTGAACCAAGAATGATGCACTACCACATGTTCCATCCAGTACAACTTTTGTATGGTCTACATCGGTTAATCTACACATAAACTCTGTTATATGGTCAGGTGTAAATGCTTGGTTTTTATCAGCCTTACCGGTATATTTGTTGAATGCTATAAAAAACAGATTCAAAATATCTTGACCTTCAGAGCTATTGACATCAATAAATTTGTATATATCCATCAAAATGCTATCTATTATTTCAATCCAGTCTTTTTTCTTTAATGCTCTAACTTTTTGATTTTTTAATATATTGTTTTGTAATAATTCAACTTTTTTACTTTTATTATCAGAACCATCTAATAGTTGAGTTAGCGTGGTTTCAATACCAGCAATTATTTGTTTTTCAGATTGCAAATTAAATGATGTATCAATTTGTTTCTTTAATGCTTCATCAATTTCTGTTGCACCAAGCTGTTTTACTAAATCTTTTATATGAAGTAACACAGTTCCAACAAACTGACTGCGCAATGCTTCTGGAATATCTTTTTTGTGTAACAATTCATTTAAGTCATAGGTATTTTTTAGTACTCGTTCTCTATCATTTTGTTTATTTAATTGAAAGAATGAAGAATAATGCTCTATTGTATCTAAAACTGTTTCATCTTTTAAAAGATGGTCATCATCTATTACAGAATTCCAAACTTTTATTTTATCGTTATTGGTATTTGCTAATATACAGATAATTTTTTTAGTTTTATGTACAGCTACTTCTTCATCAAGATAATCTTTTAATTGTATCTCATCACTTTTTTTGAAGTTTTGTTTGGTTTCAATTAAAATAACAACGTCATCTTTTTGAAAACGTAGGTCAAGTTTATAATGTTTATAGGTGCGACCTAACAGATTTTCTAATTTTTCTTTTGAACCTGCTGCTGCAACGTAGCTGTATTCACCGCCTTCAATATTTGTTGTATTATATTCTTTGCCAATTCTGTTTACAATTGAAACTCTGTCCATAGTTACCTCATATTTTAAAACATTTTATAATAGAGATATAATATGTATGCGTTAATATTGATTTAAAAAAATGAAAAAACTGGGAACTAAAAAATACCTACAGTAGCATTCATTATATCAACTTTAGAACTTATTATTGTTCATCAAGTTCAAAACTTCGGTGGCATCGTAGCTTTCGGTATAGGTTTCAACAGAACCGATTTCCTGTTGATATTGTTCATAATCAACTTCATCTGTTGCAGATTTTTTTATAATGTCTCTAACCTTTTGCAAGCGCTGTTCGGTTATTTCGCTAACTTGTGGCAATTCCATTGCTAAATTGCTCAAATCTTCTGTTTTTCCGCCACAATAACAAACTAAATCACAACCGGCAGACAGCGACTTTATGGCTCTTTCGCAAATTGTACCGCTTAATGCGTTCATATCGATTGCATCAGAAATAAGCAAACCGTCAAATCCGATATATCCCCTTATAATTTCTTTGATTGCTTTCGAACTCATTGTAATCGGCTTGTCGTCAACCTCCGGCAAAACGATATGAGCGGTCATTCCGGCCGGAGCTGTGTTATTAGCTTTGAAAATATCCATATCTTGTTCAAAATCACTCAAAGAACAATCTATAACCGGCAATCCTAAATGAGGGTCAACTTTTGCTCGACCATGGCCCGGAAGATGTTTTATACATGGACAAACTCCGTTGTTGCAATATGCCTCTATTATAACTCTCGCCAATTCGATTTCATTATTCGCAAAACAACGAGAGCGCAAAACCTCGTGAGTTTGCGGATATACCTTGTCTAAAACCGGTGCATAATTGAGATTGATTCCGACTTCTTTTAAATCTTTTGCAATCAAAGTTGCGTGCATTTTGCTTATTTCGGAAGGCAGTTTTCCTAAAACATTTTGCGAGGCATAACTTTTCCATTCCGGCTCGGACAAACGTCTGACGCGTCCGCCTTCTTGGTCAACGGCAACAATCACATCATCACCGATAAGTTCTTTTATCTCTTTAATTAGCGAAGATAATTGTTGCTTATTTAAGATATTACGAGCAAAAAGAGTAACCCCGACAGGTTGCATTTGCGATAAAATTCGTTTTTCGTCATCGTTGAGATATAAACCGGAAATTGAAACTATCGCTGCTTTTGTCATATATTACCCCAAAATCCAACGAAACATTGTTTTGATATACCAACCTAAAGGATCAAGCATTTCAAACGTTGAAAGACCGAAAGCTCGTTCAACCACGGGAACAATCGCAACCAAAACGATTAGTGCAATCATCCCTTCTCTTTCGGCATAAACATATTTTTTTGCCCAAGGCTTGTCTATCCAACCAAAGAAAATTTTAGAACCGTCAAGCGGTGGAATTGGCAGAATATTAATAAAAATCAATGCTAAATTTATCGTTAGCAGATTAATAAAAAACGGAGCAAAAATTGTATTTGTTGAAGTCGCCATAAGCACATGATAAGCTACGCTTGCCAAAATCATATTGACGACAATTCCGGCAGATGCGACAATCACAACATCTCTACGACGATTTTTTAAGCGATTAAAATTGACAGGAACCGGCTTTGCCCAACCGAATAAAAACGGAGCTCCTGCCCATAGCAACATCAGCGGCAAAAATACTGTGCCGAACTTGTCAACATGGACCAGCGGATTTAACGACAATCTTCCGTTTCGTTTTGCAGTATCATCGCCACACTTTAAGGCAGCATAACCATGTGCAACTTCATGCAAAACAATGGAAAAAAATACCGGAATAAGCGCTAATATCAGTTGGAATAATGACATTATTTTTTAACCACAAAACAACTTCCGCCTGCTGCCTTCAACTTTGAACATAAAGCTGTTGCTTCAGCTTTTGTTGGCAAAGAACCCGCTTTCAAACGATAAAACACACCTTTGGCACCCAAATCTGCTTTTTCAACTTCATAAGGCAAATCTTTAAGCACAGAATATTTTTTAGACATTGTTGTCCAAGATTTTTCAACGGCGGGCTTGTTTGGAGAAGACATCAACTGAACAGACCATGTTCCCTTTTTGATTTCATTAACCGGTTTTGTTGCTTCTGCAACTTTAACAACTTCTTCTTTTTTAACTTCTTCAACTTTTACTTCTTCTTTAACCGGTTCGGGAGCAACTGTTTCTTCAGCCACAGCTACGGTTTCCGTTTTTACTTCCTCTACCTTTGTTTCTTCGGTCTTAACTTCTTCTTTTACTTCTGCTACCGGAGCTACGGCAACGGCAGTAAGAGATTCAACTTCAGGAGTGGGAGTTTCCGGAGCATTGGCAACAACTTCTTCAACCAATTTTTCAATAGCTTCTGAATTAGGAGTTTCTGTAGATTCTACAATATTTGTGTTTTCTTCTTTAGGTTCATTTTTAGCCAGAACATCATACACGCTTCTGTCTTGAGATTTTACGTCAACTTCGTTCATGCCTGCCGGCAAAACTTTAACCGGTTGTTGCGGACGAGAAATCAACGGAATATTATCTTCATTATTAGTCTGATAACGAGGTGCTAAAACAAACCAACCTACAATACCGGCCATAAACAATCCGGCTAAAGCTCCGATAAAAAGACTGCGAGAATTGTCTATTTCGTTTTTTCTTTCTTCTAAATCAAAATTGACTTGTTTCTGACGAAATTCATTCAATACTTCTTCGTCATCTCGTCTGTAATTATCAGAAAAATTATCAAGCATTCCTATCTCCTAATTTTTTTACTTTTCACAAGAACAAAAGTAATATACATTAAAAATGATAAAATAGTAAAGGCTTAAATTTATGAAAATAGCAACATTTAATGTAAACTCGATAAATGCACGTATTGAAAACCTGTGTTCGTGGCTAAAAACAGAAAAACCTGATATAGTTTTATTGCAAGAAATTAAATCAGAATATAATAATTTTCCTTTCTTTGAATTAGCGGCTTGCGGTTATGATGCCAAAATATTGGGGCAAAAAAGTTATAACGGTGTCGCAATATTAAGCACCGGAAAGATAAACGTAATCCATGAAAATTTGCCCAATTTTAATGACGAACAAATGCGTTATTTGGAAGCAAACGTAACAATTAAAGATACAACTTATCGCGTTGCATCTATCTACCTTCCTAACGGCAATCCGCCATATAACAACGCAAACGACACATCGAAATTTGAATATAAACTTAAATGGATTGATGCCTTTTTAGAACATATAAAAAATCTTGCAACAATACCTCAACCGGTTATTTTAGGTGGAGATTTTAACATAATTCTATCTGATAAAGATGTTTATAATCCGCAAATTTTCAAAGGTAATGCCTTATTCAGACCGGAAGTTCAAACTCGTTTGAAACAACTTTCTTTTCTGGGATTCTATGATGCTTTTCGCAGTCTTCACCCGGCAGACATAGGATACACTTTTTGGGATTATACCGGAAATGCCTTTTCTGCAGATTTCGGAATGAGAATTGACTATCTGTTTTTATCAGCTCCGGCTGTGGATAATTTGCTTTCTTGTAATGTAGATAAAAACCCTCGTAAAGATAACAAACCCTCAGATCATACACCGCTTATTGCAGAGTTGAAATAATGCCAAAAATAAAATTTTCACATTCTAAAAAAACAGTTATGGAAACCAGCGAAAATCTGACCGAGATTTTTGGAACAGTATATAAACAAAACGGTGTATGTTGGGTTAAACCTTGTGATAAAAACCGACAACCTTACCTTTTGGGAGCAATAAAAAATCTGCATAATAACGATTTGGTAGAAATTATGCCTACCAATAATCGTCGTTCAAATGAAGCTGAACTGATTAAAAATTACGGAACTTTTTCATTATCTTTGTTAGATGAAGTACTGGTAACGAAAAAATATAAAATTCCCGAAACTTTTGATGAAGCTACCCTGCTTGAATGTAAAAATTTTGACGATTTCAATCAAACAAAAAGAACTGACTTATGCTCCCTCCCCTTTGTTACTATTGACGGAGATGATTCCAAAGATTTTGATGACGCAGTTTATGCCACATCTACTGATTTCGGATTTAAAATTATTGTTGCCATTGCCGATGTTGCCTTTTATGTAAAACCGCACAGCAGACTTGATACCGAGGCATACAAACGAGGAAATTCCGTTTATTTACCTCAAAGGGTTATCCCGATGTTGCCCGAAATTTTGAGCAATGATTTATGCTCATTAAACCCGAAAGTAAAACGTCCGGTAATAGCCTGTTTTATGGAAATTGATAAACACGGAAATTTGTTAAATTATCGTTTTGAACGTGCAATTATCAAATCTGTTGCTCGTTTGACATACAAAGAAGTTGATAATGCCTTTTACGGACAATTTAATTCTTTAACCAAACAAATTTTCACCACGGTAATAAATCCTTTATATCAAGCTTATTTTGCTCTTGAAAAAGCTCGCAAATCTCGTGGCACTCTTGAAATTGAAGGTTGCGAAGTAAAAATAAAATTTTCTAAAAACGGAGAAATCTGCAATATTGAAAAAAGACAAAACCTTACATCTAACAAACTGATTGAAGAATTTATGATTGCCGCTAATGTTGCTGCCGCTAATTTTCTCTCTAATTTCAAAACTCCGATAATGTATCGTATTCATGAAAAACCGTTAGAGGAAAAATTACAGGAATTGAAACCCCTGCTGAATGACTTGAAATTAAGGTTGCCGGAATATTCTGCACTACTCCCCAAACACTTAAACAAAATCATTGAAATATGCCGACAAAAAAATAATTCTCACGGTATAGATGATTTAGTTCTTCGTTTGCAATGTCAGGCAAAATATTCTCCGCATAATTGCGGACACTTCGGGCTTAACTTAAAAAAATATGTGCACTTCACATCTCCTATTCGCCGCTACTCCGATTTGATAATTCATCGCTTAATTATTTTTGCGTGCAATATGGAAAAAGATACAAAAATTTTATCCCTGAAAGCAATGGAAGAAACAGCAGAACACTTATGCACTACCGAACGAACGGCAGTAGCTATTGAAAGAGATATTACCGCCCGATACATTTCATCTTATTTGAAACCGCTCACCGGTGCAGAATTTGAGCTAAAAATAAGCGGATTAAGTAATGCCGGTATTTTTGTTAGAATAGAAGAGCTTGGAGCCGAAGGACTTATTCCCATGCGTACCCTTCCGCGAGATTTTTATCAACTGTTAGATGCCGATACAACTCTGCGGGGAGTAGAAACAAAATTAAAATTCAGATTAGGCGATAATATTACTGCTCGCCTTACCGAAGCAGAACCTGTAACCGGCGGGTTGATTTTTGCATATCTTCCTGATAGAATGCCGGAAACAAAAAACAAAAAAACGAAAAAAACAAAACATAAAAAGAGGTCAAAATGTTCAAAAAAATAATATTGACTATTGCTTTAAGCCTTGTTTTTACAACGACTTATGCTAATGACAAAATCTTATTTACAACCGTTTACAACACCATAAACGACAACCATATTACTCCGGTTAATATTGAATCCTTAACTATAAACGGGCTAAAAGGATTGTCTGAAATTGATAAAAACTTTACCATTGCCGACGGTAAAGATATGGTTTATATGTATTATAAAAGAAAACAAGTAGCTTTATGGCATAAACCTAAAGACCAAAACGATATTAACACTTGGGCCGAAATTGCCGACAAAGCAGTTAAAAAAGCCGAAAAAGTATCTCAAAAAGTAAAGAATTATGACGGACACGTAGCTGAAAAAGTTTTGTATAATGCCGTAAATTCTCTGGATAATCACTCAAAATATCACTACTCCGATGAAATTGAAGATGAAATAATAGAAACAGCTATTGATGACAGTTCTGACGGAGAATTTCTGACAATAAAAATTAAAAGTTTTGAAAATAACACCGCAAATTTTATAAAAAAATCAATTGCTCGTCACAATCGTGTAAAAGGAATTATTCTTGATTTAAGAGGCAATCAAGGCGGACAACTTAACTCTGCCATCGAAGTTGCAAAACTTTTTATTGATGACGGAATTATTACCATTGTAAAAGGCAAAGAAGGGACGGAAGATAAATATTATGTAGCTAAAAATCAAAAAGCATATAACTATCCTTTAGCTGTTTTGGTTGATGCTCAAACCGCCTCTTCTGCTGAAGTTTTGACTTCTGCATTGAAAGAACAGGCACAGGCTAAAGTTATCGGTACTCCAACTTTCGGTAAAAGTACAATTCAAGACGTTTATCAGTTTGAAAACAAAGCAAGATTAGCTCTGAGTACCGGACAATTTCATTATCCGTCCGGTAAAAAAATGGATAAAAACGGTATAACTCCTGATTTTTGCATCATGAACGACAGACATCTCAAAAATGATTGTATAAAGCAAAAACGTGAAAATCGAGAGTTCGATATCGAATTTGCAAAATCGGTTTTGACCCCGCAGATATAAAAAAAATCCCCGAAGATTACAACTTCGGGGATTTAATTTTAATTACATTCTCTCTTTGTATTAGGTGCTTTTACCACAAAATTTAACACCTGCTTACCATTCGCAGGAACTGTAAAACGCCACTCATAAGTAGAAGCATTTTTCAAACTTCCTTTGATACTTTCAACCAAAATTTCACTTTCTTGCGGTAAATTTTGAGTATAAACAACTTCTTGCGGATTTTTTCCGGAATTTGTAAACTCTATTTCCGCATCATAACTGTAAACGGATTTTATATTATTACAACGTGTTCCGTCTTTTATCGGCGCACTTTCCGAAAGTTTTTTAATTTGTTTAACTTTACCGTTGGCAAACATATTAACAAAACTTCCCAAACGTAAACGAATTGTTTCACCTTTTGCAACATGAGATATAGAATTTTCACCGATAAACTGCAAATTTCCGTTATCATCATTTTCATAAAAACGTACAATTCCCGCCGGAAGTTGCAAACCGAGATTATCGGCTTCGTTGTTATTGATTACATAATACATTTCCGGATGAACCTGCTCAAATTCAGAGTTGGAGTTAGGCGAAAAATAAAGATGAGATGAAAGTTTTGCCTCTTTCTTATATTTTACCGCATTTTTCTCAATCAAACTGATTTGTTTTGTTTGCTTATCTTTAATTGTGGTTTTATTCGGCAAAGTATAGAGATGATACCCGCTTAAATCTTGTTGCGAAGCCCCTCTTGTCAAAGCACTTTCGGCAACTGCCATATCATTAACAGCTGCCTTTAACATTACCGGTCTTGCCGTATAGCTTACGACCTCGTTTACATTACCGGCAATAAGTTGTACTTTGGCATTATTATAATCTATACCGGACTCATTATTAATAGTTACCCAACCGGTCAAATTAAGTTTATCTTTGTCGGTAACTTTGGCAACATAGTTTGTTTTCCAACTTATACCGTTAGTCAAATATGCAAGAGATATATTTTTACTTGCAACGGTATCGCTGATTACTTTAGCAACCAATGTCGGTTTGTTTCTCAAACTTGCCGGCAATTTTTCAAAAACCAAACGACCGGGAAAATTAGCTTCAATTCCATAATCAAATTCTAAAATCGGCAATCCGTAAGAAGCACTGACTATCTTTGCCTTATTATAAATATTCTCTCCGGTAGTAGGATTTTGAACAACTGTTTTTACAATATCTCCAACCGATTTATCTACAATATTATTAGCGGTCAATAAATCATAGTCATAATTTTGTTCTAAAACAGTCAAACCGTCAGAATATAAAATTGCGGTTTCTGACTTTATTTTTTCAGCCACACCTTCAAAAGCAATATCATTAACTCCCTGCTCTAATGAAACTTTGCGAACATCTTTAACCAAAGCCAAATTTTGGTTATATATACTTATATCCAAACTGAGCTTGTCGCTTTCCCCGACGAGTTTTTCAGCTGCCGTACAGGTTGCCGAAATCCCCATTAAAGATAGTGTTAACAAAGATAAAAACCGCATTTTAATTCTCCTAAATGATTAATCTTCATATTTAAGGTATGCTAAAAAAAATAATTTTACAAGATATAAAAAATATAAACTAATAACAATAAAATGGAAGCAATTTTGCCTCCATTTTCTATCCGTAGAACTAACTTTTACTGTAAATTCGGAGAACGTGGGAAATAATAAGAAATCAGGGATTTTTTTTTGCGGAGTGTACAAAGTGCGTACATGAGCAGAAAAATCCCTGATTTATGTATTAGTTACCCGTTACACGGATTTACCAAGCATAGTTTAGGCCAAGACCAAGAGATGTAGCCTCATAGTCTGAGCCGAAGGTATAATTAGCCCAACCGTAAGCCGACCAGTTCTCGTTGAAACCGATATTGCCACCAAGTTCAACACGGCCTAATGTCTTGTCTTCAACTGTGTCAACTTTACCA
>JAZRCM010000023.1:0-2050 GCA_045659785.1 Alphaproteobacteria bacterium
TTTTATTATGATTTATTTTTTGCCATTTTATCAAAATCGCGCAAATATAGTGTTTTTTTCTAAAAGTATAACCCATTTGCAAGGTTTTTCTTTACACACATTAATAAAATAAGGAATAAAAACGCATTTTCGTTAAAAAAACAGACAACCTGTTGAACAACAAGCTGTCAGTTTTTAAAGTTCTCTTATTTTGACGAAGCATCAAAAAGTCGTCTCTTTTCGTCATCGCTTAGCGAAGAGTAACCGCCTTTCTTTATCTTTTCAAGAATGCGGTCAACATCTGCCTCATTCTCTTTTTTTCTGGCATTGTATTCGTAATCAGCCTTTCTGCCTCCAGGGGAATATTTGAATTTCGTCTTCTTTTTCCTGCGATAGTTCTCTTTCTTGAAAAGCGCAGAAATCCAATCCACAGGTTTGTTTACTACAGATGTAATATCCACCCCCTTATTCAGCATATATGCTACAAGCCATCCTGCAGCGGCACCACCCAGATGGGCAAAATTTCCGCCGGCATTGTTTCCTGAAAGCATAAAAACCGAAATGGCAACGGTAACAATGGCAAAGGTTGACAACTTGACGCTTCCCACAAGCAACAGATTGATTCTGTATGCCGGGTTACGCATAGCCGCCGCTACAACAATAGCCAAAACAGAAGCTGAAGCACCTATCAGATATGAATTATCCACATACGGAGTAAAATAGGGAAACAGATTGTATGACAATACAAAAGCCAAGCCACCAAAAAGACCGCCGATGATATACGTTCCCACGAAATGACGTATCGAATAAAAATCGATAAAAATTTTTCCAAAGAAATATAGCGCGAACATATTCCAAAGAATATGCGTGAACTGCTCGTGCATGAACATATATGTCAACAACGTCCAGGGACGATGCAACAACATTGTCAACGACGATGGCAACTCAAAATATTTTACAACAACACTCCCTACGTTCCCAGCATTGAACAACACCGAAAAAACACCGATTAAAACGACAATTATATACACCGCGACGTTGGCATATATAAATTTGCCGACAATGTTCTGCAATCGGAATTTCTGAAGAATTTCATTAAACATACGGCCCTCCTATCTCACCTTTATTACGCCACAACTTAATAAGAATAAAGCCGAAAAGCATTCCTCCCAAATGGGCAAAGTGCGCTACACCATCAGGAGTACCCATTGTACCCATATACAGCTCTATCAAAGCATAGCCTATCACAAAATACTTAGCCTTTATGGGGAACGGAACAGGGAAAACAAACATTCTCTCGTTAGGAAAGAGCATGCCGAAACCGAGCAGAATGGCATACACAGCACCTGACGCACCCACTGTTTGCGAGTTAAGCACCAGATTCAGCTCTGCCAGCTTGGGAATAATAAAATTCTTGCCTTCGCGCAATGCGGCAGCGCCCTCTTCAAAAACAATGGCAAGCTTATCGGCATCGACACCCTCAACCAGATTGTAGAAACGCACTGCACCAACAAGCTCCTGCACAAAGGCTGCACCCAAACCGGCGACAACATAAAATATCAGAAAACGCTTGGGTCCCCACACATACTCCAATGTTCGTCCGAACATAAACAAGGCAAACATATTGAAGAAGAGATGTGAGAAACCACCGTGCATGAACATATATGTAACCAACTGATACGGATGGAATTCCTCAGACATATAAAAATGGAGACCGAGAATATTATTCAGGTCGATGCCGTTTTTATTGGCAACAATCAAAGCCAAGAACATGACCACGTTAATGGCAAGAAGATTTTTTGTAACTACCGGTATTCTATTCATAAAAATTTAATTCTGCAATATTCCTTTGCGAAGATACACATAAACGGGCGAGAAACATGAAATTTGCTTCGATGTTTTTCAAAGCGAGAGCTATGTATATTCAAAATCGGGTGCAAAGATAATACAAAACAGCAATTTTGACTTTCCAAAATGCCAATTACAGCAATTATTTAAATTTCTATAACAGTTTATTGTTTTTTTGCATAGCAAAAGACGATTATATTTCGTAACTTTGTCGTTTAATACA
>JAZRCM010000024.1:0-33802 GCA_045659785.1 Alphaproteobacteria bacterium
GAAACCGTTATCCGTATATTGTGTATGAGCAAATTTTGCTCCGGCTTCCAATTCTACTTGTTTCAAGTCGTTATATTCTACGGTTTTACCTACGTTGTCGGTTGCATCGTCATAACTGATTTGTGAGTAGAATACACCTAAACTCGGTGTTACCGACAATGTTCTGGTCAAGGCATAGTTATATCCGGCTTCAATACTTCCGCCAAATTCAATACCGTCGGTATCTGCCGATACTCCGTCATCGGTTTTGATTTCGGCATTTTGCATACCACCGTAAACGGTTGCGAAAGCATACCAGTTGTTGTTGTCATAACGATAATATAAACCGGCTAAATAACTGTCGATATCAATTTCACTTCCGACTTTAGAGTAATATTTCTCGCCCTTACCGTCCATTTCGTAATTACCTTGACGATAAGATACGAAAATACCGAGTTTATTATTTATGTCATGTTGTAAATCGCTACCGGCTTCGATACCCCATAATTTAGCTTCAATCTCTACCGGAGCTTCGATTGTCAATCCGTTGTAGGTTGTATCTACCCATACGTTATGGAAAGCTTCGCCATCCCAGTTATAGTCATAAAAACCGCATCCCGGACAGAATAAACGATTTACACCGACTTTACGCATAATGTTATAAACCATACCGTTGGTTTGTGCTAATGCCACAGTCGGTAAAGCTTCCATCGCGATAACTTCCGACTCAACTTCAATAGGTTCCAATGGTTGAACAGGTGTGTCGGGATTGTCTTCTTCATAATCAGGATTTTGCTCTTCTGTTGAATATAATCCCCATTGTTTATTGGTATCATTATAACTGACTTCCCACATATAAGGGCTACCGATTACACGATAAATCTTAAACGAATCTTCGCCACCTGTTGTGTCATTTACAGCGGTTGCAAAAACGATACTTTCTTCACCGCGAACATCTTTATAATTTACAATGTTAGCAATAACCTGTGTTGTGCCGATTACTTGTCCGCCGATTTCTAACTGTCCTGTTTTACCATTAACGGCATCGACATTAAGATGTAAATACGGATTGTTTTGAGCAATATAATCATTAACAATTTCAATATGAGCATTTTTACCCAATACCATTTGAGTTGTATCTAATGTCAAATTATAAACATTTCTAACTTTGCTGTTAAAGATTACACTGTTTACGATACCTTCAGAACAAACATCACCATAGATATTAACACTATAGCCATAGCCGTCTTTAATCGGTGCTTTGTCGTCCCAATTATATAAACCACCATCGATTTCATCATCAAAAACATATCCGCCACCGTTTGTTACTTCAAAATTGAGTGTAGAAGCGCCATTGCCATCATAATTGTTAACCCATATAGCATTGTTAACTATTGAGCCATCAGCATTTTCAATATAGTTTCCGCTAAAGCGATTAGTTATGCCATCTGCTTTGAAAGTTAGTTCTCCACTATCTACAAACATAGCACCACCGAGAGCGAAACCGCTTTCATCAGTAACTTTTACATAGTTATTGATAAAACTTCCGGTAATAGCTCCTATTTCATATCTCGCACTATTTCCCATAGCCAACATAGCACCACCGAGAGCCATATATCTGCCTTCGGCATAGTTACCGATAAAATCTCCGGTAATATTACCAACCTTACGTCCCCAGTTATCTATAGCGCCGCCTAAAGCTTCAGTTCCTTTAACGTGATTAGCGATAAAGTCGCCGGTTATATTACCGATAGTACCGCCATTTTCAATAGCACCGCCGTCAGCATAACGTCCTTCAGCATAATTACCGATAAAGTTACTGGTAATATTGCCGATTTTTACATAATTACTAATAGCTCCACCATATGTATCACCACTGCCAGCTATAGCATAGTTACCGATAAAGTTGCCGATAATATTGTCGATATCTCCGTCGTTATAAATAGCACCACCATCAGCATAATTTCCTTCCGCATGGTTAGCGACAAAATCTCCTGTTATGTTACCGATTGTATTATCATCGTTATAAATGGCACCACCAAGGGCAGACGATAATATAACATAGTTACCGTTGAAATCGGCTTTTAACTCAGTACCAGAGTTGTTTATCGCATTATAAATAGCACCGCCTTTTGAAGTTGAACGGATATTACTAAATACAACATTAGTTACATCTGAGGTTGATAATGTATTATTAATACGTTCAGCTGTCTCAACATAATTATCAGGTTTATGGTATGTATATTTATAATACTTATCTCCAATTTGTACTGTATCTTCTCCACTAGTCGATAATTCTTCCCAAGTAACTTTTTCTCCGGTGAGTGAGTTTAAGTAATTAGTATTAATTTCGGTGACAGTTTGTGCAATAGCAGATGTTGATAAAAATGTTGTGGCTAAAAGGATGGGTAACGTGTTGAATTTCATTATAAAAACTCCGTTTTAGATTAAATATATTTAAACGTACCTTTTTTTTGAAGAAAAATCAACACCCAAAACCAAGGCTTACAGAGGAAATTTCGTGCTAAAAAAGCATATTTAATCGAAATGCTACATTTCATATCCTTTTGTTTGAACAGGATATTTTTATAATTTTATAGAGTCCCTAATTGTCGTATTTTCTGCAATTTATCCGATATAGAACCAATAACTGAACAGTATTGCAGAAACTATTCCGGCAAAGTCGGCTAATAATGCACAGGGCAAAGCATGTCGGGTATTTGAAATTTTAATCGCTCCAAAATAAACCGCCAATACATAAAATGTAGTTTCGGTAGAACCTTGAACAACCGCAGAAACAAAAGCAGGAAAACTGTCTGCTCCATAGGTTTGCATTGTTTCTATCATCATTGCTCGAGCTCCGCTTCCGGACAGAGGTTTTAATAACGCAGTCGGCAATGCCGGTACAAAATCAGCATTTATCCCTAATAACAAACAAAACTCTCTAATTCCGGCAATTATTGCTTCCATAGCTCCTGATGTTCTGAACAGAGCAATCCCTACTAACATTGCTACTAAATAGGGAATTATGGAAACAGCAATATTAAATCCGTCTTTTGCACCTTCAATAAATTCGTCATATACATTTATTTTGTGAATTAAACCACAAATCATAAAACCGAAAATTATCAGCACTATTATAAAATTGCCCATACCCGATGCTATTTCATTACGCAATTCGGCATTAAGAAAAGCAAAACCACCGCATATTAAAGATATTATGGCGATAAAAATCCCCATATATGCCAATACAACACGATTGAAAATATTTATTTTTTGCACAAATGCAACCGACAAAAAGGCAACTAAAGTAGATATACAGGTTGCAAATAAAATCGGTAAAAAGACAAGTCCGGGGTTAGAACTGCCCAACTCACTGCGATACATTAAAATCGTGATGGGAATAAGGGTTACCGAGGAAGAATTTATGACCATAAATAAAATTTGCGCATTTGATGCTTCTTTCTTATTCGGGTTTTCGGCTTGCAACTGCTCCATAGCCTTAATTCCCATCGGAGTTGCGGCATTGTCTAAACCCAAAACATTGGCGGCAATATTCATCACCATAGAACCGAGTGCGGGAGACTTTTCGGGAATATCGGGCATTATTTTGCGAAAAAGAGGGTATAAAACTCTGGCGAGAACTTCCGTAATACCTGATTTTTCGGCAATTTTCATCATACCGAGCCAAAAACATAAAATACCTGTCAAATTAAGTGATACCGTAAAAGCAGACTTTGACGATGAAAAAATTGTTTCGGTCATTGTTTGCCAAATATCTGTATTTCCGTTAAAGAAAGCCTGATACAGTGCTCCGAAAAAAGCAGATATGAAGAAAAAAGCCCAGATATAATTTAACATCGCATTATCCTAAAAAATATAACTGCGATACAGTATAGATAAAGGGATTAAAATTTTGGTTAAAAGCTATTCTAAAAAGCCAGAAGATTGCATTTTATAAAATTCATGATATTTGCCTTTTTTATCCAACAAATCACCGTGTTTTCCGGTTTCCACTATCTTTCCGCCATCTAAAACTACAATTCGGTTCATCTCTTTTAAAGTCGAAAGTCGGTGAGCAATCGCAATAACCGTTTTTTCTTTCATAAGCTCTTTTAAAGACTCTTGAATAAACTTTTCGCTTTCACTGTCAAGCGCAGACGTTGCCTCGTCTAAAATCAAAATCGGAGCATTTTTCAATATGGCACGAGCTATTGCAATTCTTTGTCGTTCGCCTCCCGAAATCATAACACCTCTTTCGCCTACTTTTGTGCTATATCCGTTTGGAAGCTTCATAATAAAATCATGAATATTTGCTTTGCGTGCTGCCTCATAAACTTCTTCATCGCTGGCTTGCGGATTTCCGTAGCGGATATTTTCCAAAATACTGCGGTTGAACAAACTCGGGTCTTGCGGAATAAGAGCAATTTGACGACGCAAATCGTTTTGCTTTACCTTTGCAATATTTTGATTGTCAATTTCTATTGTACCGCCCTGAATATCATAGTATCGAGATAAGAGCTTTACCAAAGTTGATTTACCCGAACCGGAGTGTCCGACTAAACCGACCTTTTCTTTTGGGGCTATTTTAAGATTAAAGTTTTCAAACAATGAATTGGCTTTTTTGTAATGATATTTTACATCGTTAAAACTGACTTCACCCTTTGTAATTTTTATATCCTTAGCATTTTTTATGTCGGTTACATCACAAGGAGTAGATAGCAAAGCAAGACCATCTCGCATACTGCCGTATAATTTGAAAAACTGCATAAAATTCATAGAAAGCATACTGAATGTATTATTTAATATCGCAATCAATGACTGAATAAGCACAAAATCAGCAACATTAATTTTGCCGATATACCAATACCATACCGGCAAAACATAAAACAACACCTGCAAAACCGAACGAAGTAAATTTTGCCACATAAAAATAATTCCGAATTTTTTGGTTTCGGCTCGGTCCGCATTAGCAGCAATTTTCATATATTTGAAGTAGTAACGTCTTTCAAAATAGTAGCTACTGAAGTTTTTTACAATTCCGGCATTTGTAATGCTGTCAACCAAAACACCATTAGCTTCAGACATAGTTTTTGCACGTTTCTCAGAAACGGGGACCATACTTTTAGATAAACGATAAACCGCATATATCAACAAAACATTCAAGCCCAACAAAATAAACGACAGACTTATATTTATGTTGAAAATAAAGAAGAAAGTTAGCAGCATTGCGATTAACGGAGAGAAAAATCCCCACAGCAAATTATAAAAAACAGGATAAATACTATCAATGATTGTCTTTACTTTTCCGGAAATATTGCCGGCCATTTCTTCGGCAAAAAAGGCCGTAGAATGCTGATGAACATACGAAAATAAATCTTTAGCCACCATTACGACACAATTAGGCATCACTTTTGCCTCAATAAATATCGTACCATTCTGAACCAAACTTTTCGCCAATAATGCTACTGAGGCCCATACGGCAAATAATACTGCCGAATGCAATTTAGCCTCATTTGCTCCGCTACCTGATATTACTTCTACAATTTGCGAAGCATAATAAAGCGATAAACGAATTAAAAACTCGCCCAGAATTAGGGTAAACATTATACTGAAAAACAGCACCCTTTGACGAGAAAGGTATTGCCATAAAAATTTCCAAACAGATGACGGAATTGTTTTTACTTCCATTTTTTACGTCTTTTCTTTAGTTTTGTAAGTTTTTCGCTCACTACCGATGTATCGCATCCGGTTTTTGCTAAACGTTCATACATACGTTCTATTTCTTTTTCCAGATATGCTTGTTCAAATTCATTATCTAATTCTGCTTTTTGCTCTTCGGTTCCGTTATTACGAATATCATCAATTTCGGCAATAAGGTCTTCGACATGCACGGAACTGTCAACTTTTCTTTTTAAGAAATACGGCAACTCGTATATCAGCTGACGAGTGTTACCATAAGCCGTCTTAGAGTCCTGACTTTGAACATAGCGCAATTTTAATAAACGGAAAGCAATTTCAAGCTCACGAGAATTGTCAACCACAATAAACGGTAACGGATTGGCAAATCCTTTAGCTGCAATTTGTTTCAGATATTCCAATAGGTGATAAAAGAAACCGTCAACATTATACAAAATAAACGGTTTCATATCCAAAAATCCATCTTGCATTGCCACACAATCGTATGCAAGCTCATCTAAAGTTCCCACTCCGCCGGGAGCAAACACCACGAAATCGGCATTAAGCAATTTTTGCTTACGTTCTTCCAGTGTTTGAGCTAAAACAACTTCGCCTATTTGATTTAATAGATTGTCATCTTGCGGATAAAGTTTGAAATAATCCGTGGTTGTAATTCCTTGTATCGGACTTTTACTGTCTTTTTCGGCTTTTTTATTCCATCCGTCAATCACCCCTTGTGCAACAGCTCCCATAATTCCGGAATTTGATAAGCCGAAATCTAAACGCAAATCCATTTTGATAATTTGTCGCCCTAACTCATAAGCTTCTTCAACATATATTTCATCATTTCCTGAACGGGCACCACCGGCAACAAAAACCCTCAATCCTTCTTCGGAATTTTTTTCAACAAAAGCCTTAATCGTTTCGATTTTATTTTTTTCTTCATCACTCATTATGCTAACTCCTCAATATCTCCCTTTTGCTGATCAGCATAAAACTGCTCAACAAAATCTGATAATGTATCATTTTCTATTGCACCGCGAAGCCCTGCCATCAGACGTTGATAGTAGCGAATATTATGCCATGTAAGCAACATAACAGCTAATACTTCATTAGCTTTTTGCAAGTGGTGGATATAGGCTCGAGAATAATTTGTACACAAAGGACAATCACATCCTTCTTCCAACGGGCGATAATCTTCTTTATGACGTGCATTGCGAATATTGATTGTTCCGAAGCGTGTAAAACCTTGCGATGTTCGCCCTGAACGAGTAGGTATTACGCAATCGAACATATCTACACCTCGCAACACGGCGCCGACAATATCATCAGGACGTCCTACGCCCATAAGGTAGCGAGGTTTATCTTCCGGTAACATTTGCGGAGTATAGTCAAGAACTTTGAACATAATTTCTTGTCCTTCACCAACGGCAAGACCCCCGATTGCATAACCGTCAAAACCGATTTCTTTGAGTTTTTCGGCAGAATAGCGACGTAAATCCTCATAATCACCACCTTGTTGAATACCAAAAATACCATATCCGTCCCTATCAACAAAAGCATCTTTACTGCGTTTTGCCCAACGCATAGACATTTCCATTGATTTTTTGACCACATCATGAGAAGCAGGCAATTTTACACATTCATCAAAGCACATTGTGATATTAGAATCTAATTTGTGTTGAATTTTGATAGACTCTTCCGGTGTTAAAAAATATTTTTTACCGTCGATATGTGAAGAAAATTTAACTCCGTCCTCACCTATTTTTCTCAATCCGCTTAAACTCATAACCTGAAAACCTCCGGAATCGGTCAAAATAGGTTTATTCCAATTCATAAATTTGTGCAAACCACCCATTTTTTCCACCAAATCAGCGCCCGGGCGAAGCATTAGGTGATAGGTGTTTCCCAACAAAATTTCCGCACCGGTAGCGGCAACAGATTCCGGCATCATAGCTTTAACCGTACCGCAAGTTCCGACCGGCATAAAAGCAGGAGTGTTTACTATTCCGTGTTTAGTGTGCAATTGACCTCGGCGAGACTTGCCGGAAGTTTTAAGTATATCAAATTTTAGTGCCATTTTTTCTTTCCATAAAATATTTGCAACTATATTGCCTCAAAATCCCGATAGTTGCAAGAGAGAATAAAAAAACACCATAAAAATGTGAGATTCTTTTATAACAATAGAGAAAATTATGAAGAATTTTCCATATTTAAAAATTTAAATTTTCATATAAAAAACAGCGAGGATAAATCCTCGCCTTTTGTTTTTGAAATAAAGTTCTAGGTAACTTCGGTAACTGCACGAAGGTTTCCGTCACGGTTAATTTGAACCACACGCAGTTTTTTGTGCATTTCTTCAATAGTTTTCTTTCTGTCCATTGTCGGATACGAGTGCAAAATACGATCCATAAATGCTTCATAAGCTGCTTCAGAGTTCTCTGCGTGGATGGTTGCCAAGCAGTTATCGTGACCTGACCCCATAAGTTCCCATAATGCACCGGCGTTACCGGTAGAAATTTCACCGCCGATAATAGCATCAGGGGTAAAACGCACGACCAAGTCAATGATGCCCTTATAGTCAAACTTATTGGTTTGTCCGGTACGAGACATTACAACGTGAACACGATTAGGGTGCGGAACTAACAATTCTCGAGCATCCTCGATGGTAATTACACGTTTATGAATATCTAAAATCTTTAATAAGTTGTTCAAAAATGTTGTTTTACCGGTTGCGGTAGCACCACTGACCAGAATATGGTCACCACGTTTAATACTTAATAACAATCTTTCGTAAGGATCTTCAGGGTCTTTAATTGTTTTTAACGGATTTATTTGGTGCAACTTTTCACCTTGTTTTAATCCGTAATCGCCTAAACCGAACGCAACGTCATCACTATGAACACGAATTGCCAAAGCTACACCGCCGGTAATGTCTCCTTCATCATACATCACATTCTTACCACAAATTGCCGAAAAACGATGCTCTCCGGGAATGGTCGCATAAACTACAGGTGTACCTGACACCGGATCAAAAGGTAATTCGTAGGTATTAGCAATAATATACAACAAATCGGTCAAATATTCTTTGGTCAGTTTTTCGTCTTTATACATAACCCAAGGATATGCCCTTTTACCACGCAAACGCAACCAAACCTGCCCCTCTCTGTTGATAGCAACTTCTTCTATATTCTCCTGATTATACCAGTAAGAAAGTGGGCGTAAAACTGATTCCAATACTTCAAAACTCATTTTATTTCCCTTTCCTAGAATAGTTGCGGAACATCACTGCTACCACCGGAACTTCCCGATGATGGTCTGTTAGCAGAGACAACACCTGCACTCGGCGGCGGTGGAGGAGGAGTAGCTCCGGTTGAACGACGTTTTTTATTATTTGAAGCTGCAACGTCATCTACTAAAGCCATAGCAGGTTTTGCGTCGGTTGCTTCTTCTTCATATACGACAGATGACGTTTCCTTACCAAAGTTAGCTTTACGATTTGCTTTGTCACCGGCAATCTTATTAGAGGTTGCTTTATCGTCAATCAACACATCTTTATATTCCGTATTGTCGCTTGCTTCAGCATCGTTATCAACCGTTCTCAACCATAAATCCACCTTCGGATAAACGATAATTCTGGTACCGGCAGGAATATAGGTAATAGCACGAATATTTGCTCTGTCCGATAAAATTTGGTTGAACATTTGTTTCGTATCATCCAAAAATCCTTCTCGAGCATCATTCATAGCCTCTTGTTTAGAGGTTTCGGTATCTGTTTTGCTTTGTTCTTTAGTGGCAAACAAGATAGCCATTCCGTTATTTGCTAAAGAAGTTGCAAACGGCATGGCATATTTTTTCACTAATTGACGGTCAATATAACCAAGAACACCTCCGCGTCCTTGTGCATCGCCGCTTTGAGCTGCACTCATATCAAACATAACTCCGTTCGGTAAAATCAGTCTGTCCCATTGAATGGTTATACGGGCAGATGAAGAAGATCCTTCTTCTCCGCCACTGCCACCACCACAACTACCCAATAAACGGCTACCGGCAGGAATGATGATATTTCTTCCGTCTTCGGCATATACGTTTCTTTCAACAAAAGCTGTAACCGGGACTTCGTGTTCTGTATCAATAGAACGGGCGATAACTGCTGGTATCGGCTTATCAGCCAAAATCATCATATCCATATCAACCGGCCAAGTAGAGATAACTTTCTTTACGCCCCAGTCTTTTTGCTTTTGGTCAAAGGCTTCTTTACTGTGATTGGTGCTTATCTTTCCTACTTCCATATTTTGGCGACGTTCTCCTTGAGCGGCACTCAATGCGGCAGAACGTTGAACATCATATCTTTCTCCCGGACCAAAACCGCCACCAGGGCCTAAATTACCCGGTCCTGTTCCTGTTCCGTATGCTCCGCCATCGCCGAAACTTCCGGCAGGAACAAATATTTCGCCTTTTTCACTCTTTTTGGCAGATTCTTCTATTCCTATCAAAGAACCTTGATTATCAACAACCAATCCGTCCGGCAACAATCTACCTAAAACTTTTCCGGCTTTATTGATAACGCTTCCGTCTTCAAGAATATCTCCTAAATATTCCCCGTCCGGTGTCAAAGCTATGTTCACAGATTTTTTGTAATCGCTTTCTTTAACCTGTATACTTCCTACTTCCGGCAATTTTTGATCTCGAACAGTCGGGCGTTCATACCAATCAAGCTTAGTATTCCCGATAACCGCTCCGTCAACACTGATTGCCGAACCGTCTTTGGCTAATTGACCGATAAGGTTTCCTTTTGCATCAACAATTTTGTTATCTTCACCTACGTAACCGATAACATTGCCGTTTTGGTCATAGACAGGTTTTTTCTTTTCGGCTTCGTAATATTGCAACGGTTTTGCTGTTGCTATAACTTCGCCGTCAGTAGCTTCAATATCCCCAGCAACACCTAAAGAGCCGATAACCTCTCCGTTGTTATTAACAACAGTTCCGTCAAATCTGAGTTCGCCGATTGTATCGCTATTTTTATTAACTATGTAAAAATCACGATTTCCGCGAGCAAACATCTTACCTTTGTTATCAACGGCAAAACCTCTTACCAATTTGCCTAATTTTTGATTTGTAAATGATATGATATTTCCGTCCGGAGCAATATATCCGATAACGGCATTATTGTCGCCATACATATACATATCATATAATGCGTAACCTTTTGAGCCATCGTTCAAAGCAACATTTCCGTCAATATCGACTGTTCCTATTTTTTGCCCCTTGGAATTTATAACCTCTGCTTTATCGTTAATTATACCTGATAACTTATTGTTTTTATCAAAAGCATAACGATATCTGAACAGCATACCCATTTTTTCACCGGTTTTAGAATTAACCGAATCATCAGGTAAAATATATCCGATATTCTGACTGCTATCATTAACAACGCTTCCGTCAATCATACTGCGACCGATGATTTTATTATTCAAATCCATAACCGGCGCAATAATTGCTAATTTTCCGAGCAGAGTATTTTGTTTATTGTATAAACGGTATTGTCGGTCAATACAACCTAAATTCTCTCCGGAATAGTTAAGTACTTTACCATTTGATGTTGTTGTACCGATAACTTGTCCGCCAAAATCAATTATTGTGCCCTTAGGAACACTAAAACCTATCATGCTTCCGCCATCAGCAACAACATTTCCGTTTGCAAGAATTTTTCCCATAGCTACTTCGCGATAGTTTTTCACTTCTCCCGACGGAGAAACAACACCTATAAATTCGCACTTATTATTAATTACCGAACTATAGTTTACAACTTCACCGATACTTATGCCGGTATTATCAAAAACCATACCTTTAGAGCTGACTTTTCCTATAGTTGTAGATGCTGCATCTTTTACTAACCCTTGGTTATCAACAAATCCTAATAAAGTACCGTCATAAGCTAATGCCAATGTTGCAGAAGAAGCTTTCCCTTCAACAGGCATATATGTTGACTTGTCTCCCCCCGAAACAACACTCATATCCGGTAATATTTTTGCAGAAACATCCATATTTTTATTGAGTATTTGGTTGCCGTCAGCTAAAGCACCTAAGCTTGCCCCCTTGAAATCAACCGCATAATCAACATCTATATTACCACCCAAAACAGCATTACGTTCGCTAATATCAAAACCGAATTGAGTTAATTTTCCTTGTTGAACAGCTCCTTTATTTATCAATTCGCCGTTGGGAGAAATCATTGCTAAAGGAGAACCACCCAAACCAAACACACCGCCTAAAGGTATTGTGCTTCCGTCTATTCCCCCCTCAGGATTATATACATAACCGAAAGGAGATATTATTCTTGTTTCATCACTGTTGGTAATTGTTGAATTTATACCGGTAATTCCAATAGGTTGATTGTTAGCATTAAACACTACTTGATTGCGTAAAACAGAACCGATAACCTGTCCTGTAGAATCAATAGCCAAGTTACCTTTCATTGTTCCGAGCGGAGTACCTCCAAGCAAAATTACACGACCGTTTTTAAGAGCGTGAGCTCTCAAACCGCCTCGATAATCAAAAATCGGTCCTGAGATAATCTCTTTACCTATCTGATTACCTTCTCTGTCATAAACAACATTCCAAGGACCTATTTGACCGATAATATTTCTGCCTCTTGCTATTTTTCCCTCAGGCATTATACGACCGAGATATTTACCGGAATTATCCGCTGCAGTTGCCGCAATATCAACCATAAAACCGATAATCTCACCGCCGGTATTGGCAATACTTCCGTCAACTTGCAAATATCCTACTAATTTTTCGCCATTAATAACTTCGCCGTTATAGGTAACTAAACCCAAATATTTTCCGGCAATATCAAACGCATATCCCGAACGCACAATACTGCCGATAACTTTATTATCTTCGTTATATGCAAAGCCGTTTGCTTTGATGAAACCGATATTTTTGCCGTCAAAGTTGGTAATTTTTCCTCCGGGTGCAATACTGCCTATAAACTGTCCTGTGGAATCAATAACCATTTTTGAAGAAATCAGGCGACCATCAAGAATATAATCATTACCTATTTTGCGATATGCGTATCCATCAGGAGATACAAAGCCGATTGTTTGTCCTTGCAAGTTAGCATACATACCGTCACCGGTAAGACGCCCCATAGTTTGACCTTCGTCAGAATAAATAAGACCCGGGAACAAAACAGAACCCAAAATATCAAACTTATCATCAACCACTAAACCGTTAGGTAATACCTTACCTATAATTTTACCTGTTGATAAACGGACAGTGCCATCATTACTTACTTTTCCGAGCATGCGGTTATCATTACCTATTGCAATACCTCTAGGTATTACACCACCGATAAGTTTACCGTTAAAATCAACAATCAAACTGTCTGCAGTTATGTTTCCGATAAGCTGATTATCAAAACTTACGACCTTACCGTCAGGAATCACTTTACCGATTAAATCGCCATTAAAGTCAATAGCCGTAATTTCCTGTGCTACCGCATTTCCGGAACACAGCATAAAAACTGCCAGACCAACTGTTTGGAAAATTTTGCAGATTTTGCTATTTAACTTTAACATCAATGTCAGTTCCTCCGATTTTTAGCCACTTCCTGAAGAGCATATCCGGCAACACGTTTATCAAGGTTGATAAATGAACCGTTACTCTTTAGGTAGCCGATAATTTTGTTTTCGGTATCTATTACAGATCCGTTAGAAGACAATCGTCCGATATATTTTCCGGTGTTGCCCAAAACAGTAGCTCCGATTTTATATATGCGTCCTAAAATTTCATCATTGCTGTCTACCGCCAAGTCAGTAGAAAGAGTTCTTCCGATTACCGCTCCGTTTTTATCTATAACCGAACCGTCTATGCTGATATACCCGATTACTTTATCCTCGCCGTTAATAACCAAATCGCCATCAACTATTTCTCCGATAAGTTTTCCCGAGTTATTGAGAACATTTCCGTCCGATAAAGAACGTCCGATTACAATATTTAATACGTCAATTACCGAACCATCCGGCATTACCGAACCAATAACTTTACCGCTAAAGTCAATAACCGCACCACGACGGAGTAAACTCAAGTTTTTATCAGTAGAACCTCCGGGAAGAATTGCTGTAATATTCTTTCCGTTCAAATCGATTACATCGCCTAAAGAATTCACATATCCCTTATATGTTCCCCAAACATCAACAACAATATCTTCAGATATAATTTCTCCGACAACAACCGACTTGTTATTTAAGACTTTTCCGTCCGGTGTGCTTCTGCCTACCTTTTTACCTTCAAGGTCGATAATTATTCCATCGGATAGACTGTACCCTAAAAACGAACCGTCATAACCGATAGCAGCTCCGCGTTTTACGATACCGCCTTTCAAATCGCCTTTATTATCAAAGAAGAATCCTTTAGCATCCAAACGACCGAGTTTTTCGCCAAATCGAGTAACCACTTCGCCATTATAGCCTGCAATACCTACTATTTTACCTCCGAAATCAGCAACTTGACCTGATGCTACCGGTCGTCCTAACTGGTGATTGTAAAAACTGAATCCATCGCCATATATTTTACCGGCAGATACTCCTTTTCCGTCATAAACATGTCCGTCAGGAAATAAATGACCGATTACCTTCCCTTGCTTGTCAATTATTGTTGTTTTCGGTTTTGCAGCAACCCCTATAATTTTACTGTTTTCATCAACAATCACATTATGAGCCAATAATCTTCCTGAAGATTGTCCCTTAATAGGAACACGGGCACTTGAATTGACCATATTTAAGAAATTACCGTCTAAATCGTAAGCATATGTGTTTTCCAAAACCCTACCTAAATATGCTCCTTTTTTATCAAAGACATCACCATAAGTTCCTACACAACCGACAGCTTGACCTTGCGGAGAGAATACTAAACCGTTTTCGGTTATTTTTCCCAATAAGTTACCGTTATAACTTACCGCAATACCCGATTTGGCAACGCCACCGATAATATCTCCCTTTTCGTTTAAGACGGTACCATCGGGGTTGACACAACCGACATAGCTTCCGTTTTGACGAACAATACCATCTGCACCTACATCTCCGATTTTGGTACAGGTGTCGTCAAAAACCGGACCGGGAACTACAACTTCGCCGATATATTGCCCGCTGTCATCGACAACCACACCATCAGCATTTACCTTGTATCCGGTTTCGACATTGGCTTTGCGAACAAGTCCGTCTTTTTCCAAATATCCGATATTTTTACACCCGCGACCTACGACTAAGCCACCTTTTACCATGCGAGCAACTACGCGTGAACCGCTTGGGCTCTTTACCAATCCGTTTGATTGAACACGACCGACAATCTGCTTCTCTTCGTTTTCAATATCTCCGTTATTGCGTACAATACCCAAAACCTCTCCTTTAGGAGTTACCGGAATCATTTGATCTTGAATTAGCTTTCCTAAAACGGTTTGCGTATTGTTTATTATTTCACCTTTTTCATCAACATAACCTATGACATTGCCCTCGGTATCAAAAACTTCTCCATCGCTACCGACATAACCGATAATTTTGCTGTTTTTATCCAACAAAATATTAGCAAATCCACCGACAGAGCCTATTTCCTTTCCGTCAGAATCCACAATTTTTCCGGATGAAACCATTTTACCGATTGCGTCACCGTTGAAGTTTACGACATTACCGTTTTCGTCAACATAGCCCATTACATTTCCACTATTATCATAAGCTAATTGGCGAGACATTAAACCGGCTTGACCGATAATATTACCGTTTTCATCGATAATAGTACCGTCTTCAAGCATTTTACCGATAACATTACCTTCAAAATCGTAAACATTACCGTTTTCATCTACATAACCGATAACGTTACCATCTTTATCATAAGCTAAACGACGACTTTTACCGCTACTGATTTTGCCGATAACATTACCGAAAGCATCGATAATTTCTCCGTCATCTTTTAGAGTTCCGATTTTTTTACCGCTGTCTCCAAATACATTGCCCTTAGAGTCAACATAGCCCATTACATTGCCGCTGTTATCGTAAGCAAGTCGAAGATTGCTTGCGGTATTTTTCGCTTCTCCGATTATTTTTCCGTTAGAATCAACAATGTTGTTATTAGCATCTACACGACCAATGATTTCTCCCGAAGAGCCATGTACATTGCCGTTTTCATCAACATAGCCCATAACATTACCATCACTATCATACGCTAGCAATAAATCACTTTCCGCATCCTTAGCTATTCCTACAACATTGCCATCTTTATCAACGATAGTGCCGTCTTCAAGCATTTTGCCGATGAGATTTCCTTCGAAATCATAAACATTACCATTTTCATCAACATATCCTATAACGTTACCATCTTTGTCGTAAGCTAACTTTTGTCCCGGAGCTTTACCAATGGTATTACCATTTTTATCAATAACTTTTCCGTTGCTATCAACGGTTCCTATCACTTCTCCCTTAAAGTCACGAACTTTACCTTCACCATCGACATAGCCCATAAGATTGCCATTATTATCATAAGCAAGCTTACTTATTGTTGCACTTTTATCGCTTTCAGGAGCAGAACGACCGATAATATTACCGGCTCCGTCAACAATCATTCCGTTAGCAGCCATAACTCCGAGTTTCTTGCCGCCTTCACCGATTACATTGCCTTCTTTATCAACATAACCTATAACCTTACCGTCATTGTCATAAGCAAGTAATGAGCCGGCTTCGGTCAAAACATTACCATTTTCATCAACAACCGTTCCATCGGGACGTGTTCGACCGATTACGTTGTTATTGAAATCACGCACAACTCCGTCCGTATCCACAAAACCGACAACCTGACCGTCTTTATTATGGACCAAACGACGTCTCACTTTCTGAGCAGCCAGACTTCGGTCAGCAATAACATTACCATCTTTATCAACTCTACCTACAACGTCACCGTTAGCATCAACAACACTACCGTCAGGCATTACGACACCGATGATGTTACCGTTTTCATCAACGGCAACTCGTCCGGTTTTGGTAACATAACCGATAACATTACCGCTTTCATCGACAACTTCGCCTTTTTCATTTAAGCGACCGATAACATTACCGTTTAAGTCAACAACAGTTCCATCCGGCATTACACGTCCGATAATGTTACCATTTTCATCATAAACATATCCCATATCAACGGCATGACCGATAACATTACCATTAGCATCAACAACCGTACCGTCCGGTAACATTCTACCAATAACATTGCCGTTTAAGTCAACAACTGTACCGTCAGGATTTACATAGCCGATAACATTGCCGTTTTCATCATAAACGAGCTTTCGATTATTGGCTACACCGATAATATTTCCTTCACCATCAACAACCAATCCGTTTTCATTGACGCGACCAATCACTTGATTGTTTGAATCATATACATATCCGTCTTCATCAGCAAACCCTATAACGGAACCATCAGGTCCAACAATAGCTCGTGATTGGGTAACAGCTTTATCTCCGCCCTTACTTCCTCCTACAGAACCTCCGCCGATTATATTAGTATCACAAAAATTACAATCTTCTTTGGTTACGGCATTACCGAAAACGGGAACTTTTTCAGATTTTGCATTTGATTGACCAACATTGCTCTCATGCCAAGAAATAATAAAGTTGTTTTGAACATTTCCGGAAACCACAGGAACCCAGTTCATTGTAACATCACAAGTTTCTTTGCCTCGTAAAATTTTACCAGAACATTGGTCGTTATACTCAAAACCATCAAATGGTGCTTCTGCTAACTGAACCGAAAGCACTGTTACCGCAGATTTTCCGTTAGTACCGATTGTCAGCACATTTTTTGCATCAGCACCAATAACAACTTGTCCCAGAGCAACAGGATTAGGGGTTGTTGTAATCGGAACAACGCCATCTTCCACTACACTAAATTCTATACTATCCTCTACCGGAGCTGAATTGATAACACTAAAAGCATCATCATTTTGGTTAAAAACAGGCTCACTGTATTGTTCAATCTGTTCTTCGCTTGATAAAAGCAAGTACATACCTAAAAGGAAAATCACGAAAGAAGTTACACCAACCGCAAGAATTATGCGGTTGGTTTTTTTGATATAACTTTCCGAATGTGTTAAAACTTCTTTACTCATTGGGTCCTTACCACACTACAAAATACACCATTTCTACCCAACTTGCTGCAAACACTATCGCCTTCATCAAGTGTTTTTACCGGTCCTATACGAAGGTGGAAAAGTTCTTTTCCTTGTCCGTCTGCCGGAGCATCAACCGAGAAAAACGGCTCATAACTTCTTAATATTTTAGAATATTTACCGGATAAATTATCCCATAAATTTTCTAAATTCTCTACATTGGCATCAGTTCCTAATTCTATTGAGATATTAGAACCTGCACCATCACCGAAACCGGAGCCGAAACGGTATTGGCTTGTCAAATTGCTGGCTGCCGGATCAAATTGTTGCGGAGGTTGAATGCGGTGCATTTTAGAATAATCAAATCCGTCATTTCCGGCATCATATCCCGTACCATACTGACCTTGTCCGCCTCCTTGGTTTGGCATCATCCCCATACCGTTAGCACCACCGTTGGCATATTCGGAAGAGGCAAATTGACCACCGCCATTTACATCAACCATCGGATAATTAGCAGCAGCTCCTGCTCCGCCCATACTCAAATCAGGATAACTTGCAGTACCGGCTTTAGCTCTGATTCCTCCCGGAAGTTTTGCACCTCTGTCCCATTCATTATCGGTAATATCATCAGCATAAGTAATACTGTCTTCAATACCTGCATCATCAGAACGACGTAATTTTAAACAAACAATTCTCTTGCCGTTTCTTAATACCATGTCTCCGATAGCTTCAACAATAATCAAACGATTATTTGGTCCTTTAGTTCTGAAACCAACCGGAACTTCCATTCTTTCAACGATAAGCGTAACTATCGGACGTTGTGTCATATTGAGAGATTTTGCACCTAAATCAATATAAGTGAAAATATCATCTCTCCATACACGTTCCGGAGCAATCACAACATCATCAGGATTTGGAACATAAACTTCTATATCAAAACGAAACTTAGTAGGATCAAGAGGAACGCTCTCTACCCAGTTGTTTTTTTGATTTCTTTTAGTAAATGTTGAATCTACAGATTTTCCGCCGGCTCCATAAAATTTACTGGCATTAACACGACCACCACTGTTACCGGCTCCAGCCTTTCCCAAGCCTGATCCTCCGTTTTCATCGCCTATCACATCAATATCAACGATTGAGTTTGTCAAACGTTCGGTATTTACACCTTCACTACGAGCATAAAACACATAACGATTTCCTGAACGACCGAAAACGATAATATTGGTATCTACACCAACATTTGCTCCTTTACGAGGATAGAGCAACAACGTACTCGGACCGGAAATCTGTCCGTCAAAAGTAGAGTTATCACCGATATAAATATCTTCTACCATTTCCCATTCAGGAAAATTAATAAGAGTAATCATACCCTCTCTCAAACGAAGAGGAAGAACCAAATCCGGAGACCAATAATATTTGGAATATGCAGGTTTAGACTGCCCTTCTCCCAGATTTTGCAACGGATCAAGCCACGCACTTTGCATCATGCCCAAAGAATTAAATCCGGCATAACTCATATCCATAGGCTGATATTGTCCCTGTGACTGATCAGCATTTTGATCCATGCTGTTAATGGTTGCTTGAGCAAAGGCTTGTTCAGCAAAAATAACCCCTAACAAGCTTAAGATACTTAATTTTATAGATTTTGATAGCATAGCTTTATCCACCTTATTTTACTCTATTATAACTCAAAGAATAGTTTATAACCGTAAAGCCAACGGGGTTTTTCAAACGTTCTTTGAATTTTACGCTTTTATAACGATATGCAATTTTTAATGAAGCTGTCCAATAATTTACTTCCGGAGTTCTGGAATCCGGATACATATCTCGTGTTTCATATTCAACCTGCCATAAGCCGGACCCCAACTCGTTCACGGTCATAATACGAACATCACGAATCATTCTGCGAGTACGAATAAGCTCTAAAGCCTTATTTGCTGTACCCTTTAAAAATTCTTCATATACTGTCGGAGAAGACATTTCCTGAATTGCGCCGCCAGGCATCCAACGAGCTTCCACCTCTGCGGTATCTCGATTAAAAGAACTGCGCATTAAAACATATTGACGAACAAAAACTTCAGTAATAGCTTTTTCTTCTGCCATATTTTTGTTTACGGGTTTGATATTATAAACCTGTTCTTCTTTATCCTGAAATGTCAATAAAAACGGCTCGACACGATACAATGGTATCACTTGTGTGATTGCTAAAAGCAACACAATATTACAACAAAAACTTATTGCCGTAATGATTGCAAATGCACGTGCTGTCCACAAATAGCGTTTCTCGGCAACATTTGCCACAAATGTATTTTTAGAAGACGTCCCCGATCTTGTTGACGTACCGTTTCCGGCCAACAAGCGCTGATTTGTGCGATTTGTTCCGACAGGAGTAGCCATTGTTTAAGTCCTTAAATAGTTTCAACAAACCAGTCAGGTAATGTTTTCGGCAATTCAACTTGCAGACAAGCACATGGTGAAAGTTTCAACTCATCTGTAGCCTTACCAACCTCTACCGGTTCAGGTTCATAATATGAACCGAAAAGGCCACAACCGGCTAATAACATTATAACAAGAACTATAACTAACTTTTTGGTCATAAGAATATTCCTTTTATTAACTATGGTTAGTTTCGAATCTAAACTCTTTTTTTAAAAAAGTCTAACATATTTCTCAACATAACCGAATTTTGGTGAAATTTATTTAAATTGCACCTCACTCTGATTATATCTTATAACAGTAAATCCTAAAGGATTTATTAATCTTCGACCAGTAAACATACGATTTGGAATAAAATATGGAGTAACAGAGGCTGTCCAGTACCGAACATTAAGGATTAAAGAGCCGTTTTCTCCGCTTCTGTTTCGTTGAGAAACTTCGTATGTTTTAAAGTCTACTTTCCATACACCGCTCTTTTTACCGCCGATTTTACCGATTGAAATAATTTCAACTTCTTGGCTTATTTGATTATCCTCATTATATTTCCATACTTTTTGCTGGTATTTATAAAAGTCATTATATATTTCATCTGATGACAAGAAATTTACCATACCCCCCGGGTACCAGCGGGTCATCATTTCAATTCTGTCATTTATTATGGTGTTCCTGTATATAACATACTGGCGAACAAAAACTTCCATTAATTGTTCTTTAGACGCCATATCAATAGCAATAGGTTCATGTCGCACCATTTCTTCGGTAGAATTTTGCTTTATAATAAGGAATGGCTCCACCGAAACCTGCGGAGCTAATTTGAATAAAGCTAAAGACGAAAATAAAAACAAAAGAAGAGACAAGGTTGCTACAAAAATGAATAAGCGAGACAACCACATATAATAGTACATTTTAGCGCTATATTTTTCTCTTTCAGCTTGACCTAAAAAGTGGTAGGTTCTACCACTTTTATCGGTCAAAGCTAAAACTTTTGAAGATTCCAGAATATTTCCTAATTTACTCATTCCCAGTTATTCTCTAATAAGGCATGCAGACAGGCTGCTTATAATTTTTAATTTCTTTCTCAATAGCAGAATAACCCTCATTTCTGGATTTTTCAATTACTTTTTGATTTGCTTTCTCACTCTTTATACTTTCGGTTAGCGGAGAACCTGATTTTGTACGGAAAGTGATGTTAACCAAAGCTGTGGAATCTTGCACTAAAGAACGGTGTGCATTATCTACTTTATTAAAACGCTCATCTACCGTCGGACTTCCTCTAACTACTGTTCCAAGCTTTTCAGAAGCCTGAGCAACTAAAGTATTTTTACGCTCTTTTAGCTTATTAATAATGTAGTTATAATCACTATCCAAAGCCAAATTAAAGTTGTCTTTCAACTCAAATCCCATTTCCTCGAAAAGAGTTTTAAGCTCTTCTTTAATTTCATCCATGCCGGCTTGTATTTCATCAACATTTTTTCTTATGTTGGTTTCTTTATCAATAAAGGTTAAGAACTCGCCGATTTGGTTGGTAGTAAACATAGCACGATTATAGATATTATCCTCGGCAGAGAGCTCGTATTTTCCTTTCTTTTCTGCCTTTTTCTCTTTGTCTATAAGCATCATATATCCGTACAACGGACGAGAGTTAATAAACAATCCTTCTTTTCTGCCATAGCGAAGGAACATGCCCAATTCACTAGGATTAACGTCAACTATTTTGTCATCAGAAGCGCCATCTATCTTCTTGTCAACATCTGTATCCTCTATTCGAAGTGTAAGCGAATTTGCTATTCTTAAATCACTACAATAAGGAAGTGAGTTTAATTTTTTTATGTTGGTAGGTGTATCATTATCTTTCTTTGTGGTATCAACGACACTATATTTTGCATTGTTATTGTTCATCAGTTTGACATCTAACATATAATGTCCGTTGCGACATGGGAGCATTGTTCCTCTCATGAAGGCTTTATCCTCTCCCCCTCGGCTCAAAGCGGCAGATAAATCCATACTTTTTTCTACATAAGCCTTATCGGAAAGCATTAATTGCCATACATACGGCATTTCCACTCCATAATTTAGGAATGAACTCTTATTTATTCTTCCATAGTTAGGGCTTGGAACAACAGATAATGGTCCATTTTTTTTGTTTACCATTTCTATTTTCTTAAAGTCGGTAGTGTCCAAATGAACTATATCTCTAACCGGAGGATAATTAGCTGTCAAAGGAGCCTTAGGTGCGGTAAAATCACGCGGTTTAGCAGGCACACCCACAAAATATTGTTCGTCAGCTTTATCACAATCATAGTTTGAGCAAATGGATTTAACCAATGCAGATTTGAACAAAGATCTTGCTATTGATAACACATCTTCAGGATCAACATTTAACAGGCTAACGGAAGATGCCGCTTTTTGACGCAAACAATCTTTCGGTAATTTTTTCAAATCACTTATGAGAGTTGCGTGCTTCTGCACAACAGTAGGGTTTTTATATGTCATATACAAAGAATCATTTGCGGACATAGCTTTTAGCGATTGATAATGTTCTTCTATCATTTTAACCGCACAATCTCTGGCATTATCTACAAGAGCATCAGCCTTATTAACCAGTCCTCCAAGTGATCCCAGTTTATATTTGCTTTTAAGTTTACTATAATAATCTCTAAGAGTTTTTATTTCGCCCAAATTATTTTGCAACTCAGCAAACTTCTCTTCGTAGTCTTCTTCCAACTTCGCTATTTCTTCCTGCTGAGCAGCTTTTTGATCTTCTATTTCTTCGTTTAAGATATTTATTTGCTCTTGAACTTTATTACGAGCATTTTCAAAACGCTTAACGTTGACACGAAGTCCTCCAAGCTTTTCAATATTTGCAGAATATGCCGCACCAGATTCCTCTATTGTGAGTTTTGCCATTGCATAAGTAGAACCGGTGGTCATATTTTTCTGGTGCATTATCTCCATTTGATTATATGAAGAATCAAGTTTTGTTTTATTTTGGAGAGCTTCCTCATCAACAGCATTAATTTCTTCATTTGTGTCATTAATCAATGTTGTCCACGCATCTATTTGCTGTTGCAAATCCGCTAATTTTGCTTCATTAGGAGCCAAAGCTTTGGAGTGCTTTTTTTGAAGCGAGGACAGTTCGCTTGTTTTCTGAGATAGCAACGCCATCGCTCTGCTGTTAGAGGTAGAACTTGAAGAAATAGATTCTTCCATCAAACCTATAGCTTCGGCATTTTTTTGTTTTCCCTCGCTTTCTTCTTCTCCTTTATTAAGAAGTTCAACAAGACCAATAGCTATAGAGTTCACATCTATATACCTTATATAGGTTTTCATATTTTCATATTTGCCGCGGATATATTGGTCATAATATGCTCTTTGGTCATTCCATAAAGGATATGGATTTTTTGCTTTTCCATAAACCGGTTTTTCGGAATGTTGGTCTGCAGCCAAAAGTTGAGCAGCTTTACGGCCGATTTCCCAATTCAATAACTCAATTTGACGAGTAGAGTCAGAAAATTCCTTCTCTTTGCTTGGGCTTGCAAAAGCAAATGACGACGTAGTAGAATCATTATTGCCTTCTTTTTCTTCCAAATTAATTTCCGTATTTGAAGCAGTTGCCGGAGCTTGAGACATATCTACATCCATCTCACCAAAGGCATCTACATCTAAACCACTGCTCAAAGCTGCATTTGTAACTTGGAACAAGCTGATAGTCCAACCGGACAAACCTTTTCTGTTATCATAGTCGCAAGTGTTTTTCGGTGCATTTTTTTGACCATACCATACGGTATTGGGGTCTTCATATCTGCGTCCGAGATATTGTAAAACACATTTATCCGCAGCACCTACGGCTTCTATGGCTTTGACATGCAATCTCTTATATAAATCGTATTGTTTATATAAATCTCTATATGATGGCATATGTTGTATCACATTGTGAATATCCATAGCTTCGGTTAATGTTTTTTGAATATCCGATATTTTGCTCAGTGATGCAAGTTCCGCCTCATTACCGCTTAATAATGATGATGGGGCAGGGGCTTCGTGAGTAATAAACATTCCGTCATCTTCCGCAATGGTTTGTTTTGCTACTACTGCGGATACGGCTTTCTTAGCTGTTTTTTTCACTGCTTTAGAGTTTTTCGCTTTAGATACAAGTTTTGAAGCAACATTTTTCAATTTCAACTGTTGAGCAAAAGCAAAACGATTGTGAACGAAAATGGTTGAAGAAGATGTTTTTTTCGGTTCCGTACTTTCTGCGGGAGCTCTGGCAGGAAGAACCGCTCTCGGCTGACGAAGATTACGAACGGCAAAATATTGATTTTGCATCGCAACAACTTCTTCGGTAATCTTTAAAATATCATTAAATTTACGATTTGCCAAATACGCATTGTAATAAACAGCACTTTCATCTTCTGAATCAGCAGCATCACCTCCGGCATCAGGGTTTATAGCCTGTTCTCCAAATTGCTCAACTTCCGAACGCAGCTCTGTTAACTTATCCTCAAGTCCGGTAATGGCTGTTCTTACTTCAACGAGAGTATCATAATAGAGATTTACACCTTTCTTTTCATAAGCGGTATTTATACGAGGATCTGTACTTGGATATTGTAAAAACAGTTCCTTAAAAGCTGTTTGCACGGCTTCTGCATCATAAATATCAACGGATCCTCCCTCATTAGCTTCTTTAACTCCCGGAATTTTTCCCAGTAACTTATTAATTTTACCGGCATATTTCTCTATCCCTGCCTTAATTTTGGTAACATTCTTTTTTACTTTTGCAACAACGTCTTCTTGAATTGTTGTCAAGGTCTGCTGAATATTTTGCATTACACCGCCGGCTTCTCCTGAAAAGTCCATAGAAAAACCTGCAACTAATTGTGCATTTGCAGTTGAATTTATCAAACAAACAGCAACCAATGTTAAAGAAAAAAATCTAACCAACTTCATCATTTATTTTCTCCTTCATTGCTTGTTTGTTCTGCTGATTGTTGTATGTTATTAAAACTGTCTGCAATCGCCTCTGCCGATGGAGTAGCAATGTCTTTTGCTATATCAACATGTTCAGCATACTCACTGGCATCAGCTTCTTCAACATCTATATTTTCTTCTTCCGGGTTAAATTTGTAATTATCAAAATTAAATGTTCCGATAGCCGTATTTGCATTGATTTGATTAAACTTATTATTTGCTAAGTCGTATGCAATGCTTAATTTTATCTGCTGAAGAACCATTTCGGTATAATTTAATAAAGCCTGCATGTTTTTCTTTTTTAACTCTATTGTAGAAGCTGCACGAGATGAGCTTGCACCCTCCATTTCTATTGATTTTTCTTTAACTTCTTCAGTTTCTTCATCGTCATACTGCAGAGTTGTGCGAATATCATTGCCTCGAAGAACAATTACATTAAAGTCGTTCCAATACATTATATTATACAGTTCTCCATAAGCATGAATAATGTTAGCACTTATCTCTGTTCCCTCTTTCGGAGATAGAGTTTCAACAGTACCTTTCAAATCTTCGGTAGAATCATAATCTTTACCGGTCTTTATAAAATTCTTTAAGGATTTTAGCTCTTTCATTATAGCTTTTTTAGTTTCTTTAAATCCTTTGGCTATTTCCTTTGCGGCGTTACCGATTTCTTTGGCTTTCTTTTTTAAACCTTTTTTAACCTCTTTCTTTTCTTTTCTTAATTTTTCTGCTTTTTTAGTATTTTCTTTGGCATTTTGAGGATTTTCAAGACTATCTTGTTCAAGTTCATTAATGTTTTTATCTATTTCAGCAATTTTTTCATTAGCCTCTCGCGTAGCATTTGCGACATCCTGAGCTTCTTTATCTTTTGCTTCGGATTGCTGTTTTTCAATATCTCTTAAATCTTTGGCACTTGCTGTTTGCTTAATAGACAATTTATCCATCAACCCTTTTAAATCCCAGAGTTCCTTCGCTCCTTCCCCATACTGAATTATTGTCTGAATGGCTGTTGACTGCTCTTGTACTCCATTGGCTTTATCGGAAACAGTATTTGTTGTTGATAACACCTTATTTGCAATGGTACTAAAGTCAATTTTAAATGGCGGCAACAAAAAAGCTTGCGCATCAACAGGGGTGTATGATGCTAAAACAGATGCAACAATTATTCCTAATGTATATTTTTTCATTCTGCATCTCCTTCTTTGTCATCTTCATCAACTTCAGCGCTCAATGTTTTTAATGTCAATCTCAAATCTAACTCATATCTTGAACTTATCATATCAACGATACGATTCATTCTTTGAGCACTCTCTTGTGCCTCTTGATTAGCCAATTGCATCATTTCCCTAGAATCGTCAGTTTGCTTTGCTTCATCATCTCTTTCTTTATTTTCTTTTGCCATATTTGTTCGAAGAGTAAACGCATAAGCATATAGTCTTGATAAATCTTCCCTTAAAATAGCATTGTTAATTTCTTGCATTTCATTATAGGTATCAACCTGATTTCCTTCAGTATAATTAGGCATAGTTTCCGTTGTAATGGTTGTTACCATATCAGCAGGATTTGTTATTCCTGCAAATTTATTAAACTGTTTAGTTGCTATCTTATCAATCTTATATTCCTTTGCCAACTTCGCCATCGGACCAAAATCACCTTGACGAAGAGAATTGAAGGCCGATTCAATTTGTTCACTCTTCTCTTGAACAACTTGTCCATTCTTTTGAATTTTTTCTAGCTGCGTAAACGTAGTTTCTAGTGGCTCAAAATCAGCGTAGGAGTGTTTAGCAAACAGCACCCCTAAACTCACGACAAAAATTAACAATGCTTTTTTCATTATTCTTCTCCATCGTTATCACCGCTATCCGAATTATCTTCAAAAACATCGTCTTGCATTGAACACAATTGAGTAATTGTATCTAACAATATTTGAGATGATGTAAGTAACGACATCTTATTAAGCAATTTTTGTATTTGTTCATTACTCATAGCCAAAACGCTTGAATCATCTCTGGTATTGTTACTACTTCCACCTAAACTTTCCTGTTCATCCAAAGTATCTTTATAAGACGATGCTTCTGTTTTTGCTAAAGTAGCTTCTGCCATAAGAGCAACAACGGTATCGAAAACCATCGTTTGACACTGCTTTCTGCTCAAATCTGCTTCAAATTGATCTGAAGCATTATTTTCGGTTATTACCTTGTTAAGGCATTCTTTTAGTTTTTCTTCATCATTTAAATCATCAATACTCACACCACATCTCTTAGGTAGTGCACTAATGAAGTTACCATATGCGTCGGTATTTGCACCTTTAGTATTGCTATTCTTTTTAGCAGCAAACATTAAACGGGATGAGAAACTTTTCGTATTATTAGAAAGCTTATCTGTTTTCAAAGTCGATGCTTTGGGCGAAACCCTGAACTTTCCTTGAATAGTCGGTTGAACAGTAGGAGTTTTAACCTTAGGAGCAGCAACTTCCGTTCCCTTAATTGTCTTTGCGGAAGTTGACAAAGCAGGAGCTTTCGCAACAACCGAATCTGTTAATTCAGCTTTTGTCGGCAATGATTTTTTAAGTTCTAACTTTTCTGCAGATGCGTTTACGGATTTAACCGCAGAAATTTCTTTACTTTCTCCAACAGACGGAGCTTTTCCAAAAGCTTTTCTGCTTAAACGATTAACAGACAATGTCGGTTTATTTTCAGCTTCAAGCACCGCATTTTCTTCTGCTGTTCCAACAGCTGTTGGCTCAACCTCGGGTTCAACAGCCAATTCTTGACCATCCGGTTGCGTTTCTTGAATAGCCATTTGGGGCTGAACAGGCATTTTACTTAACACGGGAGCTTGCTCAAGAGTAACAGGAGCAGCCATATTCGCAACTACAGGTTCAAGTGTTCCATCAGCTGTAAGCATTGCTCCGTTGTTAACTATTTGTTGGGTGGAAACATTGTTAACATTGTAGTCAGGCTCAGAGTACTCGTTATTGTATTCATCTGTCCCATATTCAGAACCATTCGTTTCGCCATCATCATAAGCTTCGGCAGAGCTTTCTTTTTTAGCATTAACCGTATCCATCAAAGCCTGATATTCTTCTTTCTTTTTCTTTACTTCTTCTTGGGCTTTGTTAAAAGAACTCACACCATCATTAATACGCTTGAGAGCGTCCTTAAAAGATTGTCCTTCTTTATCTTCTCCGCCAAGACCTCCCGGTAAAAACTTTCCTAAAGAACCGGCCGAATCTCCTATTATAGAGTTTAAATCCGCTCCGTTTGTGATAATACTGATACCTTGCTGAATACTTGTCGAGCCTTGCGTAACAATACCAACAGTACCCGCAATATTACCAAAATCAACTGTCGGCAACCCTGCAAATGCAGAAGTAGAAACCAATAACGAACACGCAAAACCCAAACTAATAGACTTAATCTTTATCATACCACCCTCCTAATGAGATTCGTCCTCATAGTATATGATAACAAAAAAAATCTATTTTATAAACTTATTTTATAAACTTTACGCAAGATTTAAATATTTTGTAACAAAGTTTTCTTCGCCATACTGTTTTATTAAATCTTGAACCAACAACACATTTTTACGACTGGAGTTATAAAGCTTCAAATATGGTCCTAAACCGCTCAAATTAACATCCAAAATCACAGATTCGCCTGTTGCCGGACGAGATAACAAAATAGCATAAGGAAAATCACGATATGACTTACCGAACACAAAGTCAATTTCTCGTTGGTTAAGATTCCAGTTTGCATAGTCTTCCGGTCTGGCTTGCGGGTTTCTGAAGAACAATACCGTTTGACACTGACCGCGAATAACCTCGCCAACCCCCAGAGAGTCGATAATATTCGGCTGTTGGAACGCACACAAATAAGCTTGACGTTTTTTACGTCCTTCTTGTAAACCAATCATAAAATAGTCACGGAACATCGGGTGTTTAAGCATCGGCGCCGTTTCATCGATCATAATCAATGACGGAACACCTGTTTCACCTGTTTCTGATTGAATTCTGTGCATGATGTAGCTGATTACCGCCGGAGCCAAAGTATCATCTTCAAAAATATGGGTAAAGTCGAATGCCATAAATCTCTTTGAACGCAAATCCAAACTATCGTCTTTAGCATTAAAAATTTTACCGTATTGATCCGGATTAACCCAACGATAAAGTTCACGTCGCATATTTCCGGTCGGAGAAAAACAGCTTTTATACAAGTTACTCATTACACGCTCTTCAGGTCGTAAATAGTCAAAAGCAGTGGTAACCGCACGAGAAATTTCTTTTTCTGATAAAGCATCATCAACCATAGTGATTGATTTTATCCAACGACGCAAAAATGCACGATTGTTCGGTGTTGGAGATGTATCAAACGGGTTCAACGACACATTTTTCTCATCACCATCAAATCCGATATAAGCACCACCGACAGCTCGGGTAAAGATTTCAGCACCGCGGTGGCGGTCAAAGAAAAACACTTTCAAATCTTTGTGACGCATCGCCTGTCCGGCTAAAAACGTAAGCAAAGTGGTTTTACCTTGTCCGGTCGGACCGATAATACAACAGTGAGCAACCGCAGCTTCTTCAGACGACACGTGGAACTGAAAACGATAACCGGAACCGGTTGTGGTTCTGAAGGTTGTAATAGCCCCCGGACCCCAGTCGCATTTATTGAAACCTTCAGCAGGCTTATCAAAAGATACCGCCGCCGTAACGACACGAGATAAATAGCTGTAAGTTCTGGGATATGTATCGTATGTCGGGAATTGATTAAAGAATGTTGCTTGTGCAACCCAACCTTCTCTAACCGGAGTTACACCGAACAAACGACAAATTCTTTGCACTTCACTTTCTGCAAATTCAATTTCAGCATTACTTTTACCTTTTAATACCATACTCATAGCATATTCGGTCAATGCTTGATAGTTAGCATCACTATCTTCAATAGAGCTCATCGCATAATGATACTGATCGACAACATCTTGTGAAAAACTGGTCATTCTCGCCATATTTCTTTGCTGAATAAGCAATGCTTTTGCTTTCGGACGATAAATCGGTTTAATATTATGCATAAGCGTTAACTCGCAATCGATAGCCAACAAAGAAACTATCATAGACTCATCCATATAATCGCCGGAAGACCTAATCCCCATTGTAATCGCTAGAGTCTCTTTATTACCGGAAGTAAATTTGATTAAACCGTTTTCTCCGGTAAAATGAATATGGTCCGCAGTTAACAACTCATTTAATTGAGCCCCCTCAGCGCTTCCGACTTTCGGATCAGGTGTTGTTACAGGACTGCAAATACGACTGTAAACATGGAAAGGACTGTCGTGAGCATTACTGTCTTCACTTTCAAACATAGCCTTAACACCATATTCACTCAATGTAGCTAACAGCGTCTGTGAAGCATAGTTCAAATCTTTTAATGCCTCAGGACGATCCGGGACACTAATGATAATATAGTGAGAATTGGTATAAACACGATCAAGTGTTGATTGCCAAGTATATGCAACCTTTTCTAAAATTTTATTTTCAAATGTATTTTCTATAACATCGGCAGGAATTCTCTCGCGCAAAGTTATAACGCGCGCAATAACTTGCAAATCGGACATACTGTCGAGCCATGACTTACGCGCTTCAGCCATGGAAATATTTTTTTCTTCCGTCGCAAAAGCTAAGTCTAAACCATCGATTTTAAATACTCGCGCATAAGAACCGTTATAGCATCGAATGGTCATACCATCAGACATCAATTTATTAAACGGCAAAAAGTCTGCAACTTTCGACTCGTTCGGCTGAGGCAAAATAACATGCCCGAATTTTGTAACCCACAACCCTGCGAAAGCAGCGGCAGACAAAAAACCAAGAATAGCTACAATAACTTCTTTGCTGCTTAAACCCTGCACAAAGATGTTAAAAAAATCAAAATCAGGGTGCAAACTTATTCCCCTTTACCTTATACAAGTTATTACTTACACGACGAGTTTGGCCAAAAGCCTGTATCATATTAGAGATATGAGGTTCCTTGGTTCCCCATAAAATTACACCACCATGAACAATAAGAATTGTTATAACAAAAAGTAGCGGGTTCACATCAAAAGCACCTATCGATGTGAACATTACAGGAAACTGCATTCCCAAATTTAACAAAACAGGAAGAAACGGCCCCCATAAAATTTTAGGAGGATTTGCAACTGCTTTTAGTATCGGTTCCCTCATATTTTCCTCATAATCTCATTTATCTTTTTCGATTCTACAAGAAAAGTTTTTTTATTGCAACAAAAAAGCTCGAAAAGATTTATAAACAAAAAAAATATGCCGCATTTCTGCGGCATATTAAAGGTTAAAGTTATTTAATAAAATCCGTTACCGCTAACAATGTCTTTCAACAAATTATTTCCGGCGTTAACAGTGTTATTAATATCCGTTCCGGTATTGAATACATCTCTACCTTCACCGGCTGCATTAACTAAACCACCGAGTGCATTTTCTGTTTTTGACTGCGCAGTACCTTCGCGAGCTTGTTGTTGTAACTGTGCAATTCTCTCGTTATTTGCATCAACATTACCCGGATTGTTTTGACTGTCTTGTCTTAAACGCTCAATTTCATTATTGATATCATTCAACATTTTCTGATCGGTATATCCGCCAACTGCTCCGGCAGCCATAGTAACATTACCGGCAATAGTTTGAACAGAATTCATAGCAACGGTACCTGCCATCAAGACATCACCTAAACTATCTGCATTTTTAATAGCGTTAACCGTGTTCTTTCCGGCTGTATGGATATTTTTGGCTGCAGAATACACTGTTGAAGCTGTATTATAAGCTTTTTTACCTTCCTTTGCCACTTTATTTATACCATCCTTGAATTTTTGCCAGTTAGTGCGAGTATCAACTTCAGTATTATTTGCCGTTAATGTCGGTAAAGCCAAACCGGTTGCTGTAGGATTTTGAACGGTTGCAAGCCCTGTTATACCCGGCATCTTTAGAGCTTCTGCGGGAACAATAGCCTGACCACCGCTTCCAGCTGTTCCTGATGACGAATTACTCGCACCTGTTTCACCGGGAACAAATGCCTGACCACCGCTTCCCGATCCTCCACCGACAACACCACTTGATGACGAAGGACAATTCCCGCCTTTGCAGGCACCTGTAACATTAGAGTCTTCGACATCACCATTTTCCGGAGATAAGTACAACCCATATTCGAGTTCTGCCAGAGCTGTTTCGCTACCGGTAAAGAAAGAAACAAACGGAGACATCATCGACAATAAGAACAAACTTATACAAATATTAGCCAAGTGCTTGAAGCTTATTTTTCCGAATATAGCCGCAAAGGTAAAAGTAATTAAACCTATTCCACCGACAACATAAACAATATTTCGCAAATCTTTAAGGGTATTGGCTATCATACATCTCAAAGTTTGAAAAATATTTCCTCCTTGACATTTGCTATAAGGACTATAAGAACCGGATGCTGCTGATGTTGAGGCGGCTGCTGCAGCCTCCGCTTCTTGTTCAGGTGTAAGCATTGGTGCATGCCAATCATCCGGCAGTTGAGACGTATTACCTGTACCATTCCACATCGCACCAGGAAGAGTTCCCGTTTGCCAAGAAGAAGACCAGTCAAAACCACCGGAAGACGAACCTGTGCCACCTAACAATCCTTGAGCAAAAGCTCCGCTCGAAACAAGTAATGCCGCACACAGAACAACCCCTAATACGGAGAGTCTATTTACGTTTTTCAAAAATTTTATCATAACACCCTCCTTTATTATTTTAAAGTATCTTGAACATCGAGCACATCAGAGCCGACCATATACTCTATGATGCCGGAAGTCATAGCGATAACCATCAATCCGATTATGATGGCTCCCAACCATTTCCAGTTAAAGTTACCGAAGAAACCGCCTACTGCGATAGCAATTATACCAAAACCGGCAACGGCAAAAATAATCTCCCGCATACCGACAAAGATTTCTCTTCCTTTTGCTGTCAAATCAGCAAACAACCCCGTATCTGCGGCAAAAGAATTGGTTGCAAATAAAATTGAAGAAACGATGAACGCAACCAATGTCAATAAAATTATTTTCTTTAATTTTACGTACAACATTTTCTTTTCCTTCCTACTGTTTTCGTTAAATTTTGAGGGAGCTATTGCGAGCTGCGACAGCTCCCTCAATTTTATTAAGCAATTACATGCTTGATGCTTGACTGAATGTATCGTTCAAACCAGCACTTGTACCTGCAGAGTATTGAACAACAGCATTTGCAGCAGCCAAAATAGCCAGACCTACAGCCAAACCTGCAAACCATTTCCAGTTAACTTTACCAAAGATAGCCAAGAAAGCTACGGCTACCAAACCAAATCCGCCTAAAACGAAGATGATTGCTTTTACTTTTTCAAAAACATGTTGAGTTTTAGTCAACGCTAAACCCATAATGTCATCTGCACAAGCGTCACCGATCATAGCAACAGTAACAACAAAAATCATTGCCACTAATGTCCAGATATTTTTCTTAATAAATTGCATAGTTTTTCTCCTTTAATTAATTAAAAGTACTTCTTATACATT
>JAZRCM010000025.1:0-60281 GCA_045659785.1 Alphaproteobacteria bacterium
ATGTTTGTTGTTGCATTTTTTGTTTAATGAGTATATTTTTTTATAAAATCTGTGAATTATAGGAGATAAATATGTTAAGAGAAGATATTCAAAATGCTATTAAAGAAGCAATGAAAAATCACGAAACCGCAAAATTGAGCACAGCTCGTATGATTTTGGCCGGAATTAAAGAAAAAGATGTTGATGCACGCGGTAAAGGAAAAGAATGTGCGGCAGAAGCAGATTTGATGTCTATGATGCAAACAATGATTAAACAACGTCAAGAATCTGCCAAAATGTATCGTGAAGCTAATCGTCCTGAATTGGCAGAAAAAGAAGAAACAGAAATCACAATTATTCAAGAATTTTTGCCTAAACAAATGAGCGAAGCTGAGGTAGATGCCGCTATCAACAATGTTATCGCCGAGCTCAATGCTACATCCATGAAAGATATGGGAGCAGTTATGGCAAAATTGCGCGAAACCTATGCCGGACAAATGGATTTTGGTGCTGCAAGCGGAAAAATTAAAGCTGCATTAAACAAGTAATAAATAATGGAAAACACAGACTTTTATCGTTTTTTAGATGAAATTCGCTCTAAAGTATCTATTGTTGATGTCGTTGGAGCGAAGGTTAAGCTCGTTCGCAAAAATCGAGAATATACCGGTCTGTGTCCTTTTCATAATGAAAAAACACCATCTTTTACGGTTAATGAAGCAAAAGGTTTTTATCACTGTTTCGGTTGCGGAGCTCATGGTGATATAATCAAGTTTGAGATGGAAGCAAACGGTTTGCCTTTTATGGATGCCGTTACTAAGTTGGCTAATAAAGCAGGACTAAAAGTTCCGAAATTTAACAAAGAAAATGAGGAAGAAGCAAAACATCGCAGTTCATGGTTTGAAATCATGGAATTAGCGGTCGGGTATTTTGAAAAAAATCTGTTTTTACCTGACGGAGCAGAAGCTTTGAATTATCTTACCGCCCGAGGTTTTGATGAAGATATAATCAAAAAGTTCAGATTAGGTTATGCTCCGGATAATAACGGACTTCGTGCCTATTTGTCATCTAAGAATGTTTCGGAAAGTGATATGATAGAGCTCGGTCTAGCTGTTCTTTCCGAGAAAAATTCAAAAGTTTATGATTTTTTTCGCAATCGCGTAATGATACCGATTATTGATAAACGTAATCGAACAATCGGTTTCGGGGGCAGGGTGATGGGTAAAGAAGAGCCTAAATATCTCAACTCTCCGGAGACACCGATATTTAATAAACGCAAAGTTTTGTATAATTTGAATTATGCACGTGATAAGGCTTATGAGCATAAAAGAATTATCGTTTGCGAAGGATATATGGACGTTATTGCACAAGCAAAATACGGATTTGACTATGCCGTAGCTCCTTTGGGAACGGCTTTGACCGAAGACCAAATACAAGAAGCTTGGAAGATTTGTCCTGAACCGACATTGTGTTTTGATGGTGACAGTGCCGGTATCAGAGCTGCAGTTCGTTCTGTTGACAGAGTTTTACCTATATTAAAGCCGGGATATTCCTTAAAATATGTATTTTTACCCGACAAAATGGATCCGGACGAGTTTTTAAAATCAAAAGGTGCTGAAGAATATGAAAAGGCGATAACTTCAACAATGCCTTTGGCAGACTTGTTGTGGAAAAAGAACTTGCAGTCGCAACCTATTGATACTCCGGAACAAAAGGCTAAATTTGAAAATAATATTTATGAAGAAATATCTAAGATTACCGATGAAAAAGTTCGCGGATATTATCTTCAAGATATTAAAAATCGCATATACACGGAATTGCGGGGCGGTAAAAATTCTCAAGTTCAAGCGCCGCAAAAATATACTGATCAGCGCACTAAACCGGCAAAAACAAAAGAAAAATTGACAATAAAATACGGACTTGACGATAAGGTTGCTCGTTTTATTCTTTCGGCGTTTGTTTGTCATCCCGAGTTGATAAGCGAATTTGAAGAAAAAGTAAGTATGTTTGAAATTCCGGATACCGAATTAAATGTTTTTTGGAACAAAATAACCGATATATGCCAAGAAAACGAAAACCTTAATACGGAAAGTTTTTGGCAAAAATTGGTTGAGGAAAATATGGATAAATTTGCTGCATCTCTTTGGGAAGTAAAAATGATAAAACAGCAAAAACCGTTTATAAATAAATTGAGAGAAGAAATAAACAACAAAATTATAGAAATACAACTCGGACAGATTGAAAAAGACATAAAAGAATGTTTGAGAATTATGGAAAATTCCGAGTCGTTTCCCGAAGATGTGTTTGAACGATACGAAATGTTGAAAAAAGATAGAATTTCTTTACTTAGCGAAAAAAATATTTAATTTTGTTTGCAATCTAATTTGTTGTTTTTACAAACTTTATTTGCGGATTGAATAAAAGTCTTTCAAACCATTTATTGACAAGAGTCGAAATAATAAGTAAAAGAAACACGCTAGCAAATTAATTGTCCTATTCACAGGACACAAAAATCGATTTTTTGGGAAAAAGAATGTCAGAAACAGATAATCAAGATTTTTACGAATCCGGTGCAGGCGATGCGCCGTTGATTGACAGCCTCGGCAGTGCGGTTAAACGTATTGTTGAAAAGGGAAAAACCCGCGGTTATATTACCGTAGAAGAATTGAACAAAGCTCTTCCTTCCGATAAAGAATCATCAGAACATATTGAAGATATTATGGCCGAAATATCAGATCTCGGCATAAGTATCATTTCTGAATCGGATGCAGATAATTTTGAACAAGAAGAAGCTGATGACAGTTCCGATGATTATGATGAATCCGGTAATTTTGACGAAAAAGATATGGGACGTTATGACGACCCTGTTCGTATGTATCTTAAAGAAATGGGAAGCGTTGAGTTGCTTTCCCGTGAAGGTGAAATAGCCATCGCAAAACGTATTGAGGCCGGTAAAACGGTTATGATTGACGGTTTGTGCGAAAGTCCGATGACTATTAAAGCAATCGCAAATTGGCGTGATGATTTGGTAAGCGGAAAAATGCAACTCCGTGACGTCGTTGATTTGGAAATGATGTATGGCGATGATCCGGAAGCTATGGATTTTGACGAAGAAGAAACCGTTGTAGATTTAGATAAAGTTACAGCCGAAATTGCCGACAAAGAGAATAATCTCGATGATTTAGATGAAGATTTAGATCAAGACATCGATTTGCAAGACACTGTTGATTCTAATCCGGATGATGTCGATGATATCGATGATAAAGACGAAACCGATGAAGATGGTGATGGTGTATCAGATGTTGATGGCGGCGATGATGAAGAAGTCGGCGGACACTCTTCTGCATCCATTACTTCTATGGAAGAAGCTCTTTGGGAGCCGGTTCTTGAAATATTAAACAAAATTTCAAGCTATTACGATGATTTGAAAAAAATCCAAAATCAAAGAGTTCAGGCGATTATTTCAGGTCAAACAATAAAGCCTGCTTTAGAGAAAAAATATTCTCAAATCAAAAAAGAATTAGTTGAGTTGATGAGTTCTATTCACTTAAACAGCAGCAGAATTGAACAACTTGTTGAGCAACTCAACGAATTGAATAAACGTTTGATGGGGCTCGAAGGCAAGTTGTTACGTTATGCTTTGGCTTGCAAAATTAAACGTGAAGACTTTTTGGCAGAATATCAACAATCAGAATTATCGCCGAATTGGTTAGAAAATGTATCTCGCAAAAAAGATAAGCATTGGCAAGATTTTGTAACCAAATATGGTGTTGAGATTGTGGAATTGCGTGATAGCGTAGCGCAAATGGCTCAAGAATGCGGTTTGCCGATTAATGAATATCGCCGTATGGTTGATACAATCAAAAAAGGCGAAAGAGAAGCTGATAGAGCCAAAAAAGAGATGATTGAAGCTAACTTGCGTTTGGTTATCTCTATTGCTAAAAAATATACTAACAGAGGTTTGCAATTCCTTGACCTTATTCAAGAAGGAAATATCGGTTTGATGAAAGCCGTTGACAAATTTGAATATCGTCGCGGATATAAGTTCTCAACCTATGCTACTTGGTGGATAAGACAAGCAATAACACGTTCAATCGCAGATCAGGCTCGTACAATTCGTATTCCTGTTCATATGATTGAAACAATCAATAAGCTTGTTCGTACATCTCGTCAAATGTTGGCAGAAATGGGACGTGAGCCTGTTCCGGAGGAATTGGCCGCACGTTTGTCTATGCCGCTTGAAAAAGTTCGCAAAGTTATGAAAATCGCGAAAGAACCGGTAAGTTTGGAATCTCCGGTAGGTGATGAAGATGATTCATCTCTCGGCGATTTTATTCCGGACGAAAGCGCATTACAACCGCTTGACTCTGCTATTCATTCAAATTTGAAAGAAACTTGCACTCGTATTCTTTCTTCTTTGACAGCCAGAGAAGAGCGTGTATTGAGAATGCGTTTCGGTATCGGTATGAATACAGATCATACTTTGGAAGAAGTAGGGCAACAATTTAATGTTACTCGTGAACGTATTCGTCAGATTGAAGCAAAGGCTTTAAGAAAATTAAAACATCCGAGCCGTTCACGCAAACTGCGTTCTTTCTTGGATCAATAAATATCTTATCTCCCCGATTTTTTCGGGGAGATGTTTTTTACAAGGTATAAATATGACAGAATACAATCAAACAGATACTCAAACAATGCTAATCACTGCTCAAGCCAGAGACAAATCTCGTTTACAGGAATTGATACGTTTTGCTCATCTTTCCGGATATAAGAAAATAGGTATAGCAAATTGTGCCGGAGTGCAAAAATATGCGGAAAATTTGATAATGATTTTAGAAGCTGAAGGATTTGAAGTATTTAGTATTAATTGTAAACAAAGCGGATTAAAAGGCGAAGAATTATCCTCGGAACTGAAAGGGCCGAGTTGCGATCCCATTTCTCAAGCCGAATACTTAAATCAATGTCAAACCGAGATCAATATAGAAGTAGGGCTATGTTTAGGACACGGATTGCTGTTTAGCAAACACTCTAAAGCACCGGTAACAACATTTGTTGTAAAAGACTTCTCCACCAACCACAAAACTATTGAATGTTTAGAATAAATACACTTATCTAAATTTTTCAAGATACTTGATTATATATGGACATTTTGTCATTATATAACGCTTCAACTTAAACATTATATTTTTTCTACAAGATATTACCTGTAAATTATTCATAGCATCTAATAAAGTATCAAAATGTACTTTATCATCGGCATAACATTCTAGGATGTATTGAAATACAGCAGAATGTTTGTCGTTTATAATAAAGTTAGCAATATCATTTGGTAGTTCTTCAATTTTATGTGGCTGATATCCATCAAAAGGTAATGTTGTATAGGTAACATTTTTTATATTAAGCTTATTTTCAAATAATAGAGAAGCTATACTCTTATATGTAAAAAAGTGTAAATGCGTATTATCTAAAATTCCCAACGGAGTTCTAGTGAAGTCGTTCAATAATAAATTAGCTTTTATACTGGCATGAGATAAATTCGGCAAAGATATTACAAATAGTCCTTCAGTTTTCAAATAAGTTTTTGATATAGTTAATACTGTTGAAGGTGATAATAAATGTTCTAAAATATCTCCCAATATTACATAGTCAAATTTACCGACATATTGTGTAAAACTTGAATTTGAAAGTTTATTTAAATCAAATTGATTAACTTCTTCAAATATATTTAAAGAACGACATTTTTCAACACTTTCAGGATTATACTCAAGTCCGTAAATTTTACAGTTTTTAATTTTAACTAACTGTTCAGCCAAATCACCACAAGCACATCCCATATCTAAAATAACAGAATTAGGAGCAATCATACTAAAAATAATAGAACGACTGTCATTTATATTGTCTATTTTAACATCTTTCTTATAAAGCATTTTTATTTTTCACCTTTTCTTCAATGATATAATGTGGTCTTTGTTTTACTTCAACGAAAATTTTTGCAATGTATTCGCCAATAATACCGATAGATACGAGCTGAACACCGCTGAATACAGTTATTAATGTAACGGTAGAAGCCCAGCCGGAAACGGCTCCGTGAGCATTATAATTCATAAAAATCTTCAATACAAAGCATGCTCCCATAAAAGTAATCAAGAACCCCATAAAAGTAACAAGTCTTAAAGGGACTATCGAAAAACTCGAAATTCCGTTCCATGCGAGAGCAAATAATTTACAAATGGAATATTTTGTTTCTCCGGCAAGACGAGCAGTCCTATCATAATATACCATATCCGATTTAAAACCGACTAAAGGAACAATTGCCGGTAAAAACAGATTGCGTTCAGGGAATTTTTTCAAATATTCTATCGTGCGTTTACTCATCATACGAAAAGTTGAATGATTATGAACCATATTTACACCAAGCAATGACATAAGTTTATAAAAAGCCTGAGCTGTAAATCGTTTAAACCAAGTATCCGTATCTCTTTTCTTTCTTACACCATAAACAATATCATTACCTTCATTTATTTTTTTAACCATTTCAATAATGCAATTGGGGTCATCTTGTAAATCAGAATCAATTGTACAGTATAAATCAGCGTCATTGTCATACATACCTGCAAGCATAGCACCAATTTGACCAAAGTTTCGAGAAAGTTTTGATGCTTCTAATAGTGGTTCTTTTTCACAAGCTTTTTGCAAAATATTCCAAGTATTATCCGTGCTTCCGTCATCGACAAAATGAATACGACTTTCCTGAGCAACAAGTTTGTCTTTTATCATATTTTTTAACAATGATGACATAGTGCTAATAGTAGAAGGCAAAACCTCTTCTTCTTTATAGCAAGGGATAACTATCAATAACTTTTTCATAAATTTAACTCCCTATGACTTTGGTGTTAGTATGTCCGACTTTGCTGTGGACAACACATGTTTGCCATGATAATAGAGCCTTATAGTTCTATTTTCAATATTTATGATAAGGGAGTGGATAAATGGTAAAAGTTTCTGTTCTTATTCCGGTTTATAATGCTGAAGCATTTTTAGAAAATAGCATTGATAGTATCTTAAACCAAACTTTTACAGATTTTGAACTCTTACTCTTAAATGATTGTTCAACCGATAATTCAGAAGAAATTATCAAAAAATATAGTGATAAAAGAATAAAATATTATAAGAACGAACAAAATCTTGGTATATCAGGAAGTCGCAACAGATTGATGGATTTGGCACAAGGGGAATATTGGGCCATTATGGATAATGATGATTTATCCTTACCTGATAGATTCGCAAAACAAGTTTCATTTTTGGATAATCATAAAGACGTTACTATTGTCGGAACTTGGGGCGAGTTATTTAATAATATGCCTGCCAAAGGGATATATGCAAAAGTGAAAAAAATAATTACCAATATGGGTTGGGTATGGCGTCAACCCGCCAATGTTACCATAAATGAAACATTGCGTGGATGCACTTCTATGCACTCTTCGATGATGGTGCGCCGAGACGATTTCATAAAGTACAACATTCGCTATAATCCGGAATATACTCCCGCAGAAGATTATGATATGATACGACAAGTTTTGACTAACGGGCTTAAAATTTGTAATATTCAAGAGGTGTTATTCAAATATCATCTTTATGGTGGTAATTTTTCAGTTAAAAAGAAACAGTTAATGAAAATATCTGACGCCAAAGTAAAAAATGATATAAGAAAATTTTTACAAATTGAAAATTATAGAAAATATCCGTATTGGTTAATCATATTACGAAAATTAAGACTAAAATGGATGTTGAGATTTAAAATATGATGAAAGAAACTTTGTTTAGAGATAATATAGTATCTAATATCCTCAATAATTTTATGTTCTACTTAAGTTATGATGAGTTAGTATATTATATGCTAGCTGTTGTCTTGTTTGGTTTTATCAACGTTGCTGTTGTTAGAAAGTTTTTTTCAAAAGAACAATACTGTTTTATAAATCTAAATAAGAAAGATGATGAATATAAGAAAGGCTATTGCGGATATGCGCTTCTATTTCTATCCTTTATCTTATATGTAATAAATATATTAAGTTTAGAGAATAGTATTTTTAATGCATATGATAGTATGTCATTTAATAATATAAATAACATGTTGTACGGAGTGTTACCGACAATAAAATTTGGAAGATTTAATCCGATAGCAGGTGTTGACCATAATATCATTTATGCCATGTCACATAATTATAATATGATTAATTGTTGGATTATAATTAAGCAAGCAATATGTCTTTTTTTGTTATATAAAGTTTTTTACTTTATCCCTGTTGACAAGCGATTGATGTTTTTAGCCGTTATAAATATATTACCTTCGGTTTTTTGGGTTAATAACATTATATTTCCGGAACAAATAGCACTTATTTTTATTTTATTATCATTGCTTTGTTTAATAAAATGCAATTTATCTAATAGATTTAGCCATCTTTTAGGGTTTGTTTTATTTATGAATTTTGCTATATATACCAAAGAAACTGTTATCTTATTTTATGCAGGAGTATTAATATTCTTAGTATTTCGAAGAATTTTCAATGAAGAAATTGTTCTGAAATCATTTTTACATCCGCTTAAAACAATTAAAATGATGCCTATTGAATATTTGATGTTTTGCAATATGCTTATATATTCGATATTTTATTTGTTATCCAGTGATTTATTCACGAGTGGAACATACATTAGCCATAATCACAAAGATTTATTTGAGCTTCTGAAAATAAACAGCTTGGAGTTGTTTGTTAATCTGACATCTTTGATTTTGTTGTTTTTCAATATACATAAAACAGGTAATTGGTTGGAAAAAGGAATTGTTATTGGTTGTTCTCTGATGACTATTGTTATTATTTTTTATTTTCAAATAGGCGGTTATCCTGATTTCTACAAAACTTGGTATTTATATTTACCCACAATTTTTTGTACCGGATATATTTTTAATAATCTAAACAAAAAATGGTTATTAATAATATTTATTCCTATTGTTCTGTTTTCATTTTATAAGAATTGGTGGATTTTTGAAAAAGAAGAAGGTAAAAGCAGACGGGAGTTGGTAGAATATATGATTTCACAAGGAAACCAACCAACATTTTATTTTGTAGATAAAGAAAATTTTCATGATGGGTGGATGTTTGAAAGTTTTAATTCTGCATTAAAATATACGTTTCCTAACGGAAATATAATATTTGAAACAAATCATGATTTTCATCCACGCATAAATAATAAAAATGATTATTTTTATAAAACAATAAAGAGTGATTTGCCTGTTAACAGCGATTTTATTATTGTATATAAAAATAAATCATATAACATATCTGTCAACGCAACATTGGTGTATGAAAATAAATTTTATAAAGTATATAAACTAAATAATGAGGATAAAAAATGATAAAAGAATCTTTGTTTCGTAGTGATATTTTGAGTAATATTTATCACAACTTTATTTTCTTTTTAAGTTATAATGACATGTATACATATGCTGGTATATCATTTTTTATATTGTTATTTGTGTGGGGCACTACATTTTTTTCTTCTCCAAATTGCTATCGTTGTTTTGTTCCTCAAGAAAATTTTAAATTCAAAAAAAGCATTTTTTCAAATAAATTAGCCATCGTTGGATTGTTTTTGTCAGTTGTGCTTTATATTTGTAATATGTTCGCTATGGAACAATCTGTTTTTAGTACTTTTGATAGTATGACCATAGATTTTATTGATAGTATGAAACATGGGATTAAATCGGTTTTCGGAGAGTGGCGTTTCACTCCTTTAAGCGGAATTGATTATAATTTAATACATGGAATATCAAATAACTACTTAATAATAAATATATATATACTAATAAAACAACTGCTTTGTATCTATCTGATTTATCAGTTTTTATCTTTTATTCCTGTTACGAAAAGATTGGTAGCAATCACTCTAATAAACGTTGTTCCCGCTATTTTTGTTGTAAATAATATAATTTATATTGAACAAAGTATAATTATTTTTGTTTTACTAAGTTTGATGAGTGCAGAAAAATACCAAAAAAACAACAATAAAATATTTTTATTATCTTTTTTAATTTTTATGAATTTAGCAATTTACGCTAAAGAAACGGTAATATTATTTTATGCCGGACTTGGTATATATTTGTTGTTGGAAGATGTATTCGACAATAAAATAACAATAAATTCCTTTTTTACTCCATTAAAATTATTTAAGACCATACCTATGGAATGGATTATGTTTTGGTCTATGTTTATATGGTTTACCTTATGGTTTTTATCATCACCTATTGAGGAGAATAGATATCTTACTACCCATCTGTACTCATTATTGGACGTAATATCAGCACATAAGGTTGAGTTATTACTTAACTTAACAGCCATAATTGTAGCTCTTTATAATATAATTATCGGAAAATGCCGAAAAATATTTTTGTTTTGTGAAGGAACATTAATAGGAAGTACAATAATAACTGTATTTATAGTATTTTATTTGAAATCTGGTTCATATTCTGATTATATGCTTTCTTACTATCTTTATCTTCCTGCAATTTTCAGCACAATATATATTTTTTATGCTTTAAATCAAAAAATGATATTGTCGATTATTGTCGGCATTGTGTTGTGTATTTCTGCATGGCAAAATTATATGATTATTGATAATCAACAAGGAAAATCGCGTAGAGATATTGCTGAATATATAATTTCAAATGCTAAATATAAAGATATGTCTGTTTATTTATATTCTACTGATATTATTGATTATAAATGGTGGAAAACAATGGCTTGGTCTTCTGCTCTAAAATATGCCAATCCTAATTTAAGATTAAAATTTAAAACTAACCTTGACATTTATAAATACTACTTGAGAGAAGAAGATAAATTTTATGAAAAACAATTAGGTTATCCTACATTAGGTGATCACATTCTTGTCAATAAAAAAAGCGAAAAAGACTATCATCCTGATGCAAATCAAAAATTGGTGTACGAAAATAAGTTTTATCAAATGTATTATGTAGAATAGAGATATGAAAAAAATATATTTAAAATTAGAAAAATTTTGGTTCAATATCCCGCAAAAATTACGTTTTTTGTTAGTGGGTGGTTTTAATACTGTTTTTACATATGTTTTTTTTGCTTTATTGGTATCCGTATTAGATATTTCGTACAAAATAGCCATAGTAGTTTGTTATGTAATATCAACAAATGTTTCCATATTTACACAAAGATACTATGTTTTTAAATCATTCGGTAATCTCAAACAGGAATATATAAAAGCTTGGGAAGTATATATGACTACTATGTTACTTAACTATGTATTTATGTATATTGCCGTTGATATGCTGAACGCAAATGAGCTTATATCTCAAGCAGTTTTTACAATTATTATTGTCATCATAACATATATAATGCACAAATATTATACCTTTAGAAAGTGATTCACAATATGTTTGACAAAAATAAACAAAAGTGATAAAATGCGTGCTATATTTTTCATTTAGGAGTTGCTATTATGGGATTTCGTACTTGGTTTCTCACGACGGCTGCTGTAATAGGTTTAGGCGGTAATATTCAGGCTGGAGAATTAAGCGAAAAACAGGATACCCCGGAAGAACACAGAATAGAGCTGTCAGAAGCACCTAAGCAAACTAATGCTGTTGATGAGTTGATAACCGGAGAATATAAAGGTATAAATTTTGAGGTTGTTCACTCAACTTATCAAGTTAATCCCGTTAGCAAAAAGGACAGCATTTTGTATCACAAAATGATAGAAAATACGGCTGAACGTAACAGTTGGCCAGTTGAAGTAGCTGAAAATGTATCTTCTCGAGCTGTTGCTTTCAATGTTATATACAAATATTCTCGAGATGACATGAAAGCAGTTTTTCTTGAACAAGACAGAAAATTCACCAACAGATTGTCGGAAGATTTGGAATATATCGAAAAAAATGGTGCTGAGGCCTATATGAACAATATTCTCAAATCAGGTTCTAAAAAAACACTCAATTTCGATGATGTCAGAACACAAACGCAACAAAAACATACAACCCCGAGCGGTATAACATATTCTTTTGATAATAAAGGGCGTATCGCAATGCAAGGTAACGTCGGAGGAAACTATATAAACAGACTTTTACCTAGATATGAAAGTGAAAAATCTTCTAAAACTTCTCCTAACGGATTTTATATCGCCTACATCAATGACAAGGGATATTATCAATGTGGAGGAAGCATTGGTCAAACAGCAAATGCAGCCCGTATGACCGAAACTCACAAACTTCAGCAGATTTACATGAACGACGAAATTTGCAAAGATTTACAAAACAGAATGAGTAACGGCGAAGAGTTGTCTTCTTTTGAAAAAGCCTTTATGCAAAGACATCAAGAACAGCTGAAAAAACGTGGAATTGTGCACGATGAAAAAGGAAATATGACCTTAAGTCAACAAACTCCCATAAAAACTAAATCTCGTGGCAGAAGTTAGTTATCCGGCAAGATAGGTTTTTACGGCATCATCTTTTTCAAACAGATAGAGTAGTGTTCTTAAAGCTTGTCCTCGTGATGAGGTTAAGTCGATATCTTGTTCGATAATCATTTTTGCATCGTTGTTTGCCGTAATCAGCAAATCCTGATGAACGGACATATCGGCTATCTTGAAATTAGAAAATCCGGACTGACGAGTTCCTAAAATCTCTCCGCTTCCGCGTAATTTTAAATCTTCTTCGGCAATTAAAAATCCGTCCTCTGTGTCTTTCATAATTTTCAGTCTTGCACGAGCTGTATCACTCACCGGAAAACCATATAACAGCAGACAACTTGCTGCAGAATTTCCTCTTTTAACTCGTCCGCGTAGCTGATGCAGTTGTGCTAACCCGAAACGTTCTGCGTGTTCGATTATCATAATAGTAGCCTCAGGAACATTAACTCCGACTTCAATTACGGTTGTTGCAACCAACAAATTTATTTTACCGCTTTTGAATTGTTCCATAATCTCATCTTTTTGTTTTTCCTTCATTTTGCCGTGAATGATGCCGACTTTATTTCCAAAAACATCTTGCAAATATTCAAAACGTTTTTCCGCGGCGGCAAGATCGATTTTCTCAGACTCTTCTACCAACGGACAAACCCAATAAGCTCTGGTTCCGCTCTCTAATTTTGATTTCAATGCCGCAATGATATCATCAGTTTTATTAAGCGGCATAACTCTTGTATCAACCGGTTTACGACCCTCAGGAAGTTGGGTTATTTTAGAATATTCCATGTCACCGAAAGCGGTTAAAATTAAGCTTCTCGGGATAGGAGTTGCAGTCATAACCAAAATATCAGCCTTATTTCCTTTATTTGCCAGATTAAGTCTTTGATGAACACCAAAACGATGTTGCTCATCAATAATTACGCAAGCCAAATCCTTAAAAGTAACGTCTTCGACAAATAGTGCATGAGTACCGATTAGAATATCAATTTTTCCTTCAGCCAAATCTTTTATGATTGAAGCTCTGGCTTTGCCTTTAGTTTTTCCGATTAGCAGTTCAGCCCTTATTCCTATTGCTTCGCAAAGCGGGGCGATGCTTTCAAAGTGCTGTTTTGCCAAAATTTCGGTAGGAGCCATAATTGTAGCTTGATAACCGCATTCTACGGCATTTAACATAACCAGCAAAGCAACAATAGTCTTTCCGCTTCCGACATCGCCTTGTAATAAACGTAACATTCTGTTGTCTGATGATTGATCGGCAAAGATTTCTTTCAATACTGTTTCTTGAGCAGAGGTTAGTTTGAAGGGGAGGGATTCTATAACCTTTTTACGCAATAGACCATTGCCGGCAATTTTTCTGCCTTTTTGTTTTTTTACTTTTTGACGAACTATTGCTAAAGCTAATTGATTGGCTAACAGCTCATCATAAGCAAGACGTGTTCTGGCAGGAGAAGTAGGCAATAAATCATTTATATTTTGCGGATTATGCACATCAACAATCGCCTGATTAAATGACGGAAAATTATTTTGCCTCAAGAAACCGGGTTCTTGCCACTCCGCTAATATCGGCAATCTCTGTAAAGCTTGGCTTGTAAATTTATTGATAAATTTATTGCTAATTCCGGCAGTCAGCCCATAAACAGGCTCATTTTTAGGTATATCATTAATATTTTTGGTAATATAATCAGGATGGCTCATTTGTAAAATATTATTGAATTTTTCGACTTTGCCGCTGATATAACGTTTTTCTCCTACGGGAAGATTTTTTTCGATAGATGTTTCATAAACTTTGAAAAAACACAAAGATATTTGCTCTCCATATTCATCTTCTGCCCATACTCGATAAGGTTGGCTTTTTCTTTGCGGTGCAATGTGTTCAACAATCTTAACACAGAATGTATTTACTTCTCCGATGGTTGCATATTTAAGTGAATTTTTCAGTTCTCTTTTTATAAAGGAGTGAGGAAAGTGCCATATCGCATCTCCGATTTTGTTTATCCCCAGATTTGCCAGCAATTTTGCCGTTTTATCACCGACACCAGCTATGTTGGTAACATTAGAAAAAAACGGAAACAAAAAAGACGGACGCATTGCACAAAACCTTAAAATTTGTTGCTATTAATGACTAATTGTATATATTTTCAAAATAGATGTAAATAATAAGATGAAAAAATATGTTCGGTCAGTTAAAAAAAATAAACTCCCAGGTTAAAACACTGTCTTCCGTTGTTGAAGGTAGTGAAGCTTTTGCTATTAAAAAACTATACGAAAACAGTTCGTCAGATATACTTTATATTGCATCAGACGGCAATACCATGGAACAAATTGCATCGGTGTTACGATATATACTTCCCGATGTAAATATTTTGACTTTTCCGGCATGGGATACTGTTCCTTATGACAGAATATCTCCAAATGTCAATATTGTAGCAGAACGAGTTAATGTTCTTGCTTATCTGGCGTATAATCCGACCGATAAGAAAAATCGCATAATTTTGACCAGTATAGGTTCGGCAATACAAAAGTTGCCGCCGAAAAAAGTTTTTCTAAATTCCGTAAAGCATATAAAAGTAGGGGGAGAGTTAAGCTTTACCAGCTTTTTGCATTATGCGTCCGTTAACGGTTATACCAGAGTAGAACAGGTAATGGAACCGGGAGAATATGCCGTAAGAGGAGATATTTTAGATATTTTTCCGGTGGGTACAGATAATCCGTTGCGTATTGATTTGTTCGGAGATGAAGTTGAAAAAATAAGAACATTTAATGTTTTAACTCAACGAACTACCGGAGAAATAGACTATTATACTTTTCAAGCTGCCGGAGAAGTTGTATTAGATGAAAATACGGTTAAAAATTTTCGTTCAAACTATCGTGAAAGCTTTGGTGTTGCTACCAAAAATGATGAAATCTATGAAGCAATCTCCAATTCTAAAAAATATATGGGAATGGAAAATTGGCTTCCGTTCTTTTATGAAGAAAAATTGCCGTCAATATTTGACTATATGCCTCAGGCAACAGTGATTTTCGGACGAAATTTTGAAACAGCATTAAAATCAAAAAACGATAGTATAATAGACCATTATCAAGCAAGATTAGAGGCTTTAAACATAAAAAACAATAACAAGGAGGTCGATAATTATCGACCTGTTTCTCCGGAATTAATGTTTCTGCGAGCAGAAGAAATTATGCCTAGAGCAAATCTTATGCTTAACGGATTAAACTTACCGGACAGTGATGATAATGTTGATATTAAGGCCGTTCCGGTGCGAGATTTTTCATCAGCTAAAAACATAAATCCGTCTCAAGTTTATACGGAATTATCAAATACTTTAATAGAATACGGAAAATTAAAACGTGTAATTTGTTGCTATTCTGCAGGTTCACGAGAACGTATTTTTACATTATTAAACGAAAGTTGCGGAGATAAGATAAATCTGTCATTTGCAGAAAACTGGAAAGAAACGGAGTTAAAATCGCAAACGAGCGTGGTGCTTGCAATTATCAATATTCCTCACGGTTTTAGAACAGATAGCCATTATTTAATTTCCGAACAAGATATTTTAGGTCCGAAACAAAATCGACGTAATTATAAAAAAGTTACTTCAAAAGATTTTATTGCTGATGTTTCTTCATTAAATATCGGAGAACTCGTCGTTCATTTAGAACACGGAATAGGGCGCTTCATGGGGCTGGAGAATATTTCTGCCGGCGGAGCTGATCATGATTGCTTAAAAATTATATATGCCAATGATGATAAATTATTTGTTCCGGTTGAAAATATTGAAATGGTATCTCGGTACGGAGCCGATGATGAAAATATACAACTTGATACATTAGGCGGTATAGCGTGGGAAGCTAAAAAAGCCAAAGTAAAAAAACGTATAAAAGAATTAGCGGAAAAGCTTATTGCAATTGCTGCCAGAAGACAATTAAAGAAAGCAGAATGTTTTATTGCATCAGACGGAATATATGATGAGTTTTGCTCAAATTTTCCATATAATGAAACCGATGACCAACTTAATGCCATAGCTGATGTATTGGGAGATTTAGGTGCCGGTATTCCTATGGACAGACTTGTTTGCGGAGATGTAGGCTTTGGAAAAACTGAAGTAGCACTGCGAGCTGCATTTACGGTCGCAATGTCCGGCGGACAAGTTGCTTTAATCGTTCCAACCACAATTTTGGCTCGTCAGCACTATCTTAATTTTAAACAAAGAATGAGCGGTTTTCCCTTACGTGTAGGTATGTTATCTCGTTTAACAACCGTTACCGAGGCCAGAAAAATAAAAGCAGGGATGAAAGACGGTTCTGTTGACATTGTTATCGGAACCCACGCCTTATTGGCAGATAATGTAGAGTTTAACAATTTAGGACTTTTGATAATAGACGAAGAACAACATTTCGGAGTAGCACATAAGGAAAAATTGAAAACATTAAAAGATGATGTGCATGTTCTTACTTTGACGGCTACACCAATTCCCAGAACATTACAGCTATCATTAACCGGAGTAAAACAGTTGAGCATAATCGCCACACCTCCTGTTGACAGATTAGCGGCGAGAACCTTTGTTATGCCTTTTGACAGAGTAATGATAAAAGAGGCGATATATCGAGAAAAATACAGAGGAGGACAAACATTTTTTGTATGCCCCAGAGTTTCTGATATTCCTGAGATACAAAAGATATTACAAGAACTTACACCGGATGCAAAAGTTTTGGTTGCTCACGGACAAATGCCGGTGAAACAGTTGGAAGATGTTATAAATGATTTTGTTGATAAAAAAGCAGACATTTTATTGTCAACCACAATCATTGAATCAGGTATTGATATGCCGAGTGTGAACACAATGATAGTTCACCGTTCGGATATGTTCGGTTTAGCACAATTATATCAATTACGAGGGCGTATCGGGCGTTCAAAAGTGAGAGGATATTGTTATTTTACTATTCCGCAACAAAAAATGCTAAAGCCGATTGCAGAACGTCGTTTGAATATTTTACAAGCGCTTGACAGTTTGGGAGCAGGGTTCTCTTTAGCCAGTCATGATATGGATATTCGAGGTTCCGGTAATGTATTGGGAGAAGAACAATCCGGACATATAAAAGATGTAGGTATAGCCCTTTATCATCACATGCTTGAGGAAGAAATCGCACGTATTAAAAACGGAGAGGCTATGGAAGAAAAAGCTTCGCAAGAATGGAGCCCGCAAATTACAACCGGTGTTCCGATTATGATATCCGAAAAATATGTTCGTGATTTAGGTGTTCGTTTAGGATTATACAAACGCATTGGTTCACTTGAAAATGCTGATGCACTGTTAGATATGAGAGAAGAGCTTGTTGACAGGTTCGGTTCTATCCCTCAAGAAGTTGAGAACTTGCTGAAAACGGTTGAAATTAAACAACTTTGCAGACAAGCAAATATTGAAAGAATTGATGCCGGCGCTAAAGGTTTTGTTATCGGGTTTTATGAAAACAAATTTAAGCACCCGGAAAAACTTGTTGATATGATTGCCCGCTCCGGTGGAGCAATAAAAGTTCGTCCTGACCAGAAAATTTTCATATCTCGAGATTTAGAAAATTATGCCAAACGCTTGGAAACAATAAAAGATTTTGTAATGAAATTGTTAATGTTATAAAAAAAAGAAGAGGAAGTTCCCCTTCTTTTTTTAGTCATCGGAAGATTAATCCAAAATTACCGGTTTGTTTTCTTCTTCGCTATTTTCTTCAAAAGGTTCCGTTTCTTCAACAGAATCAGTGTTTCCTTCAGCTGTGTTTTCAACTTCAGTTTCTTCTTCATCAACTTCTTCTGTTGCTTCAGCATCATCACCGCTTTCATCTTCTGCAACAGTCTCTGTTTTTGTAATTTCTTCCGGAGTAATCACTTCTTTAAACCATTTGTGTTTAACCATATCACCGATTTTAATGCCGTGTTTTTTCACATCACCGCCATTAACTTCCAAAACGGAATATGCAGGATATGGAGGAACAATCAATTTTTCGGATTCAGGTTCTGCATTTTCATAAATCCAGAATATCATTCCTTCACTGTCGATAAACAACATATCAAGGGATATTTTTGTGTCTTTCATCCACATTGCAGAACGAGAATTTGCTCCTAAAGAGCCTAGAGCAAAAAGCATGCCCGAATTTTCATCCAACTTTTCTCTGTTCATAAGTCCGGTTGACATTTCTTCTTTAGTTTGTGCCAACTCTACCTTGTAAGCAACCTTTTCTCCATTTATATCGCTTATTGTCAAATCATCGCGCTTATCAAATTTAGAACAAGCAACAATGGTCAATAACATCATAGCAATCTTAAATATTTTCGGCATATTTTTCACTCCTTAAATTTGTAACTGACAATATAGTATAATAATGTTTTTATTATTACAAATATTTTTTTAAAAGTTCTTAATTTTATTGTTTTTATTCTTGTCAATATTTTATAATTACGATATGAATTAATAAGTTCAAGAGAAAAGAGGGTTTTAATATGTTAAATAAGCTCAAATTAGCAAGTATAATGACTTTATGTGCCGTACTTTCTGCTTGTGCAACTACAGAAGCACCAACAGAAACAAAAGTTGAAAAAGAAGCTCATTATCAACCGTTGCACAAAATTTCTTCAAGCAAAACTATTGCTTCTGATACAAAAAATATAAATTATGATGAAAAAACAACCACTACCGTTGCTAAAGTTCCGGTAATGCCTGAACTGAAAGATGAAACGGAAATTGTGGAAAAAGTACCGGTAAAAGAAGTTGAAAAAGTTGCGGAAGCAAAAGTTGAAAAACCAAAAGTAAAAAAGACTATTCCCATAATTCGCAAACCGGCTGCTAAAAAAGCCCCAAGCATAAACTATCAAATTGCTAATATCTTATTTGCCAACGGAAGTTCTGCGGTAGATGTTTCACACAATGCGGAAATTAAGAAGATTGCAACACTGGCAAAAAAACACGATGCTACAATCCGTGTTTTAGGATATGCTTCAAGCAGAACAAAAGATACAGACATTGTTTCTCATAAATTAGCTAATTTCAAAGTATCTTTGAAGAGAGCTGAGAGCGTTGCTGCGGCCTTACGCAAAGCTGGTGTAAAACAAGAGAACATCACAATAGAAGCTCTTTCTGACAGCCGTCCTTTATATAGCGAGGCTATGCCTGAAGGCGAACGTTTAAACCGTCGTGCAGAAGTATATATCAGCTACTAATCTTTAAGGAATAAGTTTGTGGAGATTGATTTTTTGACAACGAAATCCCTAAACGGCAATCTGTGGCGCTTTTCAAAAACAGATGAACGTTTGGTGGAATTGATTGCTCAAAGGTACAATCTCCCTTTTTTTATCTCTAAAATCCTTGCGGACAGAAAAGTTCCTGTTGATGAAATCCCCCATTTTCTCAATCCTAAAATCCAAAATTTGATGCCGGATCCATATTGTATGAAAGATATGGAAAAAGCCGCAAACAAAATCGCTCAAACAATAATAAATAAACAAAAAATTGCCATTATCGGAGATTATGACGTAGATGGAGCTACCTCATCTTCCGTATTGCGTTTGTTTTTGGAGAGTGTCGACAATATCCCTATGGTACATATTCCTGACAGAGAAGAGGGATACGGTCCCAGTAAAAAAGCAATAGATGATTTTTTGTCGCAAGGAGCGGAATTGTTAATCACAACCGATTGCGGAACAACAGCTTTTGAAGTGTTTGATTATGCTAAAGAAAAAGATTTACCGGTAATCGTTTTGGATCACCACGAAGCAGAAACAAAACTGCCTGATGTAGAAGCTTTGGTAAACCCTAAAAGACTGGATGAAAGCGATGAAAATCCGTATTTGAAATATATGGCGGCAGTCGGTGTAGTGTTTATGACCGTGGTTGCAGTCAACAGAGTTCTGCGAAATAAAGATTTTTATAAAAGAGATATAAAAGAACCGGATTTAAGAAATTTACTTGATATTGTAGCTTTAGGAACCGTTTGTGATGTTGTTCCTTTATTAGGCTTGAACAGAGCTTTTGTTCGTTCAGGGCTGGAAATGTTTACTAAAAAACAAAATATCGGTATTAACGCACTGATAGAAAAATCATCAATTAAGGATGAAATATCATCATATCATTTGGGATATGTTCTGGGGCCTCGCATAAATGCCGGCGGACGAGTAGGAGATTCTTCTCTAGGAAATAAACTTCTTTGTTGTAAAGATATAAAACAAGCACAACAAATTGCTGAAGAACTTGATACATGTAACGCTCAACGCAAAGAAATAGAAAACTACGTTCTTTTACAGGCAATGGAAATTTTAGAAGGCACACCGCAAGAGTATCCTATGGCTTTTGTTTATGGCAATGACTGGCATCAGGGGGTTGTCGGAATTGTTGCCGGAAAATTAAAAGAGCGTTATAATTTACCTTCTTTTGTAATGTCGATAGAAAGCGATGAAGTTAAAGGTTCTGCACGCTCAATATCCGGCCTTGATATCGGTGCATTGATTATGTCTGCAAAAGAAAAAGGGATATTGACCAAAGGTGGCGGACATATAATGGCGGCAGGATTTTCATTAAACGAAGACAGAATTGACGATTTTAGAAAATTTGCCGGAGAATATATTTCTAAAAATCTGAAAGATGAGTCGTTAACTCCGATAATTGATATAGAAGGTACGATAGATGTTTCTGCCGTAAATATTGATATTGTAAGGCACATAGAAAGCCTTGAGCCGTTTGGCGCAGGAAATAACGAACCTAAGATTATGATAGCAAATGCGTTGTTATCAAAAGCTGATGTTGTCGGAGCCGGACATATTCGTTGTATATTTACATCAATAAACGGCGGATATCTTAAAGCAATGGCTTTTAGAGCAACGGATAATGAAATGGGAAAAGCATTATTAAACGGCCAAGGTCAATGTTTTAATTTAGTCGGAGTATTAAGAAATAACACATGGCAAAACACTACTACTCCACAGTTTATAATAGACGATGCAATGAGGAGATGACATGACTAAAGAACGTTCTGAAGAAGTTTATAAAAGAGCAGAGAGAATGAAACAGTTATCTCAAAACACTCAAGAAAATCAACATGGTTTTATGAAGCTCGGGGCAAAGTTAAGAGCATATTTATTTACCGGAATATTGGTAACAGCACCGATTGCCGTAACATTTTATGTCGCATACAAGGTTATTGAGTGGGTTGACGGCGGTGTAAACAATCTTTTGCCTCCGCAAATTAAAGAATATTATAACAATTTACCTTATACAATCCCCGGATTGGGTATTATAATTTTAGTATTGTTTCTGACATTGATAGGTATGTTCGCTGCCGGTTTTGTCGGTGACTTTTTTGTTCGTTTAGGAGAATGGGTGGTTAGAAAAATCCCTCTTATTTCAAGCATCTATTCTTTGTTGAAAAAAGTGTTTGAAACATTTTTATCTAATAAAAGTTCTGCCTTCAAAAAAGTTGTATTGTTGGAATATCCTCGTAAAGGTATTTGGATATTAGGTTTAGTGAGTACCGACACCGAAGGGGAGGTTAAAGATATTTTGAAAACAGATATGGTAAATGTCTTTATTCCGACTACACCTAACCCTACATCAGGATTTTTGATTTTTGTACCGGTAAAAGATGTAATATACTTAGATATGTCTGTTGAAGAAGCGCTAAAATTCATCATTTCGGGCGGAATTGTATCTCCCGAAAAAATGAAAAAAACAAAAAAATAATGCTTGCATTTTGTGATAAAATATAATACATTGCAACCACTTCTGGGAATGAGGATACTTTTGTATCCCTTTTCTCTTTGAAAAAAAAGAGGAAATACCGGGACAATAATGTAAATAACAAATTTAAGGAAAATTAAATGAAAAGTATTGTAAATGCAAAGAAAAAGATTGCTCGCAGTCTTCATGCAAACCTTTGGGGTGACCCGAAAAGCCCATTGTTGAAACGTGAATATGGTCCGGGACAACATGGCGCAAGAAAGAAAAAATTGACCGACTATGGTACACAATTACAAGCAAAACAAAGATTGAAGAACTACTACGGTAACGTTTCTGAAAAACAATTCTTCAAATATTATGCAGAAGCTATCCGTCGTCGTGGTGACGCAGCTGAAAACTTGGTTGGTATTTTGGAATCTCGTTTGGACAACTTGGTATATAAATCAAAATTCGTTCCGACAATTTTCGCAGCTCGTCAATTTGTAAACCATGGTCACATCTTGGTAAACGGAAAAAGAGTAAACATTCCTTCTTATATGGTTAAAGTTGGTGATGTTATCTCTGTAAGAGAAAAATCTAAACAAATCAATATGGTTGTTTCTGCTTTAGAATCAAGCATTCACGAAACACCTGCTTATTTGGAAGTAGATACAAAGAAAATGGAAGCTAAATATACATTCGTACCTAAATTCGAAGATATCCCTTATGCTTCTATGATGGAACCAAACTTGGTTATCGAATTCTACTCAAGATAATAGTTTTATTATCATTGCAAGAAAAGCCTCAAGATTGTGTAATCTTGAGGTTTTTTGCTTTAAAAATATAATATATTTGTTTATATTGAAAAAAAGTGAACAATGATTAAGGTACGACCATGAATGATTTTGAGCGTAAAGAACCAAGTTTTGACAAAGTTGTAATGGAATCAACAAAAGCTCCGCAACCAAACGCACAACCTCCGGCACAAAGATATCGCCGCCGCAAAATAAAAAAACATCCGTTTTTATACTATTGGCTTAACTTGATATTTTTCAGTGTAACCGGAATATCTTTGCTTGCAACTGATTTTCTTTTGTATGCTTCTTCCGGTGCAGGAAATATATTTAGTGCATTTCCGATGATGCGCCCCGAAGTTTTAACTTCCTTAATCATAATCGCAGCTATAACTTTCGCCATTTATTTCTGTTTTTCCGGCTTTGTTATGATGATGAGCCTTTTGTCTGCAGGAATAATGTATATGTTCAGTTCGGCAATGTTTGCTCATTTTGCAAACTTTAGTTCTGCAGCCGAAACTACCGGTCATTCGGAAACTTACATATCATTGGCTTTAGCTTTTATTACTTTTGTCATTATGTTCTTCAGTAATAAGAAAATTCGATTTTTTATTGCTTGTTCTGCCGCATTTTTATTTGGTGCGGTCATGATACACCAAAACTATGACAAGCCGGAATTTAAGATTGAAGAAAAAACGGCGATGAACAGTGACTCTGAAAAAGGGCAAAAAATAATTAATATCATGATGCCAAATCTTCCTGCTTACGGATATATTGCAAGCTTGGAAGACAAAGAAGCAGGAAAAGCTTATCGTGACCAATTAAAAGAAATTATGCTGGGATTTTATGCAAAATACGGCTTCAAATTATATCCTAACTCTTATGTTTCCGGCAGTAATCCGTATATTAATGCTGCAGACAGTTTGAACTACAAAGTTCCTGAAAATCTTTTAGATAACTTACAAACACAAGTTATGAAAGATAGCTACTGGCAGTTCAAAAATCGCAATATTTTTGAAGCATATTTAAAAAACAGCAAAATGATGGACGATTATCAGGTAAAAGGTTATAAGATAAGCGCTTATCAATCTCATGGTATAAATTTGTGCCGTAAGAATAATAAAGATAACGTATATCGTTGCGTTACTAAAATTACTGCTCCTGCAACATTAGATACACCTATTTACTCGGTGTTTGACAGAGCTTATGTGCTTATGGCTCAATGGATAGAAGAAAGCGGATGGCTTACAAACGGTCCTGAAACATTGTATAAGGGATTGAAAACCATTTATGACCCGTCCGAAACTCCGATAGTCGGTATGTCCTACAATGGTTTATATATTGTTGATTCATTGCAACAACTTGATATTGCTATGGAAAATATTGCGGAAGACAGAGGAAATAATGCTTATTTCATATATCTGGATATGCCTTCTGAAATGTTTATATATGACGATATGTGCAAACTTAAAAGCATAGGTGAATGGTTACCGAAAAATAATAAAGAATGGGTAGGGCGTCGTAAGGTGGTTGAAAAACGTAATGCATACTTTAGGCAAACTATGTGTGCATACGGAAAATTAGGTCAGTTTATGCAAAACCTCCAGAAAGCCGGTGAGCTTGATAACACAACCGTTATTATACAAGGACTTAGCGGTATGGATGATTTATTGGGCGAAAAAGATGCTACTTTGGTTCAAAACTTTATGAACGGAAAAATGGCATCAGTGGCAATTTATTCTCCGGAAAGCAAAAAATTCACAATTAACAGAATGATTTGCTCAATTCCTGATATATTAAACCAACAGTTTAACGGAGAAAATTGTGAAGAGTTTAAGGGAGTAAGTTCTTCTAAAACTACAAAACAAGCTATTAGAGATAAGCTCAACTCCGTGCCTTATAACAACAATGTGGCTCAAAAATCTTTCCAAAAATATAATGATTGGTCAAGAATGTGGAATCAAAACAACTTCCAAAGTTTGGCAAAACTTCCGACAAAAGCAACAGGATTGTTACCGGAAGAAATCGTTATTAATAAACAACCGGATGTACCTCCGTTAGAGGAAAAAACGATTGAAACTCAAAAGATTATGGAAGGACAAGTCAACGTTGCTCCGGAAGCTCAAGTTGAATCTTTATCAGAGCTCAGCAAAGAACCGGTACCTTTAGAGGAAGCAAAAGAAGTTGTTGCACAATAATACCATAAAATACTTCAAGCAAAACAAAAGGGCTTATTATTCGGCTCTTTTGTTTGCTGTTATTATGGTTTTAAGTTTTTTTTCAGAATTTATTGCCAACGATAGTCCTTTGATTGTCTCATATAAAAATAAGCTTTACTTTCCCATATTTCAAACATATACCGATGCGGATTTTGGTGGAGATTTTCCGACACCGGCAGATTATAAAGATGAATTTATAATCAGGAATATCGAAAACAACGGTTGGATGATAATGCCGATTATACCATTTTCTTTTAACACCGTTGATTTTTTGATGAAAACCCCAACTCCTGCACCGCCTAGTAAACAACACTGGTTAGGAACCGACGATGAAGGTCGTGATATTTTAGCCAGAATCCTTTATGGTATAAGATTATCCATATCCTTTGCCTTTGTTTTAACCATTGTTTCTTCAATAATCGGTATCATTGCGGGAGCTATACAAGGTTATTTTGGTGGCAAAACGGATATTATAATGCAAAGATTTATCGAAATTTGGGAATCTTTACCGCAATTATTCATCCTCATCATTGTAGCAAGTATGTTTGTTCCTACATTTTGGAGTTTGTTGATTATTCTTCTGTTTTTCTCATGGACATCATTAACCGGGATGGTTCGAGCAGAATTTATGCGCACTCGTAATTTTGAATTTGTGAAGGCTGCCAAAGTATTAGGTGTAAGTAATTGGAGAATTATATATCGTCATATTTTACCTAATGCTGTAGTAGCTACCATAACTTTTGTGCCTTTTCTTATATCTGAAGCTATTGTAGCCTTAACTGCTTTGGATTTTCTCGGTTTAGGTTTGTCACATGAGTATCCCTCATTAGGCGACTTGGTTCGTCAAGGAAAAGATAATCTGCAAGCACCATGGATTGGTATTTCTATATTTGTCGTTCTTTCTACTTTATTGACTTTATTGATTTTTATAGGTGAGGGTGTACGAGATGCTCTTGATACCAGAAAGGAACAACGATGAATATATTAGAAGTTAAAAATCTTAATATTGCTGTTTCTAATGGTCGAAAAGTAGTAGATGATGTAAGTTTTGAACTCAAAAGAGGAGAAATATTAGGTATAGTAGGGGAGTCAGGCTCCGGAAAATCATTGACTTCACTATCTGTTTTAGGTTTGTTTCCTTACCTTGACGGTACATCTATAAAAATATCCGGCAAAGAAATGGCCAAAAATAATGAGGAAAATTGGCGTTCTGTCAGAGGAAATAAAATCGGTTTTATTTTTCAAGAGCCTATGTCATCGCTCAATCCATTGCATACTATCGGAAAACAAATTACCGAAACGATAATTTTGCACCAAAATATTCCATTATCAAAAGCAAAAGAAAAAGCTCTTAATCTTTTAAAGCTTGTTGGTGTTGAAAAACGTCTTAATGCCTATCCTTTTGAGCTGTCAGGCGGTCAAAGGCAACGGGTTATGATTGCGATGGCAGTTGCAAATAATCCTGAAATTTTGATTGCCGATGAACCTACAACAGCCCTTGATGTTACTGTTCAAGAGCAAATAATCAAATTGTTACTCGATTTGCGAAAAAAACTCGATATGTCCGTAATTTTTATCAGTCATGATTTGTCGGTTATACGCAAAATAGCCGATAGAGTTTTGGTAATGAAAGATGGTAAAATCGTTGAGCAAGGAATAACCGAAAAAATATTTAACTCCCCGGAAAATAGTTATACTAAAACTTTAATTAATTCTGTTAATATCTTGAAAAATAAAAATAAAATTGATGAAGAAAAAATACTAGATGTTAAAAATATCAAAGTGTCATTTCCGCTCAAAAAGAACTTTTTCGGTAAAATAACCGAAATGCTGAATGCTGTTAATGATATATCGTTTAATCTTAACAAAGGTCAAACACTAGGTATAGTAGGAGAATCCGGCTCCGGAAAAAGCACTCTTGGACTGTCGTTGGTCGGACTAAACAAATATAGCGGAGATTTGCTTTACTGCAACAAAACAATATCTTCATATAAGAGTAGGGAACTTTGTAAAGAAATACAAATCGTTTTTCAAGATCCTTATAATTCACTGAATCCTCGTATGAATGTAGAGGCAATAATCAGTGAAGGGTTAATGGTGAATTATCCGAATATGAATAAAGAAGAACGACAAAACAAAGTGTTGTCTGTATTAAATGAGGTTGGCTTGTCTCAAGATGATATGCAAAAATATCCTCATCAATTTTCCGGCGGACAACGTCAAAGAATAGCGATTGCCAGAGCATTGGTTTTAGAGCCTAAACTTTTGATTTTGGACGAGCCGACATCTGCGCTAGATGTAACAATTCAGGCTCAAGCGCTAAAATTGTTGCAAGATATACAAAACAAAAGAAACATAAGCTATATATTTATATCCCACGATATGAAAGCGGTTAGGGCTATGTCTGATAAAATCATAGTTATGAAAGACGGTAAAATCGTTGAACAAGGAACAACAGAAGATATATTTAACAATCCGCAACAAGACTACACAAAGCAACTGATATCCGCCGCTTTATAATATTTATCATTTACAGTTATATTTGAGGTTATGGTATAGAATAAAAATTATTTTGCCAACATTTAATTATATTCATAACAAATGATTTATTTTTTGTGTTTTTTGCAATTTAAAACAAACTTTATCATTTTATATCAATCCGTTATAAGAATAAATTAAACTATACATAATATAGAGTATACGACTACATTAGCTTATCTTTTTAACAATTTGTATTAACTTAATTTTAAGGAGATAAGATATGAGAAGAAGACGTGTACGTCGTGCTATGAGAAGAATGTACGCTAAGACATTGAGAAAAGTAAAAAAACTTAATCGTGCTGTTCCTCGTCGTAATGGATTTATGCTTTAATGCGTTGTACCTCGCCGTTGAAGTTGCGCAACGGTACAATTGTTCCATGTGGTCAGTGTATGGCTTGCCGGTTAAATTACGGAAAAGAGTGGAGTATTAGAATTATGCATGAGATGAAAAAATATGAGCAATCAATTTTTTTAACTTTAACGTATGATGAAGATAATTTACCTGAAAATGGAAGTCTCCAAAAGCGAGATGTTCAATTATTTCTTAAGTCACTTCGTCGTGCTTTGGAGCCTCGTCAAATTCGATATTTTTTATCCGGAGAATACGGTGATAAATTTGGACGTCCTCACTATCATATAATTTTATTTAATGTAAGTCCTTTTGAAAAGATATTTCATTTTGAACAAAAGAGAAAAGGCGAATATATCGGTTATTGTGATTGTTGGAAGTACGGCTTAGTTTATTGCGGTAATGTTACTGAGGATAGCGCTTGTTATGTAGCTAAATACACTACAAAAAAGATAAAAGGCAAAGGCTCAAAGGAGTTTTACGATGCTCACGGACTTATTCCGGAATTTGCGCTTATGTCAAGACGTCCGGGAATTGGTTCTGATTTTCTTAATGAATATTCTGATGAGCTTATACAACATAATTCTGTAATATCTAAGGGTAAAGAATATAAACTGCCTCGTTATTATTCTGATAAATTAGGTATTAAAAAGAGTTTAGTTGAAGTTACCCGATTAAATAGAGAGCGTCGAGACATGTTGCGTGAATTAGCTAATCGTCACGGATTTACTGGCGATTTGAAAGACTTTGAACACTATTTAGATATGAATAGAGAAGAAACAATTAGAAAAAGAATGAAAGGTTAAAATATGAAAAAGGTTTTGTATTGGTTAACGTTATTTCCACCTGTTATTGACTTGTTTATTGGACTTGTTAAAGGTCTTGTATCAATAAAGGAACAATACGAATTTGATATGGAAAATGGAGATGTTTATAAATTTATAAAGGATAATGAAGATGCCTAGAGATGAAAAGAGTGGTCGTTATGTTCCAAGTCGTTCAGCTCGTCTGTTCGATTTGTCATGGAATATTGAATTGGCTCAAAGGTCAATTAATAAACAAGAAGAAGTTTTAGATTATTCAAAAAAGCAATTAGCTGATTTGGAAGAAGAGTATAATAAATTGAAAGAGGAGATTGACAATGGTTAGTCCTTTTAATCGACGTAATAAATTTAATTTGTCACATGAAAAGAAATTAACGTGTGATATGGGGAAACTTATCCCGGCATTAGTCCAACCGGTAATGCCTGGAGATACGTTTAATGTTACTACTGATTTAATATTGCGTCTGCAAGCTTTGATAGCTCCGATATTTCATAGAGTTGATGTGTATTCTCACTTCTTTTTTGTTCCTAACCGTCTTATTATGGACGATTGGGAAAATTTTATAACCGGAGGTCGTGAAGGTAATGATGAGACTGTATTTCCTACAATTACTGTTACTCCTACTGTCGGAAGTCTTGCTGATTATATGGGTCTTCCGACAAACGATGTACCTGTTACGGTATCTGCTTTGCCGTTTCGTGCATATGCTAAGATTTATAACGAATGGTATCGTAATGAAACTTTGCAAGATGAAGTTGAATTATCTACTGCTAGCGGTGTTGATACTACTACTAATACTGATTTGTTAAGTCGTAACTGGAAAAGAGACTACTTCACATCAGCTTTGCCCTGGACACAACGTGGAGAGCCTGTTTCACTTCCGCTTGGTAATTCTGCTGGTCTTACCGGTACAGCGCAAACCACATTATATGGTAATAGTGGATTGTATATGGTTAAGAATTCAGCGCCGAATGATAATACTAATTATCCGGAAAAGCCGTTGATTACTTTAGGAACTGGAGATAATCAGTCTATTGTGTTGGATACTGATAGTGGTCAGTCTTCTTATGGCGGTTTACGTTATTCTAAAGGTATCGCAGCTGCAACAGATTTAACAAATGTGCGTGTTGATTTGAGTAATGCTACTGATGTTCCGACTATTAATGATTGGCGTGTTGCTTTCCAAATTCAACGTTTGTTAGAGAAGAACGCCCGCGGAGGTTATAGATACATTGAATGGTTGTTATCCCATTTCGGAATTCGTTCATCTGATGCGCGTTTACAACGTGCGGAATATCTTGGTGGTGGACGTTCTCCTATTGCTATTTCTGAAGTAGTTCAGACTTCTGCTACAGATAGTACATCTCCTCAAGGTAATATGGCTGGACATGCTTTTTCTGCTCAGCGTAGTCATAGTTTTACGAAGTCTTTTGAAGAACATGGTTATATTATCGGAATTATTTCAGTATTGCCGATGGCTAATTATCAACAAGGTATTGAGAGACATTGGTTATATAATACTCGCTATGATTTCCCGTTGCCGGTTCTTGCACATTTAGGAGAGCAGGGTATTTACAATAAGGAATTGTATGTTGATGGTACTGAGGACGATGAGAAGATTTTCGGATATGCTCCACGTTATGAGGAATGCAGACATCATTATTCTTCGGTTCATGGAGATTTTCGTAATACTCTTAATTTTTGGCATATGGGACGAATTTTTGACAATCGTCCGCAGTTGAATGCTGATTTTGTACGGTCTGACCCTACAAAACGTATATTTGCAACAGAAGATTACGGTCAACATTGTTTGATTGCTTTGGTTAATAATGTCAAAGCTATTAGGTGCTTACCGAAACACGGTATCCCTGGTTATATTGACCATGATTAGGAGATAAGATATGTTTAGAACACATTTTAATTATGATTATAAAAAATATCCGGGTAGTGTGAATACATTACCCTCAGAAACTCGTCAGAGCGACTTTGAGCCATTATCTAAGTTAGTAGCTAGGGTTATACGTGGCGAGATTTTACCACAACTTAAACCGGAAGATTTCGAGCTTAACGGAAGTGAAAATATAGATGATGTATTTAATAGCCCGGAAACTTGGGATACTCCGGGCTATGATTTTTCTGATGCTGGTTCTCCGTATGAGGATGACATACGTCAGCAAATGCAACAGTTAAATCAAGGAGTAGGTCCTAATACTCCTATAAAAGAAAATAATCCACAGGAGCAAGAGCAGAGCGGAGCCACCTCCAGCTCAAGCGATGCGAATGTGCCTGTGGAGTAATTTCGCTTAATTAGTAAAGGTTAGCACAGTACTCTTCTTGATGTAACTGTGCTAACTGACACAAAATTTTTTTTACGGAGAAAAAAAATGATTGAAAAAATAAAATTTAAATATTATGTTTTAGATACAAGTATGAAGTTTTTATCTACTTGTGATACGTATGAGGATGCTCGTACTGATATGTTGTTTTATAAAGAGATGTATCCGGAGAAAAGATTTATGATTGTTAAATTTGTAGAGGAGACTAAGTAAATGAGTTTTTTAGCTTCTATTGGTTCTGCTGTTGGCGGTGCTTTGTCTTCTGTTGCTAGTGATTTGTTAGGTAATTGGCAATCTAATCAATATTCAAAAGCAGCTGCATCTAAACAATTTGAACGTGAACAATTTATGATGGATAAGCAGTTCGAAAATGATTTAGAGATGTGGCGTAAGCAGAATTATTATAATTCTCCAGCTAATCAAATGAAACGATTAGAGAAAGCAGGTCTTAATCCGAATTTAATGTACACTAATGGTAATGTTGGTAATGCTACAAGTATGCCGACTATGTCTAAAGGTTCTGCATCTATGGCAAGTGCTCCGCGTGCTAAATATGACATAGATTTTTCTAAATTGATGCCATTAATGCAAATGGAAAATCTTAATGCTCAAAATAAGTTAATTAATGCTCAAACTATTGAGGCAGAAGAACGTGCCAAGGGTGTTACTTTGGATAATATTAATAAAGGTATTGTGAATGAATACTTACCGGATAAGTTAAGAAAAGAGAATGCGGTTATCGGTCGTAATCATAACCCGCTTAATCGTGCAGTGAATGGTTTTCTTGATTTAGGTAATTCTTTAGTTAATGCTCAGAATAATATATTTACTGATAGTAATTTCAGACAGTCTGAAATGGATTATCGTAAAGGATTAAAAAATATTTATGGTAATAAATGGAGAGAACATTATTTACCACCAGAGAAGAGATACAGATAATGAAAGATATTGCTAGTATTTTGCGGTTATTTTTTATAGCTTTTGGTTCATGGGCTGTTATTTGTTATATAATATATATGGTTTTTATTATTATGTTCTGATAAGTTATTGTTTTTGTTAAACTATACATAATATAGATTATGCGACAAATATATGTGATATTTTAGGGGAGTTTACTCTATCAATAAGCTAACGATTCTATGCTGTTTCATACAATCTGTATTTGTTTGTTATGTAAACTAACCGACCTTATTTATTATATCGGCAACTTGAACTAATTCTGACGGATTTATAATATGAGGCATATCATCAATTCTGTATGCTTTTACATTTACATTGTTAGCTTTAAGCCAATCCAATGAAAAATTTAATGTTTTGTATTGAACAGTAACATCATCTTTGCCGTGAAACATATAAACATCAGGTCTTGAATGTAATTCTTTTTCCAAACAATCTTTTCCTGCGACAATTCCGGATAAAGCTATACAGCCCCCTAGTTTTTGCTTTCGGCTTAAGGAAGTATATATTGCCATCATTGCACCTTGAGAAAAGCCTATAACATAGGTGTTTTCGTCGTTTACTCCATATAATTCCTGCATTTCTGAAATAAATTCGTTCATCTCCGAAGCATGCACCGAGAGTTGCTCTCCGGCGGCATTATATATCGCAACCACTTCATCTGTCGGAGTATCAGGATTACGTCGTTTATGTTCTTTGTCGTGCTCCGAAACATTATACCACTCTCGTACATTATTGTTTTTTCTTATTTTATTTGATTGAGGGGTAACAATAACCGCATTTTTCAGCAATGCGGCCAAAATTGTTGCTTCGGCAAGAACGCCGCCCATAGAACTGCGATATCCGTGAATAAAAATGACCAGTTTATCAGGATTATGAACGTTTCCATAACTTTTATACTGATAAACCGGCATCTTAATGTATTCCTTTAATTAGTTGAAAAACTTGTTATTTTTCGGAAAACCGAAAGGAACAAGCTTTCCTATTTGTCCTCTGTGACCTAACCAAGTCAAAAGATTGGTTTCGTTGCCGATACCACCTGAACGATTAAAACTAAAACCGTTAGCTTCGTTAAAGAATTGAATATCAGACAATCCGCCATCTTTATACTTTTGTAAAATAACACCATGACCTCGAGCCATTGTCGGTATTTCTTCGGTTTTAAATACCAGCAACTTACGATTTTCGCCGACTACGGCAACCATATCGCCATCAACTTTAACACAGAATGTTGCCTTTTCTTTATCGGCCACGTTCATAATCTTACGTCCGTTTCTGGTTTGAGCAACAATATGATTTTCATCGACAATAAACCCTCTTCCGATGTTGGAAGCCAACAGATATGAGGCTTTAGGTTCAAATACAAACATTGTAACTACATTATCGCTATTAGCTATATCAACCATTAAACGTAATGGCTGACCGAAGCCGCGACCTGTAGGCACATCGTTTGCCGAAATATTAAAGAACTTGCCCGAACTGTCTAAAATTATGATTTTATCGGTAGTTTGGGCATGTATTGCAATCGCTAATTCGTCATCATCCTTAAATTTGAACTCGCCTTTTAAGTCCGAGTGTCCTTTCAATCCCCTAATCCACCCTTTTTGTGACAAGATGATAGTTATAGGTTCTTTTTCGATTAAGGCTTCAATAGGAACTTCTACCATTTCTGCAACTTCAGAAAACTCGGTTCTGCGACGACCTAATGCAGTTTTTTTGCCAAATTTTTCTTTAGTGTTTTTAACTTCTTCCGCAATCGCAACCCATTGTTTTTCTTCACTGGCTAACAAACTTTCCAGTCCGTTTTTCTCATTGGTTAAGTCGTCAAACTCTTCACGAATTTGACTTTCTTCCAATCTGCGTAATGAACGAAGTTTCATATTCAAAATGGCTTCCGCTTGATTTTCCGTAAGAGAAAACTCTTTCATCATCAAGTTTTTAGGCTCATCTTCATTACGGATAATTTCGATAATTCTATCCAAATTTAAGAAAGCAATCAAATATCCCGATAAAATTTCCAATCTGTAATTGATTTTATCTAAACGGAAATTTGTTCTTCTAATCAAAACATTATGTCTATGATTGAGGTATTCGCGCAAAACTTCTTTGATACTCATAACTCTTGGAACACCATCAGAGTCAAGCACGTTCATATTCATATTAAAACGGCTTTCCAAATCAGTTTGTTTAAACAAATGTTCCATTAATAAGTTTGCATCAACAGTTCTGCTTTTCGGTTCTAAAACAATACGAACATCTTGAGCAGATTCATCTCTTATGTCATTCAGTAGCGGGATTTTCTTATTAATGAGAAGTTCTGCTATTTTTTCAACCAGTTTTGCTTTTTGAACCATATATGGAATTTCGGTTACGACAATTTGATATTGTCCGTGTCCGAGATCTTCTTTTTCCCATTTAGCTCTAATTCTGAATGTCCCCTTCCCTGTTGTGTAAGAAGTCAAAATTGTTGAAAATTTATCAACAATAACACCACCTGTCGGAAAGTCGGGACCTTTAATTCTTTTAACTAAAGGTTCAATTTCGCACTGCGGATTTTCTATCAAATACAATAATGCATCGCAGACTTCACTCAAATTATGTGGCGGAATATTAGTCGCCATACCAACCGCAATACCCGATGTTCCGTTACACAACAAATTAGGAACGGCAGCGGGCATAACTAACGGTTCGTTTTCCTCTCCGTCATATGTGTCCATAAAGTCGACGGCATTATCGTTTAAGCCTTCCATCAAGGCCATTGCAAAATCGGTTAATCTTGCTTCTGTATAACGCATTGCTGCCGGACCATCTCCGTCGATATTACCAAAGTTACCCTGCCCGTCAACCAACGGGTATCTGACCGAAAAATCCTGTGCTAAACGAGCCATAGCTCCATAAACAGCACTATCACCATGAGGGTGATATTTACCGATAACATCACCTACTACACGAGCACATTTCTTAAAACCTGCCTTAGGGTCTAAGTGTAATTGACGCATAGCATACATCAAACGACGATGAACCGGTTTAAGTCCGTCCCTGACATCGGGAAGCGAACGAGAAACAATAGTCGACATAGCATAAGACAAATATCTTTTGCTTAATTCTTCGGCTAATTGTACATCTTTTATTTTTTGTTCAATTTCAGACATTTTTTCTCTTACAAATCTAGATTTTCCAACAAACTAGCACGGTTTGTCGGAAATTTCAAGCTGTGGATTTGAAAAAAGTTTTTATTGAGGAAAAAAGCGGTCATCTTTAGCAAATCCGCCACTTTGCAAGCATCTGGATTATAGTTTTTATCCACAATGAAATGGGGATACGAAAACAGTCGCTCTTTATACGGCTCGCCCGATTCTTTACATACGGCTTTTCCGCTTTTAGGCGAAACATATTCTAACTCATCAGTTTGTCCGGTATCGGCACACTCGCTTAAATCGAGTCCTATTCCTAAATATTCAAGCAAATAAAACTCAAAAAAAGCATAATGAACAAGCCAGTTTTCTTGATTTATAAGCTGGAAAAAACTGTCAATATAATAATAGAAACGTTCCAAATTCTCATTTTCTTGTAAACAAACAACACACAAAGAACACATCGCCGATAAAGCGGACAATTTTTGAGAATTATTCATAAAATTGACAGCAACCGGTTGAATAAGTTCCGTTTTGAAAGATAACATATTTTCTTCAATTCGGGCATAAGCATCTATTCGAATAAGATTGCCGAGCTGATAAATCCCTAAATTTTTCTTACTCATTCCGCCTTTTACAAAACCGGTCAGAAGTCCGTGATTTTTAGAGACAACAGTAACTATTACGGAATTTTCCCCGTATTTTCTTAAATTGACAATATATCCTTCATCTACAAACTGCATATAAATATTGTTAATTGGAAAACGACATTTTAGCAAGTATTATTTAAAAACAGGACACCCCTCTCTCATTTAAGAGAAAGGGGTGCATTCTTCTGCAGAAGCGGGATTATTTCTCCCAAGGCTTCTTTTCAGGAGCTTTGTAGTAGAAAGCCTTGTGCTTGCACATGGAAGTGGCGCGGAACTCGAACTCCTTCTCGTTAGCACTCAGGGTGATAACTGTTCTCTCCGGACTACATTTGCGAGAGATTAGAATCTGTTCACCATCAGGGTACTCGAAAACTGAACCAGGGAATACACCCCAAGCTTCGTCGTTCTTAGCGAGCTCAATCTTGTTGCCGGTGCGAAGGTCGGTGTATGAACCATCCTCTTCCTTAATAGCCGGTATAAACATCGCAAGATACGGGCTGTCAAAGTCTCCGTAATGGAGCTTGCTGCATCCGTAATGTGCTTTCTCACGCACGATAACTACTAAACTCTGATTTTTTGCAATTTCTTTCATAAAGCAAATTTTTTATTGGTTTATTAATTTATCTAGAATAATCGATTATCTGATATAAGATATACCTCTTTTTGTTTATTTTGTCAACACCTTTTTGTCAAAAAAAGAGGATTTTTTTATAAACCCTCTTTTTTATTGCTATCTTAATGAAAAATATCTTATTTCATTGCTTTTCTAATTCTGTCAAATTCCATCAAATTAGCAACAACGCTCTTCATATCTTTCAAATACATACTGTTCGGACCATCTGACAATGCTTTATCCGGATTATCATGTGTTTCCATAAATACGGCAGCCACACCGACAGCTACGGCAGCTCTTGCCAAAACCGGAGCTAATTCACGATTACCGCCGGTAGAACCACCTAAACCGCCCGGTTGTTGAACAGAGTGTGTAGCATCAAAGATAACCGGACAACCTGTATCAGCAGCCATTTGCGGGAAAGAACGCATATCGGTAACAAGAGTATTATAACCGAAAGATGTTCCTCTTTCGGTTAAACATACATTATCATTTCCCGAATCAACAGCTTTCATTACCAAGTGCTTTACATCCCAAGGAGCTAAAAATTGTCCTTTTTTAATATTTACAACTTTACCGGTTTTAGCAGCTGCTACAACCAAATCTGTTTGACGGCACAAAAAAGCCGGAATTTGTAATACATCAGCATATTCGGCAGCAATTTTGCATTGTTCACATTCGTGAACGTCGGTTAAAATCGGGCAATCGTATAATTTTTTAATTTCGGCAAATGTTCTCATGCCTTCTTCGATTCCTACACCGCGTGCAGATTTGATTGAAGTACGATTCGCTTTGTCAAAAGATGCTTTGAAAATATAATTAATTCCCAATTCTTTAGTAACTTCTACCAAAGTACCGGCAATATCAATAGCATGTTGACGGCTTTCGATTTGACATGGACCTGAAATAAGAGCTATCGGCAACTCATTACCGATTTCAAAGTCTTTAATTTTAATTTTTTTCTGTTCCATAGTTTTTCCTTTCAAAAATTAAAAAGTATATTTTAACCACATAAATAATACGTTGCCATCATTTTTAACTCCCGGCACATAAGCAGCCTGTAATGATGCGTTTTTATATGTTAAACCGGCAACCGGCAAAGGCAAAGGAACCGGAATATAACTATATTCATGTCTTTGCGTTACCCCGATAGTATAACCTGCCCCCAGTTTCCAATCCCCACTGTCTGAAATATCCCAATTATATTGATATGCATAACCTATCATTGTCTCTAAGTAGAAATTAGAGTCCTTAAATGCCATAGCATACAAACCATGCCATTCATTTCCTTTCCAAATTCCTTTACCTAAACCGAAGCCCCAAGCTTCTTCATTATATTTATCTAAATGTTTATCATCATAGGTCCAACGATTATGCCAAGCATAGAACGGCACATAAGCATCCCAACGACCGCAATGCCATGTGTCCGAAATATTAATCTTTAAATCTTCGTACCATTCGCTAAAACTCCAAGCTTTTGCATCTGTTGAAAATACAGAAACTAAAATAACCAATGGTAATACATATTTTATAAGTCTCATTTTTTCCCCTATATCAATCTGCTGTTATCAATAGCCGCTTTAACAAATGCAACAAACAACGGATGCGGTGCAAACGGTTTTGACTTTAATTCCGGATGGAATTGAACACCAATAAACCACGGATGATCGGAAATTTCAACTATTTCCGGCAACTTACCATCAGGAGATTTTCCCACAATGTTCATTCCGGCCTTTTTCAATACCGGCTCATATTTAATATTAACCTCGTAACGATGACGATGACGCTCGCTTATTTCTTTGCTTCCGTATATTTGAAAACACTTTGATTTTTCATCTAAAACAGTAGGGTAAGCACCTAAACGCATAGTTCCGCCTAAATCTCCGTCTTTATGACGAATCTGTTTTGCTCCGTCTTTATCCCATTCGGTCATCAAACCGACAACAGCCTCGCAGTCCTCTGAAAGTTCGCTGCTGTTTGCATTTTTAATTCCGGCAACATTACGCAAAGTTTCGATTACGGCCATTTGCATACCAAAGCATATACCCAAATACGGAATATTGTGTTCACGGGCATATCTGGCCGCTAAAATTTTTCCTTCTGTTCCTCTGTTTCCGAAACCGCCGGGAACCAAAATAGCACTAACATCGTTTAAGTGGTTTTCCGCTCCGTCTTTTTCTAAATCTTCGGCATCTAACCATTTGATTTTAACCTTAAATTGGTTGGCAATGCCGCCGTGAGTTAAAGCTTCGGCAATAGATTTATATGCTTCTTGCAACTGATATTTTCCAACGATGGCGATTTTAACTTCGCCTTCGGGATTTTGAACAATATCGGCAATTTTCTCCCATTTGCTCAAATCTGCTTTTGCGTCTGTATCAAGATGAAAATATTTACAAACTTCTATATCCAGTCCTTCTGCAGAATAAGCCAAAGGAACATGATAAATAGATTTCGCATCCAATGCGGCAATAACACATTCTTCTCTTACATTACAAAATAGTGCTATTTTTCTTTTTTCATTTTGAGGAATCTCTATTTGAGAACGACAAAGTAAAATATCAGGCTGAATACCATATTCTTGAAGTTGTTTTACCGAGTGTTGAGTCGGTTTGGTTTTTAACTCTCCTGCAGTCGGAATATATGGTAACAATGTAAGATGAACAAACATTGTTCTGTCACGGCCTAATTCATAAGCTAACTGACGAATAGACTCCAAATATGGTTGTCCTTCAATGTCGCCTACGGTTCCGCCTATTTCACACAAAATAAAATCTTCATCGGTAATATTGCCCAAAATCACATTTTTGATTTCGTTTGTAACATGAGGAATTACCTGTATGGTTGCCCCTAAATAATCACCATGACGTTCTTTATCCAAAACACGTTGGTATATTTTACCGCTGGTAACACTATCGTGCTTTGTTGCCGGAATACCCGAAAAACGTTCATAGTGACCTAAGTCCAAGTCAGCCTCCGTTCCGTCATCAGTAACATAAACTTCTCCGTGTTGACAAGGATTCATTGTTCCCGGATCAACGTTCAAATAAGGATCAAGTTTTCTTAATCTTACTTTATATCCTCTCGCTTGCAACAAAGCAGCTAAAGATGCTGATGCCAAACCTTTTCCGAGTGATGATACAACACCGCCGGTTATAAATATAAATTTTGTATTACTATTTGAAATTACAGACATTTTAAAATATACCTACTCTTCTTTTAAAGTGACAAGGACACCTTAGCGTTTTCTAAGGTGTCCTGTTATTTTCGTTAAAACGATCATACTTACTTCTCTGCAACAGGTGCTGAAGGAACAGACGGAACAGATTGTTCAACCGGAGCTTGTTCTAAAATAGATTTAACTTCATTGTTTGTATTAGCTTTATAGTATAAAGACAAAGACATACTGGTAATAAAGAACAATGTAGCTAAAATAGCAGTTGCTTTAGTTAAAAAGTTACCTGTACCGCGAGCTGTTAAAAAGCTAGAAGCACCATTACCGCCGCCTAATCCGTCAAGAGCACCGCCTGAAGAACGTTGCAACAAAATAAATGCAACCAAAAAGATAGCGATAAGCAAATGTGATACTAACAAAACTGTACTCATTTTAATTTCCTTTTATTAACAAACAGATTTTGCAATAGCCAAGAAGTCGTCAGCTTTAAGGCTTGCACCGCCAATCAAAGCTCCGTCAACATCAGGCAAAGACAAAAATTCTTTAGCATTGCTCGGTTTTACCGAACCACCATACAGGATACGCATTTTATTTGCAATACCTTTTCCGAGTTTTTTAGCCAAAACTTTTCTAACAGCTGCATGAACTTCTTCAACATCATCGGCTGTCGGAGTTTTGCCGGTTCCGATTGCCCAAACAGGTTCATAAGCAATAACTGTATTTGAAGCATCGGCATTGTCAGGTACAGATCCCATAATTTGTTTTGAACAAACATCAATGGTCTTACCTTCATCTCTTTGTTGTTCGGTTTCACCGATACAAATAATTGTTTTCAAACCGTTTTCGTATGCTGCTGCAGCCTTTTTTGCAACCAATTCATTGCTTTCATTATGATCGGCACGACGTTCTGAGTGACCGAGAATCACATAAGCACATCCTAAATCTTTCAACATAGCCGGGCTAATATCGCCGGTATGAGCACCTTTAACCGCAAAATGTGCATCTTGTGCACCGAGAGCAACTTTTGCACCGCGCAAAGCTTTTTTAACTGAATAAAGCAAAGTAAAAGGCGGACAAACAACAAATTCGCAAGCCGGTTTACCTAATGCTTTGACTTGTGAAGCTACTGATTTTGCAAGATTTACGCCGTCTTCCAACTGTCCGTTCATCTTCCAGTTGCCGGCAATCATAATTTTTCTGGCCATAATTTTATCCTCTAAAGTTAATTTATTGTCACCTTTGTAGCATACTAAAAATTTTTTTTCCAGCTAAAAAAACTTTTCAACACTAATATTTTGTAATTGCATAAAATCATAAATCTATTATATTGAGTCGCAGTTATAATTAAAAGGATGGTAATAAATATGATTACTAAATTGAGAAAAGCTCAAGATTCTTGGGCAGCTAAAGCTGTTTTTACTTTGACGGCTTTGAGTTTTGTGTCATTGTTCGGTGTTTCCGGATATTTAAACAGTGCAGCAGAGAACCCTGCTGTTATTAAAGTAAACGACAACGGATTAAGCCTTGCCGAATTTAATCAACAGATTGATGAACAAATCAGAATGGCTCGTCGTCTCTTCGGTGATAACATTGAAGTAACCGATGAAATCAGAAATTCTATCGCTTCCGAATTAGTTCAAAAAAACTTAAGCGAAATGATTGTAAAAGAAATTGCCGGCGAAAAGAAAATATATGTAAGCGATGATTTAGTTCGCAATATTATCTTTTCACAACCGCAATTCCGTGATGAAAACGGAAAATTCAACAGAGCTGCTTTTCAAAACTTTTTAAGCACAACAAATTGGAGCGAACAAAAATACATAAATATGATTCGCGATGATATTGTTAAAAGCTTTTTGATAACAAATCCGGTCAATAATATTAAAGTATCAAAAACAATGGCTGATTTAGTAGCAAAAGCAGAAGGTCAACGCAAAATTTTCAAATATGTTGAAATTGATACTTCTAAAATGAAAATTGACAGAGAAATCAGCAATGAGGAAATTGAACAATATTACAATGACTTCGGTGCGGAATTTATCAATCCGGAAACCAGAGATATTAGTGTAATTGATTTGACCTTTGAGGATATTGCCAATCAAGTAGAAGTTTCTGAAGAAGAAATCACAGAGTTTTATAATACCAATATTGAAAACTTTGAAACTCCGGAAACTCGTGAAGTTTTGCAAATTTTATCAGCCGACAAAGAAACCGCACAAAAAGCTGCTGAATTGGTTAAATCCGGAGCTGATTTTTATGAAACAGCCGAAACAGTTGCCGAACAAAACAAAGAAGATACTGAGTTCGGTTTTGTATCTAAAGATATGCTCATCGAAGATATTGCCGAAGATGTATTTACAGCAGCTAAAGGTGATGTTGTAGGTCCGATAGAATCTGAACTGGGATGGCATGTTATTAAAGTAAAAGATGTTAAAGCCGGTTCCAAAACCGATGAAAATACTGCTCGTAAGCAAATTGTAGATGCTCTCAAAACTGAAAAAGCTTATGAAACAGCTTATGATGTTACCAAAGAAATAGAAGATAAACTCGGTGCCGGTGCATCATTGGAAGATGTTGCCAAAGATTTATCTTTAACCATTAAAACAATCAAAGGAGTTAGAGATACCGATTCTTCTCCTTATGTCGAATCTGCTTTCTCTTATAACAAAGATGAAATCAGTCAGGCTGTTGAAAACGATAACGGTTTTGCTTTTATACGAGTTGATAACGTTGTAGAGGCTCATCAACAAGACATTGCAACAGCTACTCCTAAAATTAAGATGTTTTGGGAAGAAAGCGAAAAATCAGCTATCGCACAAGAAGTTATTCATGATGTTATGAATGACATTGAAAACGGAGATAAGATTGCTGATGTTGCAAGTCGTTACAAACTAAAATTAGAAACAACAGAAGCTCTCACACGCAGCCAATCTTTTGCAGATTTATCACAAGCTCAAATGGTTGAGTTGTTCAATGATAAGTTAAATGTTGCAAAACAATTTACTATCGGCAACAAAACAGTTATAGCTATGGCTGTAAAAGATGCCAAAGCTAAAGAAATGAGCGATGAAGATATGGATATTATCAATCGTCGTATACATATTGATATCAATCAAGAAGCTTCAACACAGCTCATTAACAGCTATGGTAACAATTACGATGTTAGAGTAAAATATCGTCAATTAGGATTAGCTGACTAATTTGGCTTGTTCAACAAAAAAAACTCCCGAGAAATTTCTCGGGAGTTTTTTGATATACATTTTATTATTCTGTTTTAGCATCTATAGGCAAAGCAATATTTGCTTTTAATTCCTCAACAGCTCCTTCAACTTTTTCTTGTGCTTCGGCGATATTTTCTTTAACTTCTTCTTGAACTTCCGCAACACTTTCTTCAACTTCGGAAACCACTTCTTCTACTTCAGAAATATTTTCTTCAACTTCTTCTTTCACTTCAGCAACGTCTTCTACCACTTCCGAAACTTTCTCTTCTGTTCCTAAAATATTTTCTTTAATGTTATCAGTTGTTTCTTGTGCTTTTTCAATTGTCACTTGAACATTTTCATCACTACTGTTTTCTTGTTCTGCCATAGCTTCTATTCTAGCTTTTTCTCTACGAATACGTATTATTTCTCTTCTTCTTTCTCTTTTGGGTAATTTTTCTAATTCTTTATCAAGCTCTGCATCACCGGTACTAAGAGCTATACTTCTACCAACAACTAATTCAACTTTTCCTTCTTCAGCCATAACGTTATAGGAAGTCAGGCATCCTGCGGCAATCAATAATGCAAATAATTTTTTCATATCAAGTTCTCCTAAATTAAAAAATGGAGCGAGTAACGGGAATCGAACCCGCATTAAAAGCTTGGGAAGCTCTCATTCTACCATTGAATTATACTCGCTTTACTGAAGAACAGTTTACTATCAAAAACATGATAAAATCAATAAAAAAATAGTTTCGTCCCATAAACAAAAAACTTCTCTGTTTTGCAGAGAAGTTTTTTATATGGGGCGGATGATCGGATTCGAACCGACGACACCCGGTACCACAAACCGGTGCTCTAACCAACTGAGCTACATCCGCCATCGGCTGTATGAGTTTTTACAAAATATATTTGTAACTGTCAAGCAAAATATTAACGATGGAACAATTTATCTATATCTTTTATTTTTAATTCAACATAAGTAGGTCGTCCGTGATTACATTGTCCTGAATTTGGAGTATTTTCCATTTCTCGTAACAAGCGATTCATTTCTGCCAAATTGAGGCTACGCCCTGCTCTCACCGAACCATGACAAGCCATTGTTGCGCAAATATGATTTATTTTTTCTTCTAAAGCAAAATCTTTACCCCATTCTTGAATTTGTTCAGCCAGATTATGAATCAGAGTCTTTACATCACAATCTCCGATAATTGCAGGAATTTCTCTTACAATAATCGCTGTTGAGCCAAATTCTTCAACAATCAATCCCAAATCTGCCAGTTGCTCGGCATTTTCAAGCAATGAATTTTTTTCTGACAAACTCAAATCAACAACTTCAGGAATCAAAAGTATTTGAGTTTGAGCCTTTTCTTTTACGGCTAATGCAGACTTAAACTTTTCCATTACGATACGTTCATGTGCAGCATGTTGGTCAACAATAATTACACTATCCTCAGTTTGAGAAATTATGTAAGTATTGTGGAATTGCGCTTTTGCCTGACCTAATATACCGACATCATTTGCTGTTGTATCGACTGTTTCTTCAGTCTTAACCGAAAAGATGTTGTTCATCTCCGGAATAATATTGCTATCAATTTTTCTTCTTATCGGAGCGGTTGGTCGATATAACGAATGAGATTGAGGATAAGAACAATCAACTCTCGTATCTTCTCTTAAAAACATCGTATTTTCAGTAGGAAAATCTATATTTTTAACATCATGTTCAATGATTTTTCCCCAATTCGTTAACTGAGCCGTTTCCATACTGCCTCTGGAAATAGCATTACGAACTGCACTGATTAATAATCCTCTTACGGCATTATTGTCATAAAAACGGACTTCAGCCTTTGTCGGATGCACGTTTACATCAACCAAATCAGGACTGATATCAAAGAACAAAGCACAAACCGGATATCTGCCGATTTCTAAAACTCCCTGATAAGCCGCCTTTATTGCCCCTAATAAAGTCTTATCTCTAACCGGACGATTGTTTACAAACAGATATTGTGATAATGAATTAGCTTTACTGTAAGTCGGTAAACTAACAAAACCGCTAATTGTTAAATCGTCTTTTTGAGCATCAATCAAAAGAGAATTATCACCAAATTCACGCCCCATAACATCGCTGATTCGTTTAAGTCTGGCATCAAACAATTCGCCCTGACAAGCATTAAGAGCTATACGTTTTTTCTTATCATCATAGAGATAAAAAGAGATATTCGGATTAGCCAAAGCAATTCTGTTTATAATGTCAACACATTGAGCTGTTTCACTTGCTCCCGTTTTCAAAAACTTCAAACGAGCAGGAGTAGCATAAAACAAATCTCTTACTTCTACCGTTGTTCCCTTATTTGCCGCAACCGGAACAGGTGGTTTAACTTCTCCGCCTAACACTTCGATTTTCCACGCATTTTCGGAATCTGAGGTTCTTGAAGTTATAGATAACTTTGCAACAGATGCGATAGATGGTAATGCTTCACCTCTGAAACCAAGAAAATTGATATGAAACAAATCGTCATCGGGCAATTTTGATGTCGCATGCCTTTCTATTGCTAACATCAAATCGTTTTCGTTCATACCTTTTCCGTTATCGGATATGGAAATAAGACTTTTTCCACCACCAACCAGAGTAACTTCAATAGAAGTTGCTCCGGCATCAATGGCATTTTCTACCAACTCTTTCACAACCGATGCCGGACGCTCAATAACCTCACCTGCAGCGATTTGATTGACCAGATTGTTCGGTAGAATTCTTATTCCCATAATATCTCCTATTTACGGATTTTCTTTATTAAACTAATCAAACCTGAAGTTGAACTGTCATGTTCGTTATAAGCATTTCCTTGCAATTCGGGAAGAATACTCAAAGCCATTTGTTTTCCGAGTTCAACCCCCATTTGATCAAAAGAATCAATGTTCCAGATAACACCTTGAACAAACACTTTATGTTCATACATTGCAACCAACATACCCAAGGTGTAAGGATCAACCTTTTTAACAACAATGGTGTTTGTCGGTCTGTTGCCTGGAAAACTCTTATATTTCTTTAAAAATTTTACTTCTTCAGCTGTTTTACCTGACTTAGTGAGTTCCTCTGTTGCCTCTTCAACAGTTTTTCCTCTCATCAATGCTTCACATTGAGCCAAAGCATTAGCTACCAAAATTTCATGATGTTCACCAATTTCATTATGAGAAATAGCCGGAACGATAAAATCTAACGGAACAATGTTAGTTCCTTGGTGCAATAATTGGAAGAAAGAATGCTGAACGTCTGTTCCGGCACCACCAAAAATAACCGGACCGGTTGAATATTTAACAAATCTATTATCAATATCAACAGACTTACCGTTACTTTCCATATCTAACTGTTGCAAATATTTCGGTAAGAAACGCAAATCTTGGTCATAAGGTATAACACCATAATCTTTGAATCCGAAGAAATTATTATACCAAACACCGAGCAAAGCCATAATAACCGGAATATTCTTTTCAAATTCGGTATTTCTGAAGTGTAAATCCATTGCATTTGCACCTTCGAGCATTTTCTCAAAGTTTTCCATACCAACCATTAATGCAATCGAAATTCCTACTGCTGACCACATAGAATATCTGCCTCCGACAAAGTTCCAAAAACCGAACATATTATCGGTATTGATACCAAATTTAGAAACCTCGGTTGCATTCGTTGAAACTGCAATAAAGTGCTTAGCAACGGCATGTTCACCTAACGCATCAATCAACCATTTGCGACAAGTACGAGCATTGGTTAATGTTTCGATGGTAGTAAATGTTTTTGAAACTACAACAAACAATGTTGTTTCCGGATCAACCAAACTTAAAACATCTTCACAAGCGGAACCGTCAATATTAGAGATAAAGTAGCAATTCATATCTTTTGCCCAATATTCTTTTAATGCGGTGGTAGCCATGTAAGGACCTAAATCAGAACCGCCGATACCGATATTAACGATATTAGTCAGTTTTTTGCCGGTAGCTCCCTTAAACTCGCCAAAACGAACAGCATCAGTAAACTTTTTAACTTTTGCCAATACCTCGTTAATTTCCGGCATAACATCTTTATTATCAACATATATAGGAGTATTTTGACGATTACGTAATGCAACGTGTAAAACTGCTCTGTTTTCGGTAATGTTGATTTTTTCACCGGAAAACATTGCTTCTATCTTTTCTTTCAAATTTACTTCTTTAGCCAAATCTAAAAGATAACGCATAGATTTTTCATCTATTCTGTTTTTGGAATAGTCAAAATACAAATTTTCCAAATTCAGAGTATATTTACTGGCTCTATCCTTATCTTTTGCAAACAAATCTTTCATTTCATCGTTTTTGTGCCAACGATAATAAGAAGTAAGTTTTTTCCAAGCAGAAGTTTTATTAACCGGTTTATTCATATTAAGTTCCTTTCTTATTTGGTTTTGCCTAAATTAATCATAATTAATTTTTCAGGCAAGAAATATTTTTTAGCAACAAGATTAACTCGTTCTAAAGTTACATTTTCAATGTATTGATTGCGTTTTTGTAAAAAATCCATTCCTAAATTTTCGTTTTGCATTTCTGCTAAAATCGCAGAAAAAACGGTTATATCCGCAAAACGTAAATTATAAGAACTTTGTAAATAATTTTTAGCTAAACGAAGCTCTTTTTCGCTAATTCCGTCTGAGCCCATTTTTTTCCACTCAGCAATAAAAATTTCTTTCATTTTTGATAAGTTTTCGGGAGTTGTTGAAAAACCTCCCTGAATTAACGGACAGGAATTTAACAAAGATAATCCCGTATATGCGCCATAGGTAAGTCCCTCTTCTTCTCTGGCTGACTTATTAATACGAGAATTTAACCCTGCACCACCTAACACATAATTAGCGATATATAACGGATAAAAGTCCTTGTTTTGTCTTGCAACCCCGGGTGCTGTAATAGCGGTAAGAACTTGTGGTAAATGTTCTTCATATACATCTACATTTGAATTTGAATAATCAATTTCCGGAGTTTGAATTTCCTTAATATCGTTTCCGTCGGGCAATTTTGCAAAAATATCATCGACAAGTTTTGCTGCTTCGTTTTCATTAACATCTCCGACAATACCGATATGTAAAAGTTTTTTGGTTAAATTATTTTTCATATAATCTAACAAATCGTTCTTCTTCAATGACTTAACATCGTCTTTTGTCCCGATGGTTAAATATGAATAAGGATGTTTTCCAAACAGTAACTTTCTTTGTGCTTCTTCTAATCTGGCAGACGGTTTTTCTTGTAAATAATCTATTGTTTGCAAGATTTCTTTTTTCAATCTTTCAATATCCGAATTGTTAAAACGGGGAGCATACATTACATCTTGCATCAGTTTAACAGCTTCGGAAAGATTTTCTTTTGTAGTTAGCATATCTCCCGAAAAATCATCTTTTCCTGCTTGAAAATTTATAGAAATAGCTAAATTAGCCAATTTATCCTTAAATTCTCGGCTATCAAGCTTTCCCGAACCCTCAACCAACATTCTGGAAACAAAATTAGCAATTCCCTTTTTTCCTTGTGTATCATAAGCAGAGCCACGATTGGCAAATATAAAATTCATGCTGACAATAGGATTAGTATTATCAGAAACCAAATAAGCCTTAATTTTGCTTTCAGGTGCTGTTATTTCTTTGACTTCCGCACTAAACTCACTTTTCAATTCCGTTTGATTTACAATATCTTGCGGATTAAATTTTGTATAATAACACCCAAACACTCCCGCAACTGCCAATATTAAAAACCACATCCATTTTCTGTTGCGTTTTCTGACTGAATAAGGCTTTCGGCTCATTTCTTTTCCCCCTTTGTTGCAAAAGGTTCTGCAACAGCTTCAACATAAGATGATTTTAATAAATCAGCAGCAGCTTTTTTTACTTCTTCCAGTTTTACATCTTTTATATTTTCTGCAAAACTGTCCACCTCTTCTATGGACATTCCGGAGCCTACCATATTAGCCACAACACCAACCGCATCTGCAGGATTGTCTTTTGCATAAACAAGTCCTGCCAATATTTTGTTTTTAGTGTTTTTAAGTTCATCTTCATTGAACTTTTTAATAGCGGTAGAAACAGCCTCTGCAAAATATTCTTTTACATTGTCAACCTTGTTCTCTGCTGTAGGAATAAACGAAAAAGTAAAACTTCCGTTTCCGTACGATGTAGCATCATAAGATGTTGAAACGGCAGTAGCAACATTATCATCGACAACTAATTTATTATGCAAATATGATGTTTCATCTTCACCCAAATATTTAGACAATATCATATATGCATAAATCACTTTTTTATCGCTCAAATAGTTCGGAGCTTTATATTTACGAAGCCAACGAGATATTTCAATTTTGGGAAGTTGCATACGAATATTGATAATATTTTTGGTATCTAAAACCTCCGGTTGACGATTATTCGTAATATTTTTAGCCGGAATTTGACCATAATATTTTTCAGCCAACTCAAGAGCTTTTTCCGGTTTTATATCACCGGCAATAATTAAAATTGCATTATCCGGAGAATAAAAATGATTGTAGATGTCATACACATCTTTTTTAGTCAAGCTTAAGATTTCTTCTTCAGTTCCCGTAATCGGACGGCTATAAGGATGATCTTGCCAAAATGCTCTTTGAACAGCCTCATTGAATTTATAAAGCGGATTATTTTCAACAACCTGTTTACGTTCTTGATAGACTATTTTTTGTTCTTTTTCAAAAGCTTCGTCGCTTATCTTCAAGTTTTGCATGCGGTCGGATTCAAGAAACATCGCCAATTCTAAACGACTTATATCAACAAACTGATGATAAGCCGTAAAGTTTTGCGAAGTATAAGCATTACTGGAAGCTCCGTTTTCTTCCATAATTTTATTAAAATCGTCGCCTTTTATTTTTTTTGTTCCGCGAAACATTAAATGTTCCAAAAGATGCGCGGAACCGCCCTTTCCTGCTTTTTCATCAGAAGCACCCACTTTGTAGAGCACCATGTGTTTTGCAATCGGAACTTTATGATTTGGCACAACAATCAGTTTCAATCCGTTATTTAGTGTATATTCCTTCAGACCGAACAATTCCGCTTTTGCCGACAATGACAACAGCAAACAAAAACCAAAAGTCAAAAATCCGATTTTTTTCAAATTATTACTCCTGTTCTGTTTTAGCTTGTGTCATAGGAACGACAGGACGCAAATTAAAATTAGGGGGTAAAATCAATTCTTCTTTAGATGTTGCCTGACTTGCATCAGGAGTTTTCTTTTCCAAACCCAAATCTTTTTTACTCATTCCGCAAGCACTGACTAACATTGCAAAAGCGATTATAAACAAAAGTTTTTTCATTTTTTATCAACTCCTTTTTTATTAAAAAACAGACCGTCAATCAAAATTATTATCGCACCGACACAAATTGCACTGTCTGCTAAATTAAATGCCGGCCAATGATGTCCGAATAAGTGAAAATCCAAGAAATCAAAAACAGCACCAATCCTTATTCTATCAATAACGTTACCGATTGCCCCACCGATAATCAATCCTAAAGCAACTTGCAACAAACGAGATTGTTCTTTTTTGAGCCACCATAAAAGCCCTGCAACGACCAATAAAGCTATTGCCGACAAAACAATAACTCCTGTTGCTCCGCTATCGCTGAACATTGAGAAACTGACCCCCGTATTCCAAGCATTAACAATGTTGAAAAACGGAGCTATTTCAATACTTCTGTATGTTTCGAGAACATGCTCCAAAATCCAGTATTTTGATAACTGGTCTAAAACTATTACTGCAAATGCAATACTAAGGCCTATAAGCATAATATACTCCTTGCTTTTTTCAACGCCATTATATGATTTTTTGTTTTTGATAAAAGCTTAAAATACAACATATACAAAGAAAATTTACTATTTTTCGCAAATTTTGTAATTCAACTTAATATTACCGTCTAAATCTTTCCACAAAAACTCACCGTTTTCAAAAACTATATATCCGTGCCAAGTATCATTTTTAGGCAAAGAAAGAGAACCGGGATTCATGTATGTGTATATTTCATATTCAACGCAGGCCGGAACGTGAGTATGTCCGTTTATCAAAATATCGCCTCTATATAGCGGAGGAAGATTGTTTTCATTATAAATATGCCCGTGTGAAGCAAAAATAGAAACTCCGTTTTCCGCCAAAATGGTATAATCTGCCATAATCGGAAACTCTAACACCATCTGGTCAACTTCGGCATCACAATTTCCACGCACGCAAACAATTTGTTCTTTCATTGCGTTAAGCATATTCGTAACATCTTTAGGACTATATTCATAAGTCAAATCGTTGCGAGGTCCGTGATATAAAATATCCCCTAATAACAATAATCTGTCCGCTTTTTCGTTTTTATAAGCTTCTATAAGTTTACGACAATAATGAGCTGAACCGTGAATGTCAGAAGCAATAATCCATTTCATAAAAAAAATCCTAGAATAAAAGAAGTTTAGCCAATCCTAAAAATATAAAATATCCTCCGGTATCGGTACAAGCAAACAAAAGTACACCGGAAGATATTGCCGGATCAACTTTACATTTGTTCAATGTAAGAGGAATTAATATTCCGGCTAAACTTGCAACTATCAAATTACAAAGCATAGCCAAAGCAATGATATAGCTTAACATAATTTGTTCCGGTCGCCAAAAATATACAGCTATACCGATAAGAAAAGCAAACAATGTTCCGTTACATAAGCCAACCATAAACTCTTTTCCGATAACACGCAAAGCATTACTGGAAGTAAGCTCTTTTGTTGCCAAAGAGCGCACTACAACCGCCAAAGTTTGTTGTCCGGTTGTTCCACCCATAGAAGCCACAATCGGCATCAGTACGGCTAAAACAGATAATTGTGCAATCATATCCTGAAAACCGCCGACAACAGAAGCGGCAATCATCGTTACAAACAAATTAGTAACCAACCACACCGAACGAGATTTAAAAATATCAAAAACCGAACGATAAACATCGTTTGATTCCGCACCGGCAATGGCCATCATATCTTCACTTGCTTCTTCGTGAACAATTTCGACCACGTCATCAATATTAATCACACCGATTAGTCGCCCTTTAGCATCAACAACCATAGCTGACATCCAGCCATATTCTCTAAACATGTGAGCAACTTCTTCTTGGTCTGTATGAACATCAACCGGCACAATTTCGCCGTTCATAACCGCACTTAATTTCCAATCGGGTTTTGCTCTGAGCAATTTATCCAATGTAATTTCGCCGGTCGGACGCAACGTTTTTTCATCTACCAAAAACACGGTATAGAACTCATCCGGCAACTCATCACTTGTGAGTAAAAATTGTTTGGCTTCTTTAACCGTCCAGTTATCGGGCATACTCACAAATTCGCGAGACATAATACGACCGGCCGAGTCTTCAGGATAGTTCAACGAAGATTGAACCTGATATTTCAACTCGGGATTTAAGTGTTGAATAATCTGGTCTTGTTCTTCATCATCCATATTTTCAAGAACTTCAACCGCATCATCGGAGTCTAATTCGTTAACGATTTTAACAATCTGATTTTCATCAAGACTTTCTAATACTTGTTCTTGAACAACTTCGTTTAATTCCGGGATAACCGCAGGATCAATTTTATCGCCGATAATACTAACCAATTTACGACGATGGCTGATATCCAAAATTTCGATTAAGCGAGCCAAATCATATTCATCAAGCCCTGCAACAATCTTTTTGACGTGAATATCATCGTCCTCGTTTAATCCGATAACAATCGAATTAACGAATTTTGGTCCTAAACCTAAATATGTTTGTTGATTTATATGTTTTTTAGAACTGCCAAACTTTTTTTTAGCTAAAGGTGTACGTTTCTTGGATTTCTTTTTCATTTAACCACCCTCCGCTAAAAAATGTATTATATTGCTATATGGCAAACCTCGTAGAATTTTAGAACTTGGTGCGGCTGAGAAGACTTGAACTTCCAAGAGCTTAGCTCATAACGACCTCAACGTTACGCGTTTACCAATTTCGCCACAGCCGCACAATTATCATTTAGACAGACTTGATTTACTCCAGTTTAAAAAAATAATCAAGCTTTTTTTATCATTTAAATATCATTTTTATAATTTTATTATATGAATTAGTCATTTTTTGAACATCATCAAGCTTTTTTTCAGCATCTTCGACCACAGATAAAAGCTCATCCAAGCTTGCTTCTTCTTCAATAAACGGCTTTTTTTCCTCTTTATCCGAATCAACATCTCCACACACTTTTCGTAATGTGCTTTGATATGAATAAAAATCGTTCAAGAGTTTATTTTTCATATTTTATTATCTCCGGAATAATTTTTATCAGATTCCTTTTATCAAAGCAATATAATTTTCTTTGACTATTTTTTAAACTCTCTCCATCACTGCGATGAAAAAGCCGTCGGTGCCGGTGGTTAGCGGATTAAATTTCAGGCAATTTTTATCGGCAAAAGGATACGGGCTTTCTATTTTTCTATCCCATATTGTTTGCATATCAACCAGAGAAAAATCATTATTTCTGTTCAAAAATTTTGTTATTTGTTGAGTGTTTTCCTCTTCTAAAATTGAACAAGTAATATAAACAATTCTTCCGCCTTGTTTTACTTTTTCTGCCGCTAAATCCAATAAAGATGACTGAATATCAATAATTTCAAGCAATTTCTTTTCATTTAGTCTGAACTTTGCATCGGGACTTCTTCTCCAAGTACCGCTACCGGAACAAGGTGCATCAATAATAAAACGATCATAGTCCTGCCCTACTTCTGCGGTTTTGACTGTTTTAATGTTGTTTGCTTGCAACCTTTTCATTCTGGGTAAAATTGCCTCCAATCGACGCTCATCAATATCATGAGCCTCTATTTGTCCTTTGTTTTGCATCAAATATGACAAGGTCAAACTTTTACCGCCTGCTCCGCAACAATAGTCGATTACCTTATGTTCAGGTTTTACATCAGCCAAAATTGCCGCAATTTGTGAAGCTTCGTCTTGAGGTTCTATCAATCCGTCTTGAAAAGTTATACAATTATTTAAGTTTATTCTTTCTTCAGCTCTAACCCCGACAGGAGAAAACGGTGTAGAAACAACATCAAAACCTTCTTCTTTCATTTTTTTGATTATGGTTTCTCTGCTTCCGGCATTAACCCTAAAATCTGCCGTTGCCGGTCGATTTAAGCTTTTCAATAACTCAAAATCTTTTATTTTATCAAAAAGCCACTGCGGACACTCCGCTTCAACATCTTGCGGATAAGGATTTTCCGGCAAATTATCAAGCCAATCTGTTTCTTCTTTACTCAAAATCGGCATTCCGTATTGTCCGCCGCCAAAAACCGTTTCAAGACTTTTATTTTTTGCCCAAACAATCATTAATTTGCGGATGCTTGTGCTTTGAGCTTCAAATTCAAGACGGCGTCGGTGTCTGATTATATCCCATACGTTTTCGGATATAAAACGTCTGTCTTTTGAACCTATATATCTTCTTTCTCTAAAATAAGAGTTCAATATATTGTCAGCCGGTTGTTTATCGCTGAAAACCTGTTCTATAATCTCAAATATCGCTTGATAACGGGCGGATTCTTGCATTATTCCCCCTTAAATCCTATTGCAACCAAGTATTCTTCCGGAGAAGTTTTTCGGCTTGCATCAGGCTTAAAATGTGCAACTTTGGCAAAATTTTTCTTAATTTGAGCTAAAAACTCAGATTCTGCTCCGCCTTTAAATACTTTTGCAATAAAAATTCCGCCATCAGCTAAAACATCTTTAGCAAAATCGTATGCCAATTCAACTAATGCGATTGTGCGTAAATGGTCAGTTTGTTGATGTCCTGTCGTGTTAGCAGCCATATCACTCATTACAATATCAGCTTTGCCGTTTAATAGAGCTTTTAACTTGTCTGCCGCATCATCTGTTGTAAAGTCCTGTTGAATTAAGGTCGCACCGGCAATCGGCTCTGTCGGCAAAATATCAAGACCGACAACTTGCCCGGTTCCTTTATTTCTTTGAACGGCAATTTGTGTCCAACCGCCGGGAGCACATCCTAAGTCGACAATAGTTTTTCCTTTGCCTAAAAACTTAAATTTTTCATCTAATTGTATGAGCTTAAAAGCAGCACGAGAACGATAGCCCACTCTTTGAGCTTCGGCAACATACGGATCATTGAGTTGTCTTATTAACCATTTATTGGAAGATTTTTTACGATATTTTCCGGTTTTTAGCTTTACGGTCAAACCGCGACGAGCCATAATCGAATTTGTGCTTTTAGTTTGTGCCATTTTGTAACTCCATAACAATACCGTCAACAGCACTCTTTAATGAGGCTATCATTTCTTTAGCGCCTAAATCCTTATATATCTGTGAAAAAATAACACCGGCAGCATTAAATATATCTGCTCTTGAAGGACCGACACAAGAATGTTGCAATCTTTCATCAAAAGACATTTTGCGTACTCTTTCGATAGCTGCATCAAAATCTTTCGTTTTTATCTTCAGTCCGTCAGCTCGATTTCGATCATATTTTTCCCAACCGTTTGCTAAATGAGCCAAACGAAGAGGTGTGCTCGATGTTGCCACAAAACAAACATCATTAATCAATTCACTTAACTTTGATTCTTCAACAAACTTTTTACTGTAACTTGAAATTTCATCAGCTAAATTTTTAGCTCTTGTTTCATCAAAATCATTAAGTTTAAATTTTTCGGCTGAATTTCTTGCTCCCCAAGGAATTGATACCGTATGTAAAATTTTAGGACTTTCTTCTCTTGTCGCTAAAGTGATTTCCGTCGAACCGCCGCCTAAATCATAAACAACAACATATTTTGCCGTTTCATCTTTTGTATTGAGCATTGCGCCTTTCAAATTGAGCATTGCTTCTTCATACCCGTCAATAACTTCAAGTTTGATTTTTGCCTGACGATATATCGTATCAACAAAATCAGAGCCGTTTTCTGCCATACGACAAGCTGCAGTGGCTATCGCACGATATTTTTCAACATTATGTTTATCCATCTGCATTTTGAAAGTACAAAAACATTCAATTCCGCGTTTGATTGCTTCATCCGTAAAGCGATTATTTGCAGACATACCCTCGCCCATACGTGTAGAAATGGCATTTTTATATAAAATTTTTCCGTTATTATCAACAATGAGCAAACGGCAGGAGTTTGTACCTAAATCAATTGCGGCTACGTTTTGTGTAGTCATTATTATTATTCCTTTTATTACGACGATTATAAAAATTACGATGACGAGGTTTATGCGAAACATTGTGCATCATATCAAGCAAAATCCCCTCTCTTATACCTCTATCGGCAACCGTTATTTCTGATACCGGCCAAAAAGAACATATACCTTCAATAATCGCACAACCTGCCATGGTCAAATCTGCCTTCAAAGGACCGATACACGGATGTTTTTTACGCCCCTCCGTTCCCATTCTTCTGATTTTTGTGATAGAACGTGCCAAATCTTCTTTAGTAATAGATATACCATCTACCGCAGAACGATTATATCGGGATAAATTAAGCTGTATTGCACCTAAAACCGTAACTGTTCCTGAGGTTCCGATAACTTGAATTTCTTGATTTTGTATAGCTTCAAATATGTGATGTTTTTCTTCAAATGCTTCCAAAATTTTATGAGTACGTTCAATTATGGTATTATAAGCCAAATTAGTCATATCCTTATTCGGAAAAGCTTCCGACACCGTAACCACTCCATACGGCAAAGATACATAGCCTTCGATAAATGTTTTTCCGCTATTTGTTACTCTGGCTAAAGATATTTCCGTTGAACCGCCACCTATATCAAAAACCAATACTCGTTTAAGGTTTCTGTTCAACAAAGGAACACATCCGACAACAGCCAAACGAGCCTCTTCTTGAGAAGATATAATTTCGATATTAAGTCCGGTTTGTTTTTTTACTTCAGCTAAAAACTCTTTACAGTTATCTGCTCTGCGACAAGCAGCTGTAGCCACAAAACGTGAGCGATATATCGGAGCATATTCATTGATAACCTCAGAACAAATCTTCAATGCTCGGATAGTCCTTCTTGTTGCATCTTTACTCAAACGATTATCGTTTATAATTCCCTCGCCTAAACGAGTAATACGGGAAAATGTTTCTACCACACGAAAAGACGTAGGTGTCGGTGTAGCAATTACCAACCGACACGAATTTGTCCCTAAATCTATTGCTGCGTATGTTCGAGTTATTTCTTCATTTTTTCGCAGCTTGCTATACTTTTGCATTATTCTTTTATCGTTCATTTTTTCACAAAAATCTATTTTTTTGCCTATTGTGAACGATTTTAACGATTAGAGCAAGCATTTTTTATATAATTTATTCAGGAAAAAGTTCATCACGAACAATTTTTCTCAATTCATCAATAACAACCAACTCTTTATTTTCGTTCATATAGTGCCAATACATCCAACCGTTGCAAGCCGGAGCATTTTGAGCAGCGGCTCCCATTTGATGAATTGAGCCGTTACCGAACGTTGAAACCAATGTTCCGTCTGAACGAATAAGTGCAGAAACATCACCTCTTGAATCATAAAGCTTATCACCGGCTTTAAGCAATCCGCATTCAATAACACTTCCGAACGGAACTCGAGGTTGACGTTTTTTGGTTGTATATCCTAAACAAGCATCATTGCGAATTCTGCTGATTTCATCAATTCTTTGCTGAGCTCCCGCAATATAAGTCTTATCTTTTTCAATACCGATAAAATTACGACCTATTTTTTTAGCAACAGCTCCGGTCGTTCCCGTACCAAAGAAAGGATCAAGAACAGTATCTCCGACATTTGAAGATGCCATCAAAACTCTGTATAACAAAGCTTCGGGCTTTTGTGTCGGGTGTAATTTTCCGCCATCTTCACCTTTTAATCTTTCTTTACCGGTACAAAGCGGAATTTGCCAATCACTACGCATTTGAACATCTTCGTTCATTGCCTTCATGGCTTCATAATTAAACGTATATTTGGATTTTGGAGATTTTGCCGCCCAAATCAATGTTTCATGAGCATTTGTAAATCTGGTTCCTTTGAAATTAGGCATCGGATTTGTCTTGTTCCAAATAATATCGTTTAAAATCCAAAAACCTAAATCTTGCAAAATATAACCAACTCTGAAAATATTGTGATAAGAACCGATAACCCAAATTGTACCGTCTTCTTTTAACACTCTGCGAGCGGCCTGCATCCAGTTGCGTGTATATTCATCATATTCTTTAAGACTTGCAAAACTGTCCCATTCTTCATAAACACCACTAACGGAAGAATTATCCGGACGTGTTAAAGATTCCCCTAATTGCAAATTATACGGAGGGTCGGCAAATATCACATCTACCGAGTTTTCTTCCATTTCGTTCATGGCTTTCACACAATCATCATTGATAATTGTGTTCAAGATTGTTTTAACCGATTTAGTCATTTTGATTACTTTTCTATAAACTTTTTATTCACTATGGAACGGAGTATTACACATAAGAAGTTACAAAAAGATTAATAAAAGTAAAAATTTTTCGGCTAAATTTTGTTTAAAATAAAAATAAGCGTCCTTTTTACGGGACGCTTTAGAATTAAAAACCTTGGAAGACGAGGATTACGAGGCCATAGCAAGTGCAAGCTTTGCACTGCGGGCTCTGTCGCGCTCAAGAGTTCTTCTCTTCTCTTCGGAACGGGACTTGCTCAGTACCTTAACGGTACCATCGGCAGCAAACTTGCAGCTCACCTTACCGACCTTGTTACCGGTTAACTTACCGCGGGGCTCGTCAGATATGCCATGAGCACTGATGTATTTCACGATTTTTTCTACAGCCTCTGAAGTTACAAGGTGCCACTCGTTCGCAAGGGTTCTTTCTTTCTTAATCATATCTTTTAAGATTTAATGGTTTATAAAAATTTCTAATGTAATCTCTTAACATTATTGGTTATCGCATATTTTTAGACAAAAGTCAATGGTTATTTTGTAAAATTTTTGGCTAATATGTGATTTTTTTCATAAACTCTTGAATTGGCTTATAACTTTTTCGGTGTTCTGATGTAATTCCATATTGTTTTAAGCCTTCTATATGGGCTTTTGTTCCATATCCGGCATTTTTTTCAAAGCCGTAATACGGATATTTTTGAGCCATTTCTTTCATGATTCTGTCTCGATAAACCTTAGCAACGATTGAAGCGGCAGAAATAGACAAAGATTTAGCATCGCCTTTTATTACACATTGTGCCGGACAAACAAAATCAGCGGGAATTCGATTCCCGTCAATTATTGCCATATCCGGTTTTACAGATAAGTTTTCCGTCGCTCTTTTCATTGCTAAAAACGTTGCTTGCAAAATATTGAGATTATCAATCTCTTCACAACTTGCCTGCCCTATTCCTATGCAAAGTTTTCCTCTTTGCTCTTCGACAAAAAGCTCCTCAAAGAGAAGTTCTCTTTTCTTTTCAGTAAGTTTTTTAGAATCATCTAAACCATTTAGCAATATTGGAGATAGATTCTTATCAATTACAATAACCGCACCGGCAACAACAGGACCGGCCCACGGACCTCTTCCTGCTTCATCAATACCTGCAACCAAACAGTTAAAACTATTCTCAATCTCAAAATCCGGCATTTACTTTCTCTTTTATATTTTACCAAGCATAGTTGAGACCTAAACCAAGTGATGTAGCCTCATAGTCTGAGCCGAAGGTGTAGTTAGCCCAACCGTAAGCCGACCAGTTCTCGTTGAAACCAATATTGCCACCAAGTTCAACACGACCTAAAGTTTGGTCTTCCACCGTATCAACTTTGCCAAGTCCTGTAACATCAATTTCATCGCCGTCTATCAAAGTTTGTACAATACTAGGTTTTACGTACAATGAATAGAAACCGTTATCGGTGTATTGTGTATAAGCAAATTTTGCTCCGGCTTCCAATTCTACTTGTTTCAAGTCGTTATATTCGACGGTTTTGCCGACGTTATCGGTTGCATCATCATAACTGATTTGTGAGTAGAATACACCTAAACTTGGAGTTACTGACAATTTTCTGGTTAAAGCATAGTTATATCCGGCTTCAATACTTCCGCCAAATTCTATACCGTCGGTATCATAATTTGCAACTCCGTCATCAGTTTGAATTTCGGCATTTTGCATACCGCCGTAAATGGTTGCAAAAGCATACCAGTCATTATAGTCATAACGATAATATAAACCGGCTAAATAGCTATCGATGTCGATTTCAGAACCGATATTTGAGTAATATTTCTCGCCTTTACCGTCCATTTCGTAATTACCTTGACGATAAGA
>JAZRCM010000026.1:0-2341 GCA_045659785.1 Alphaproteobacteria bacterium
GCATCATATCTTGCAACCCTCAACGTGGATTCTCAGTTTGTATATGATCCGACGCAGAACTTTGATATTCTCAGGTTTGGCCTTAAAGAGTGGAAAAAGGTAAACCCCTATATCTTAAAGGACATGTATACTCTGACCCCATGGCATGGGAGGGAAGAGACAGATAATTTGATTTCGTATACATATTACGACCCTGAGGAGAAAAAAGGTGTGCTTTTTGCCTTCTGTCAGGAGAATTGTCCCGAGAGAGATCTTTCTGTCAACCTTCCTTTTGTTAAAGAGGGCGAGAGTTGTGTTCTGGTGGACGAGGATACAAAAGAAGAGATTACGTCAGCAGACGGCAAGATAGACATTAATTTTTCAGAAGCAAGAGAAGCGAAACTATACTTCTACGAGATAAGATAAGACAGTAATATAAAAATTTGTTCTGCATAAGAATGCGTTAAAAAGTATAAAGCAAAAGGCCGTCGCACGACGGTCTTTTATTTTGAAAGAAACATTATCAAAAAATAAAAACCGATGCAAAGTTTTCTGCTTCGGTTTGGCGGACGGGGTGGGATTCGAACTTACGTGCCGGAATTACCGACAAACTGATTTCGAGCTGTTAGAGAGTCTTTTTAGATAGAGTAAATTAGCGGAAGTTAAAGGAACTTAAAAAGCGATAAAAACCGCATAAAATCAAGGCTTTGAGGGGTTAAAAACCTTCAAAGCCTTTGCTGTTCTCACAAATTTCGTATTGCCACTTTTAGATAGCTTTTTTGGGTTTTCGCTAGAAAAGTGCTAGAAAAATGTTAGAAAAAATTAGGAGAGGTAGTGCATGCTTTGCGCACTACTGTTTTTTATAGGTAGCACATGAATTTTTGCCAAACATAAGCAAGTTACCGTAATAAAAATACAGAAAAACCATCCTGAACAATTGTATATTAAAACATTTTTTACATCTTCCGTAGAAAAAATACAGGAAAGTATTGACATTTAATAAAAGTTGTGGTAAAATAAATTTAGAAAGGGGTTTTGGACATGCTTAAAAAGTTTCAAGTTGAAAATTATAGAGGATTTAAAGACGCTCTTTTGTGGGATTTATCCGACACTCACGATTATGGATTCCGTAAAAACTTAGTTGAAAATAAAATCGCCAAAAAATCTGTTGTTTTTGGTAAAAATGGCTCGGGCAAATCAAGTTTGTGCACTGCTGTTGTTGATATAACTGCCCACCTGCTTGATGCAGAAAAAGACAATGTTCCGGGACACTTATACACTTATGTAGGAAATGAAAATAACTTTGCAACATTTACATATGTTTTTCAGTTTGGCAAGGATGAGGTTATATATACCTATTGCAAGGCTAATTTAACAACTTTGTTACTTGAAGCAATAGATATAAATGGAAAGCAGATGCTCCTTCACAATTTCGTTGATGAAAAAGATAATTTTATTAAAATTCCCGGAGCAGAGAACTTAAGAACGCAAGGACTTCAAAAACAGTTGTCGGTTGTTAAATATATATTTAATAATACAATTCAGGATGAAGATTCGGTTATCACAAAAATAATGAACTTCGTCAGCGGAATGCTATATTTCAGGAGCCTTAAAGATGCCAATAAATACATAGGTTATAAACTTGGTAGCGAAAAGTTAAATGAAATCATTCTTAATAATGGTAGACTGGAAGATTTTAATACATTTATCAATGATATGGGACTTAATTATACACTCGTACCATTAAAGCTAATGAGTGGCGCTCTTACAATCGGTGCCAAATTTGAAAATGATAATGTTGTTGAATTTGAGTCTATAGCTTCATCAGGAACAAGAACATTAATGCTTTTCTATTGCTGGTTTATAGAATTTAACAAGCTTACATTTCTTGTGATAGATGAGTTTGACGCATATTATCACCATGAACTCTCCGAAAAAATTCTTTCAATAATTCAGAGTTTTGAGAATATGCAGTCCATGGTTACAACTCACACAGTATCATTATTACATACAGAATGTACAAGACCGGACTGTGCTTTTATGATTGGTGAAGGCTATATCAAGAATTTATGTAATCTTACTGACAGAGAATTAAGAGAGGCACACAACATAGAGAAACTCTATCGTGCCAATGAATTTGTAAAAGTCGAAGAATAATAAAAAACTTTTGTAAAGGAGTGATGTAAATTGATTGTTTTAAGCAAAAAGAAAAAACACATCGGAAAAACTGTTGGCGCAGTTTAACAATGTGTTCTTTACGGATATGCTGAACGCATACCATGTTGTTAAGTATAGTTTAGCATATCCGTAAACAAAAATCAAGAGTTTGGAGGAAATTTTTATGATTTCTACGATTTTTAAT
>JAZRCM010000027.1:0-56227 GCA_045659785.1 Alphaproteobacteria bacterium
ATGATGATATTTTTGAATTTTGTTGCCATATTTTTTTATCCATTGATTGTTAATATTTTATCTTTATAATAAACAAAAAAAATAATTTGAGGAGAATTTTTTTGAAAATATCCAGTATGACCGGTTTTTCACGTTCAAGCGGTAGGTGTCAGGTTTGCGACACATTGTTTGATTGGGCTTTTGAAATGAAAAGTGTTAATGGTAAGAATCTTGATTTTAAGGTTAGATTGCCGTCGTGGCTAGATGCCATGAGTTTAGATTTAAAGTTGGTAGCACAAAAATATTTTGAAAGAGGAACGATAAATGTAAATCTGGATATTAGTGCCGATACCGAAACTCCTAAAGTAAAAATTAATGAAGAGCTTTTGAATATGCTTTCCGAAACAGCTATGAAGCTGGCACAATCGGGAAAGATTGAAATGCCTACGGCAGGGGAATTGTTAAACATAAACGGAGTTGTCGAGATAGAACGCAAAACTTATGATGACGAGCTTATCAATGAGTTGAAAAAGGTCTTACTTGCCGATTTTGAAAAATGCTGTGCAGGATTGCAAAACGACCGTCAAAAAGAAGGCGAAAAAATTGCCGTAGTTTTAAGCGGTCTGTTGAAAAAAATATCGGATATTGTTGAACAAATTGTTGAAAAGGCTGATAAGGTTCCACTAACCCTTGCCGAAAAATTAAAACAACAAATTTCCGAACTTTTAGGAAACGATATTAATGTTACGGAAGAACGTTTAGCTCAAGAAATTGTTTTTTTAGTTAATAAGGCTGATATAAGAGAAGAAATCGACCGTTTAAGAGCACATTTAAAAACGGCGGAACAACTCTTAAACAGTGGGCAAAGTGTGGGGCGCAGAATGGATTTTTTGTGTCAGGAATTTAATCGAGAAGCTAATACAACTTGTTCAAAAGCGGCCGATGTGCAAATTATAAATTGCGGTATGGAATTGAAAGCCACGATTGAACAATTACGTGAACAAGTACAAAATATGGAGTAGAAAATGGAAGATATTATCAATTATTTGCGAAAAGTTCGTAAAGGTGCAATGTTTTTAATCGATGCACCATCAGGTACCGGTAAAGGAACAGTTATAAAAGAACTCCTGAAAAGAGATGATAAACTGAAATTTTCGGTTTCGGTAACAACACGTCCTCCTCGTCATAACGAAGTTGACGGAGTTGATTATTACTTTGTCAGTGATGAACAATACAACAAATATATTGAAGAAGATGCTTTTTATGAATTTGTAGATTCTCAATACGGAAATCGTTACGGAACTCTGCGTTCGGAAGTGGATAGTTTTTTGAACGTTGGCGAAGATGTGGTTTTTGATATAGATTGGGAAGGAGCTCGTCAAATGCGTCAAAGAGCGCCTAAAGACGTGGTTACGATTTATTTGCTGCCTCCATCAATTAAGGAAGTTCGCGAACGTTTGGAAAACAGAGGAACTGATAGTAAAGAAGTTATCGAAAAGCGTATGAACTTGGTCGTTGATAAAATTGTTCATTGGGACGAATTTGATTATGTTGTAGTCAATGCAGAACTTGAAGATACGGTTGAAAAAATTCGCCGTATTATCTCCGGTGAAAGGATGAAGAGAGTTCGTCAACAAGACGGTTTGCAAAAGTTTGTAAATGAACTCATTGAAGAAGCCAAAGTGAAAAAATGATTGCTTGCCAAAACAGATATTTTTTTATATGTTGTAGCCGAAGTTAACAGAGGTTTTTTAATATGAATCCTACATCTATTTTGGGAAGATATTTAACACGTCAGCTTATATTGAGCTTTATTGCCGTATTGTTGATGATTGTCGGTGTTATTTTGATGTTTGAGATTATCGAACAATTACGCCGCACAGCTTCAAGACCGGATGTTGATTTTTTGTTCATATTAAAAATGTCTTTTTCAAAATTGCCCCGAACATTTGAAATGGTTTTTCCGTTTGTGATGATGATTGCGGCAATGGTTACGTTTTGGAAAGTCAGTCGTTCGAACGAGTTTGTCATAATGCGAGCTGCCGGAGTATCTATTTGGGGATTTTTGACTCCGGTTCTCTTTGCTGTTTTTGTAGTCGGAATGATAAATATTACAATTATCAATCCGATATCTTCATATCTGTATGAAGTTCATGAAACAATGAACTATCGCTTTAAGACTAAAAATCCGAAAGCTGTTTTGTTTTCGGATAAAGGATTATGGATTAGAGAAGCCGGTGAAGATAATACAATCAGAGTGTTGGAAGCGAAATCTATTCGTCAAGAAAATGATGTTTTATTGTTGCGAAAAGTCAGTGTGCTTGAGCTAAGCGAAAATTCTAAATTGTTGAGCAGAATAGAGGCTTATGCTGCTGAGTTGCAAGGTGACCAAATAGAGATGAAATCGGTTAAGATTTTTGAAGCGGGTAAGCCAACTCAAAAACTGAGTAATTACGATTATAAGACGACATTAACCGTGGATAGAATTAAAGAAAATTTCATTGATCCGGAGGCTATTTCTTTTTGGGATTTACCGGAAACAATAAAGTTTTATGAGCAGTCGGGGTTTTCGGTCGTACGTCATAAAATGAGATATTTATCATTATGGGCATCTCCCTTTTTGTTAATGGCGATGGTGCTGGTTGCCGCTGTTTTTGCTTTGCGCGGAAATACCAGACGCGGTGGGGTTATGTTTATGATTGTTGGTGGAATTTCGACGGGGTTTATTGTTTATTTTCTGTCGCAGGTTATTTATGCTTTCGGTATAAATAACTATATTCCTATGGTGCTGGCAGTTTGGGCTCCTACATTGATAATAACGATGATATCGGCATCATTGTTGTTGCATATTGAGGGAAATTAAAATAAAATAAAAAAAGTCTTGATTTATTGTTTAATATTGTGTATTAACATTTACGCAAGATGTAATAGGGGTATAGCTCAGTTGGTAGAGCATCGGTCTCCAAAACCGAGTGTCGTGAGTTCGAATCTTACTGCCCCTGCCAATAAAAAAGCCACCTTTTAAGGTGGTTTTTTTTGTTGGCAATAGGGAAAGTTATGGTTCGAACTCACGAGAAAGGGGGATCGACAAAGTTGGGGCAAGAGTAAAAAATATTAATCACCAGTTCGACCTATTATAAATTAATTGAATTGATGTGCTTTTTATTATATACTGACATAGTATATGTTCATTTGTGGTTTATACAATGAATAACAAAACATATGAAAGAGAAGTATCGTGTCGAATAGCAATAATATAAGCATTGCAGAACCTTGTGTCGAACATTATGAGGCATTTATAGATGCTTGTAAAAAAATGCAAGCTTATATTAATGACGATAGTATTCCCAATGATGTAGGTAAACACGAAAGTAAAGGCTTTATATTTGCTAGAGATGATTATGTAAATATGAGCAGAGAGGATTTTGAGAAAATAATAGTTAACGGTTATAAAGAAAAAAGCCAAAAAGGAACTCAAAAACCGGAATATTTTAGATTTATAATGGATGGTGATACAATAGTCGGCTCAGTTAATGTTAGAGGCTTACCAAGGGATACGTTTGATGAAACAAATGGATTATCTGCTTTTGCAAAATGGAAAGGAAAAAGAGTAACAACATCATCTGTAATTTTGCCAGAATATAGAGGAAGAGGAATTGTTGGTAAAGCTAAAAAATTATTTTTTGATGAAATTAGAGATCTGGGTATAAATGAAGTAACAGGTACTGTATTGTCTGATAATGATAGTTCAAACAGAGCTCAAGAAAAAATGATAGATAAATATGGCGGTAAGATGTACCAAGTCTATGGTGATAGCGATGGAACCGGCATCAAATATTATAATAGATATGTTATAAGTACTGATACGAGCGGAAAAAGCAAAGATTTATATAAATTAGAAAAAGATTTTTTGAGTATGCCGAAAGAATCTTTGCCATCTTACTTTTCTGCGCAATCGTCTAATCCGGAATTTACAAATTCTCAATTATATTTCAATCTTTTTTCTAAAAAATATAATCTTTATGAAGATGGGCAATTTGATAGAATGTGTCAGGATATGAAAAAATCGCTTGGTGAAGACGTATATTTTCAGTTGATGTCAAATTTACATGATTTAAGAGATAAAAAAGTAGAGGAAATAATTAATAATACCGGAGAATTTTTAACCCATACAACAAACGTTCCTCCCGAGATGATGGGCGGCTCTGTTTTACCTCGCAACAATTTAAATCAGTTTGGTGAAAATCGCAATAATTATGTATTTGCAACAGAAAGCGAGAGTGAAAGAGATTTTTATGCATTAAGAACCGTTGATAAAGAAAGAAAAAATATAAATTGGAAAAAACAAGCAAGGGTCGATGGTGAAGAAAAAAATGTTTTTATCTTGGAAGAAATAAATCAAGAAAGTTACACATATTTTTTACCTAAAGAAAAATTTACGCCGGTAGTTTGCTTAGATGGTCGTTTCGGGCATGAATGGACAGCAACAGAAGAAATACCTTATTCTCATCATGAAAAAAATAATCATGAGGAAATAAAGAAAAGAAATATTGTAAAATTAGTTGATGGCACGAAATTCAGAGGGCAGAATGACACTTTTCGTGAAAAATTAAATAATCCTGACACCATAATCAGTACTCTTGATAATTCCGGTGTTTTGAAACGAGATGCAATACATTCTCGGATTGAAGATGTGCGACGTATGATTGGTTGTACGAAAGCACCTTTTGCACCTCAGGAAATAACGGTTAATCCTCAAGTATTGAGTTTTTATCAAGCCAAAAGACAAAATGGTTGATTAGATATGTAAATTATATCGCTTAAATTGAATTATATTTTGATACAGCAGCCATTGCAAAAGATTTGTTGTGTACTTGCTTGACTGTTTTTGATGTGTTTTCCTCGGTTTTTTCTATCCCCGTTTTTTCTACAATTCCATCTTCAGCATATTTTTGCATAGCAAAAGCATGAACTTCGTTTGGCATTAGTGAATAAAAATCTCCAAATTCTGATGAGGTAGGAGTAATATTTTGTCTTTCGTGGTCATATGCGATATATAGCTTATCGGAAAGTGCGAATAGTTTATTTATTGATGGGTTTTCAAAATCGACTTCGCTTTGTCTTTGATGCATATATTCATGAAATAATACGGATATTCCCGTATAATTATCGCTATTTAAACGCTCTGTATTAAAGGATATTTTTCCGGTTGATGAGTCATGCTCTGCTCCGGGAACATGTGCATTTTCATCAAGATTATTTTCTCTTCTGTATTCTTCCGGTGTATAAAAATCAATATTTAAGGAGGTTCCGTAAGCATATTCTATAATTTTTGCGGTTTCTCGTATAGTCGCTTTTTTATCCTCTAACTCTAAATTGCTCCAATTTTTCATATTATCGGTAATTTGAGAATTATTTGCGACAAGAGAGATAAATCTGTCGGCTAATTGTTCTTCTTTTTGGAAAAATTCTCTCGGATATTGAATATTGTATAATAGTGATTTTAATTGTTCTTTATTCTCGGAGCAAATGTTATCTAGATTTTCTCTCGTTTGACATCTATGAAAGATAGCCTCAAGATATTCAACTTTTTCTTTTAATGGCAGTTGAGCTATTTCTTTAGGTGACATATTTTTAAAATCATCAATTTTCTTTTCTCTTAATTTTTTCTTTGTCTGCAATATAGGATTAACTTGTTGGTGGATAGCCGTAAAATCTTGAACAGACAGATTATGGAGAGAGTTTTTTTGGATTATTTTATCAATCCCGTCACTATAATCTTTACATTTAGGGACAAAAACAACCATATCATTTTCTGCCATTATATGGCTATATGTTATTAGGTATTCGAAATCGTCACTATTCATGTTTTGTTCCTTAAAATATTTTTTATGAATCGATTATATCTGTAATAGACAGAGAAATCAATATTTTTGTCATAATATTGTTGCGTTTAGTATAAATCGTGATATTATATTCTCCATAGATACAGCTATTAACTTTTTAATGGGAGAGAATAAAATGGGATGGGAAGGCATAAGAGTAACTGAAGAAAATGTAGATAAAGTATCTGAGCTTATGGAAAGAATGTATCAAAGACGTAAATCTGAATTGTCAAAAACAGTTTCTAAATGGCCAGATGAGGTAGAAGCAATACCAGAAATTCTAAAGGTTAGAATGGAAGCTCTCAAAGAAGTTAATCCTGAGAAGTTTTCTGATTCTCCTGAACTGGTATTATCAACATTAGCAGCTGCACATCTTATAAGAAAATTACCAACTGATATAACAGAAATTTCAAGAGAGGATATGAAAAAGGCTCATGAGCGATATGATTTAGCGATGGGAGATGATGTCAGTCCTTATTTAGTAGCTGATATAACTTTTAGATATTTTGAAGATGTGAAAAGCGGTGCAATTACAAAAGACGGAAAAATACGTGATATTGAAAAGTCTAGAGTTATGACTGTAGTACACAATAGCGAAGAAAATGGTGTGCCAAAGGATGCTAAAACTACGGTTGCAAAGTATAAAAAACAAGATGAAAAAGACAGCAACATATCTTCAAGGCTTGCGAAATTTTTTGGAAAAGGCGGACAAGGGGAATAGTATTTTTTAGATGTTTATATAACAAGCTCAATCGTTAGGATTGGGCTTGTTTTTGTTATATTTATTAATCGAAAAATGAGGTTGATTATAAAGAAGATTTGTGATAGTGTTTTGTTTATGAAAAGATATTTTTATTAAATTAAAATCTAAACCACGTTATGGAAAAAGTTAAATTTCTGGATGAAGAGTTTTTGCATCTCGCAGGTGCGGATGTTAAAAGCAAACGTTTTGTAGCTTGGCTAAAGGCAGATCGTTTTCACGATTGTTCTAAGGGGATTTTTGCGGTTGAGGAAGTTAACGTCTATATGTCGGCAGTTCCGTTTGCAAAAAATCTTACTTTAGAAGAGGCTTATGTCTATGTGGCGGAATTTCGTGAGAAAAATCCAAACTGTTTGTGGGCTCGCTTGGTTGCGGCAGATGAAATTGCCGAGTTTAACTCTTGCAGTGAACAGTTCGATTTTAAGATTGAACGCGCTAAAACTTCATCGGTATATACCGATTGGCACGGCCGAATTGATGCCCGATATTGTTGGGATAACGGCGTAAAGTGTGATGATGGTGTCGAGCGCTCTGATGTGTATTTGCACTTTGTTCTTAAAGTGACTGCACCTCAGAAAGTGATTCTCTAATCAGAAATTATGTTCTGGTAAAAAGGTCCGATAAGGACCTTTTTTTATTATACATATGAACAATTTTATAAGAATAAAAAATCTTTATGGAAAAATTTTTTAAGCAAGTTATACTGCATAACAAAATATGTAATTTTTTATTCAAAAGGATAAAATATGAGTTTTGATATGCCTAAAGTTTCTGTGATTTTACCGGTTTATAATGTAAGCGAATATTTACATACTTCATTGAGTAGTCTTACAAATCAAACTTTGCAAGAAATTGAAATTATTTGCATAAATGATGGTTCGACGGATAATTCTTTGGAAATAATTAAGGAATTTGCAGAAAAAGATTCCAGAATTGTGGTGGTTGATAAGAAAAATGAAGGACAAGGAATTGCCCGAAATTTGGGTATCACCATGGCAAAAGGCGAATATATAGGTTTTGTTGACCCAGATGATTGGGTAAAACCTGATATGTATGAAAAAATGTATAATCAGGCGAAAAATCTGTCTTCAGATATTGTAATTTGCGATTTATCAAAATATATCGAAGCTGAAGATCGTTACACTAAATTTAATTTTTTTAAGGAAGCAATATCTCCTTTTATAACTAAAGACATAAAGGTCAAGTCAGGAGAAATTTTAGATAGGGAACTTATAAATAAAACCTTACTTGTTTCTCCGTGTTATTCGTGGAATAAGATTTATAAATCAGATATGATAAAAAATAATGAGGTATTTTTCTCAGATAGCAGATGTTTTCAGGATTGTATTTTTGTGCTGAAAAGTCATTTTATTGCAGAGAAAATATCGTATATTGATGAAGAGTTATATATTTACAGAATTAGAAGAACATCAACGTTAAGATCATTGTCGACGAAGTCAAAAGGTTCTTTAAGAACGATTTTTGATTTGAAAAACTTTTTACAAGAACAAGGGAAATTGGACGAATTTTATTATAACTTGGAATGGTTTATGGTAATGAATGCCATATATCATTATAAAGATTTTACGCAGAAAGACAAAAAAGAACATTTACGAGTTTTATCTACATTATTGGAAAAGGAAACTTTTGAAACTCTAAAACATAGGATTTGCCCTCATAAAAATGTTTTGGAAAATATATTTTCGGTAAAAAATACTCCTAATCGCAAGATTGTAACAATTTTAGGATTAAAAATAAAGTTTAAGAATACTCCGAAAAATTTGGATGATTTTTTGCGTGAGTTTGAAGAAAAACAGCAAAAATATGAAAAAGATTGTTATGTGTTATACGATTGTTTATATGATGATTTAGCCGAGTGTATAGATGCTTATTCATTATTTTGTTATATGAAATCTAAAGGAATAAAGGCTTATTATGTTCTTTTAAGAACAAGCAGTTTATATAAGGAACTTTTAGCTGAAAATAAGTTAGAAAATATCGTGGTGTTAGAGGATAAATGCTCAAAGAATCCAGCGAAAACAATAGAAAAAATATTTGATGTCTTATTGCGTGCAAAATGTGTTTTGACATCTTTTGGCAGTGGAAGCGATAAGGTCGATGAATTTTTTGCAAATAATAAATTTATTGAGTATGTGTTTGTTCAACATGGACCAACATATATAGAAACCCGAGTAATAGGAGGATATATTTCGCCGACAAGGTATAATAAAATTTTGGTTTCCTCAGAAAATGAAAAAGAAATATTTTTGCGTAACGGTTGGAGCGAAGACAGATTAATAAAAGCCGGATTGCCTCGTTGGGATTTGCTGAATAAATCATCAAACAATGAAAAAAGTCTGTTGTTTATGTTTACATGGCGAAGATTACAAGGAAGTCGTTTTGAAAAATCATTGTATAAAAAGAGAATTTTATCGTTATTGAATAACGAAGATTTGCATAACTACTTAAAATCAGGCGGAATAAAAATGTATTTTGCGGAACATCATGCTCTGAAAAATAATTCTAATATCGATTTTGACATTTCGCATCCTGAGATTAGTTTTATTGATAGTGGAAAAATATCCGAATATATAAAGAAATGTTCGTTACTTGTAACTGATTTTTCATCAGTTTCGTTTGACTTTATGTTTCAAGATAAGCCTGTGATTTTCTATCCTTTGGATAAAGATGATAAAGTTTTATCATATTCTGAGCAAGTTGATATTAGGTGTTTTTGTGATATGCAGTCAAAATTACCTAATATTTTGTTTTCTGAAAATGATGTTATTGAAAAAATAAAATATTATGTTGAGCGAGAGTTTGAAATAGAAAGCAATGTAAAAGAAAACTATCGGAAGTTTTTCTATGTTAAAGAAAATATCAGGCAAAAAATAGCTGAGATACTAGAACGATTTTGTAATAAAAAGCAGGTGTGAACACCTGCTTTTCGTTTGGTAAAAAATAAAAAAATTGATTTATGTTTATTTGTGTTTTATAAAAGTTGCTGATGTTTGTATAAAATAAGGGAAAAAAAGATGAAAATGAGTACATTGCCGGTACGCGGTACAAAAGATTTTTTGCCTAAAGAGGTAGAAATCAGAGACTATTTGCGTTCTAAAATTGAAAATTCATACAAGAGCTTCGGTTTTAATAAGATTAATACTCCGATTATGGAAGATATAGACAGATTGAACCAAAGTGACGGTGGCGAAAATTTAGCCATGATTTTCAAATTGCTTAAACGCGGACAAAAATTAGATTTAACACAAGAAAATTTAACCGAAAATGATTTGGTTGACAGTGGTCTTCGCTATGACTTAACAATGCCTTTATCTCGTTATTTTGCAAACAACAGACATCTGCTTTCATCTCCCTTTAAGGCTTTGCAAATTGATAAGGTGTTTCGTGCCGAAAGACCTCAAAAGGGACGTTTGCGTGAATTCTATCAATGTGATATTGATATAATTGGCGATGCCTCAATAAATGCGGAAATGGAATTGATTGCTGCAACTACTTCTGCTTTGCAGGATATCGGATTTAGTGATTTTACGGTCAGAATCAATGATCGCCGTATTTTGACTGATATGATTTTGTCGGCTGGCTTTGCTTCTGATGATGTTTCTTCGGTTTGTATCAGTTTTGATAAACTGGATAAAATCGGCTTGGACGGCGTTAAAAACGAACTTTTGGAAAAAGAATATTCTTCTGAAACGGTTGCGAAATTTATAGAGATTTTGAGTGTGGCAGATGAAGATGCTTTATCCGCTGCAGAAAAATATTGTTCTAATAAAGACGTGGTGGAAAATCTGAAAAAAGTTTTGGATTTTGCCAATGACGTATCTGACGGAAAATATACAGCCGTATATGATAAATCTTTGGTTAGAGGCATGGGATATTATACCGGTATGGTTTTTGAAATCGTCAGTCCGAAGTTTGGTTCTTCTGTTGCCGGCGGTGGTCGTTATGACGGTATGATAGGTAAGTTTTTGGGCGAATCTGTTCCGGCAGTAGGTTTTTCTATCGGTTTTGAAAGAATTTCGGCAATTTTGCAGGAAGAGGGTTTTGTTCCGCCGATGAACGAGAAGGTTGTTTTGGCCTATGATGATAATACTTCTTTTGCTGATGTGGTTATAAAAGCTAAAGAACTGCAAAAAGAAGGTAAGATTGTAACAATGTTGAAGCGCTCTAAAAAGTTTGGCAAACAGCTTGATATGCTAGTTGCGGACGGAGCAAAAACATTGATTAATATGGACGGAAGTCAAAAAGATTTAAGCTGATTTTTTTGATAAGCGAATTAAAGCCGGATAACTTCCGGCTTTAATTGTATAAAAACGGCAAAAATCAGGATATTATAAAATAATTGCTTGACATATTGGCTTAAAAGATATTTATTAAGCACAACTTAAAAAGTCTGCGATACTTGTCGGGGCTAAATTCGATAATGTTTGCAGCAAGAGTTTTCGTCGTTTTCAGACGATTGGTTTAAAAGTTTTTTATTAGGTAAAGTCGATGGCAAAAAATAATCCGATTACATTTTTCAGACAAGTAAAACAAGAAGTTAAAAAAGTTACATGGCCGACAAAGAGTGAAGTAACACAAACTTCTTTTATGGTTTTGGTTTTGGTCGCTATTGCTGCAACATTTTTCTTTTTTGTTGATCAGTTTTTCGGCTTTATTGTTAAGTTAATCTTTGGTTAGGAGATAGTTTGATGGCTGCTCGTTGGTATGTTGTTCACGTTTATTCCGGTTCTGAAAAAAAGGTTGCCGAATCGCTTAGAGAACAAGCCGTATTAAAAAATATGGAAGATAAAATTCTTGAGGTTATGGTGCCTACCGAGAATGTTGTTGAAGTTAAAAAAGGTACCAAAGTAAATTCTGAACGTAAATTTTTCCCGGGATATGTCTTGGTTAAAATGGAAATGTCAGACGATTGTTGGATGGTTATTAAAAACACTCCGAGAGTTACAGGATTTTTGGGACCGAGAAACAAGCCGCTTCCTATTTCTGATGCTGAGGCAGAACGTATTATCAAACAAATTGAAGAAGGTGTTGAACGTCCGCAAACTATTATCAAATTTGAAGTTGGCGAACAAGTTAGAGTTTGTGATGGTCCGTTTGCTTCATTTATCGGTTTGGTTGAAGATGTTGATACGGAAAAATCTCGTTTGAAACTTTCTGTTTCTATCTTTGGTCGCCCGACTCCGGTTGATTTAGACTTTAATCAGGTTGAAAAAATCTAACCGGCAATATAGAAATCTTAAGGCTGGAAAACAATATTTTCAGCCTTTTTTATTTATAATATTAATGTAAGGAACTAAAAATGATAAAATCTTTTTTTGCTGAATTTAAAAAATTTGCAATGCGTGGCAATGTTATTGATATGGCTGTCGGTATCATCATCGGTGCTGCTTTTGGTAAAATTGTTGACTCTATGGTTAAAGATGTAATTATGCCTCCTATCGGTTTGTTGTTAGGAAAGGTTGATTTTTCTGATTTGAAATGGGTTATTTCTTCTGGAGAAAATCCTGTTTCCATTAACTATGGTTTGTTCTTCAATGCATTAATCAGCTTTATCATTGTTGCTTTTGCCGTATTTATTTTGATTAAGGCATTAAATAAACTTCAATCTGCATTGGATAAAAAAGAAGCTGATGCGGAAGCTGCAGCTCCGACAACAAAACAATGTCCGTTCTGTTGCTCAACGGTTGATATCAAGGCTACCCGTTGTCCTCATTGTACTTCTGAATTGAAGTCTGAAAAGGCTAAAGAAGAAACTTCAAAGGCAAGAAAGCCGAGAGCTAAGAAATAATCATAATTTTTTATGATGTAAAAAAGACCGTATATAATTATATGGTCTTTTTTTGTGCGGTGAGATAATATAAAATAAAGTTGCATATTTACAATATTATGTTATGTAAATAATTATTGTTTTTATATCGCGGAGTTGTTTATGGTAACCTTATCTGTGTGTGTAACTTTTTGTAATCAGGAAAAGTATATACGTAATACATTAAACAGTATTGTAAATCAAAAGACAGATTTTGATTATGAAGTTTTAATCGGGTTAGACGGTAAAAAAGAAAAAAGCTTAGAGATAATAAAAGAGTATACCGATAAATATGATTTTATATATGTTTATGAATCTTTTTGTTCTGAGTTGGATTGTATAAATATTGAAAAAGCTGCAGCAAATAGATTGAATTTACTCAAGCACGCAAAGGGCGAGTTTTTTATGTTGCTTGATGGCGATGATTACTATGGCGATGAATATAAATTTCAAAAACAAGTAGATGTGTTAAGGGGAAATCCTAAATGTATTGGTTGCGGTAGCGGACATACGCTTGTTCAAGAAAACGGAAATATGAAGCCTCATCCTGTTTGTGAAGAAACTAAGATTTATTCTATAGTGTCATATCTTCAAGAAAAGTTATATGTTCATAATTGTTCTATTACATTCAGAAATATTTTTTACTTCGGTTTTCCAAAAAATTTTCCGTATAACTTTGTTAACGATACCACAATGACTCTTTATATGTTAAAGTTTGGAAATTTAGCGGTATTGCCTGACTGTTCATATATGTACAGAATTAGTACTGACGGCATTTATCAAGGACAAAGCGGTCTTATAAAGAATTTATATGCTGTTTTGGGCGGAGAGGTTAATCTGCGATATATTCCGGAATACAGAAAATTGTTGTTGCGTAAATATAAGAAATCTTTCCGAAAGGTGTTTGCGGATATAAAGAAATATAATTTCAAAAGTGCCGAATTGGATAAAATGTATAATTTTGCCAGAGATAATGGCTGTGTTTTGACCGAAAATATCATAAAATATTCTAAAGATTCATATTTGGGAAAGATAGCTGCATATTTGAAATGTTATTGGTTTACAAGAAAGAAACGCTATCCCGGAAAAAAGAAAACATGGAAAATGGCGGTCTTTACGGGATTTTCTAATTTCGGGGATATGCTTAATCTTTATATTGCCCGATATGTTTATAATTGGAATGTTGTTCCTAATTTTAGTCGTGCTAACTTGTATTGTATAGGTTCTTTGCTGTCTCCTATTTTTGAAAGAGATGTTAATAAAAAGAAAAAAATTACAATAATAGGTACGGGTATGCACCGAGATGTTGTTGTTCCACAAAACTTTAAGAAAAAACTTGAGATATTTGCATTAAGAGGAAAGTTGTCACAATCTAAGATAAAAGAGAAATTGGGCATAGATGTAAATATTGCTGCGGATCCTGCTGTTTTGATAAGAGAAATGCTCAAAGGCTTTGAGTTTCCGGAACGCAAGTATGTCGGAATAATTCCTCATTTTTATGATAAAAACGAAGAAAGTATAAGTAATGTCGTTGTTGATGGGGTTAAAATTATCAGTGTTGAGGGAACGCCGATACAAGTTTTACGAGATATGTCAGATTGTTATTGTATTTTGTCTTCCTCTCTCCATGGTTTGATATTTGCTGATGCTTTAGGTATTCCTAATAGACGAGTTGTCTTTTCTGATGAAATAATCGGTGGTGATTTGAAATATGAAGATTATTACTCTGTTTACGGAAAAGATTATAAAGCCATAGATTTACGAGAACAAAAAATAACTCAGGCCGACATTGATGACATAATCAAAAATTATGTTAATGTTGAAGAGCAAATGGATAAGCAATGTGAAGAATTGCTAAAAATAAAAATAGATTAATTTTTTGTAAAAAAAAAGCTTGCAAAATTAAATTGTTGTGTTATACAGAGGCAACATTTCGTCAGGGCGTGGTTCTGTCGAAATGCGAATCGTGTATTTAATAATTTGTGGGGGATTAGCCATAATCTTACCACAAACCTAAAGTGAGGTATTAAAATGGCTGTTAAATCTAAAAAGAAGATTTTAGGATTAATCAAGCTTCAAATCCCCGCTGGAAAGGCAAATCCTTCTCCTCCGGTTGGTCCTGCATTGGGTCAAAAAGGCTTGAATATTATGGAATTTTGTAAGGCTTTCAATGCTGCTACTCAAAAAATGGAACCGGGTATTCCTGTTCCTGTAGTGATTACAGCTTTTGAAGATAAGTCTTTCACATTCATTACAAAGCTTCCTCCGGTTGCTTACTACATCAAGACCGCTGCAAACATTAAGTCTGCTTCTAAAGAACCGGGCAAAACTGTTGCTGGTCAAATTACAATGGATCAAGTAAGAGAAATTGCTACTGCAAAACTTCCTGACTTGAATTGTTCAACAGTTGAATCAGCTATGAACATGGTTAAAGGTCAAGCTGTTTCTATGGGCGTTAAAGTAGTGGAGTAGGACAATGACAGGAAAGAGAATTGCTAATATCTATAAAACTATTGACAAGTCTAAACTCTATTCTTTGAAAGAAGCTGTTAAACTTGTTAAAGAAAATGCAAATGCCAAATTCGACGAAACTGTTGATATGGCTATCAATCTTGGTGTTGATCCGAAATATGCCGATCAAATGGTAAGAGGTGTATGCTCTTTGCCTAACGGTACAGGTAAAACTGTTCGCGTAGCTGTTTTGGCTCAAGGCGAAAAAGCTGACGAAGCTAAAGCTGCCGGTGCAGATATTGTCGGTGCTGAAAACTTAATCGACTCTATCCTTTCTGGTAAAGTTGATTTTGATCGTTGTATCGCTACTCCTGATATGATGGGTATGGCTGGTCGTGTTGCTCGTATTTTGGGACCTAAAGGCTTAATGCCAAACCCGAAATTGGGTACAGTTACCATGGATGTTGCCGGAGCTGTTAAAAAAGCTAAGGCCGGTGAAGTTCAATATCGTGCTGAAAAAACAGGTATTGTTCATGCCGGTATCGGTAAAGTAAGCTTTAGCGAAGAAGCTATTTATGAAAATGCTAAAACTTTGATTGATGCTATCATAAAAGCTAAACCTTCAGGTGCTAAAGGTACTTATATGAAGAGAATTTGCATCAGCTCAACAATGGGTGCTGGTGTGCATGTAGATCTTTCTAATCTTTAATAAAAAGATTATGAATTGATGAGTTTGGGACGGATTTTTCGTCCGTCCCACAATCTCGGAACTATCCGAGAAACTGTCCAAGACTGCAGGCGGGCAACCTTAAATATCCTGCATAGACGGAGTTAATAAAATTTCTTAATTTTTTCTCCCGGACAGATTAACCTTGCCACTGCTTGCAGTGGTGAAATTGTGAAATCAAACATTGTTTATGCAATGTTTAATTTGGAGATAGAAAAGTGAATCGTGATGAAAAAGTACAGTTGCTCGAAGAATTAAAGCAGTTGTTCAATGATTCTGAGTCAATTGTAATCTCTCACTATAAGGGATTGACAGTTGCAGAAGTGTCAGAATTGCGTGACAACATCCGCAAAGCCGGAGCTGGTTTCAGAGTTACTAAAAATCGCATCACACGTCTGGCTCTGAAAGATACAAAATTTGCAGGTCTTGAAGATTTGTTCAAAGGTCCGACTGCTATTGCATTCGCCAATGATCCGATTTCTGCTTGTAAAGCTTGTGTGGAATTCGCAAAAGGTAATGAGAAATTGGTTATCGTCGGTGGTGCTTTAAGTACCGGTGTATTGTCTGTTGACGAAATCAAAACATTGGCAAGCATCCCGTCTCTCGACGAATTGCGTGCAAAGATTATTGGTCTTTTGCAAGCACCGGGTGCTCAATTGGCTCGTGTTACCAAAGCTTATTCAGAAAAAGAAGCAGCTTAAATGCTGTGTGTGTTGTAGTTTTTTATAAAACAAGATTTAATTTATTTATGGAGAAAAAAAATGGCCGATTTAGCCAAGTTAGTAGATGAATTGTCAGCTTTGACTGTTATGGAAGCTGCTGATCTTTCAAAAATGTTAGAAGAAAAATGGGGCGTTTCTGCTGCTGCTGCTGTTGCTGTTGCTGCTGCTCCTGCTGCTGCCGCTGCTGAAGAAAAAGATGAATTCGAAGTAGTTTTGGTTGCTGCTGGTGATAACAAAATCAACGTTATTAAAGAAATCCGTGCTATCACTCAATTAGGCTTGAAAGAAGCTAAAGATTTAGTTGATGGTGCTCCTAAAACTATTAAAGAAAGCGCTTCTAAGGCTGAAGCTGAAGAAATCAAGAAGAAACTTGAAGACGCTGGTGCTAAAGTTGAATTGAAGTAATTTCAATTTAATGAAAGATATTAAAAAACCTCTTCGGAAACGGAGAGGTTTTTTTGTTTGTGCCACTTGATTTTACAATTTCTTGTTAACTATATATTACATATAGGAGATAAAAAATGAATTCAGAAAAGCTTACAACACGTTCTCAAGAACTGATTAAAACCGCGGTTAATAGTGCGATTGCTTCTCAACACCAATATATTACTGCTCTTCATTTACTGAAAGCAATGCTTGATGAAAATGATAATGTTGTAGAAAAGATAATTACGCAATCGGGCGGAAATATCGCTAATTTGAAAAAAGAGGTTGATGCTGCATTTGAAAAAATTCCACAAGTGTCGGGTAATATTCAAACGGTTGCTTCACAAGACTTTTCAGCGGTAACATTGGCAGCAGAAAAGATTGCTGATAAAGCTAATGATAAATATGTTACGGTGGAACGTTTGTTGCAAGCTCTAACTGTAACCGCCGGCAATGAAGCATATAATATTTTGAAAAACAACGGATTAAATCCTCAGAAAATGAATCAGGTAATTTCAGACTATCGTCAAGGTCGTTTGGCTGATAGTATAAATGCCGAAGATAATTTTGAAGCACTGAAAAAATATGCAATAGACATTACGGCAAAAGCCAAAGAAGGCAAGCTTGATCCTGTTATCGGCAGAGATAATGAAATCCGTCGTTCTGTTCAAGTTTTATCTCGCAGAACTAAAAATAATCCTGTTCTTATTGGTGAACCCGGTGTAGGAAAAACGGCTATTGTAGAAGGTTTGGCTATGCGTATTGTTAATAACGATGTACCGGAAAGCCTAAAAGGAAAAAGATTGTTAGCGCTTGATATGGGGGCGTTAATTGCCGGAGCAAAATTTAGAGGTGAGTTTGAGGAACGATTAAAAGCAGTATTAAAAGATGTAGAAGCTTCGGAAGGCAGAATAATTTTATTTATTGATGAAATGCACACAATTGTCGGAGCGGGGGCAAGCGAAGGTTCTATGGATGCTTCAAACTTATTAAAGCCGGCTTTGGCCAGAGGTGAATTGCATTGTTTAGGTGCGACAACATTAAATGAATATAAAAAATATGTAGAAAAAGATGCCGCATTAGCTCGTCGTTTTCAACCGGTTTTTGTGGCAGAACCCGGAATTGAGGAAAGTATATCCATTTTGCGAGGAATTAAAGAAAAGTTTGAACTGCATCATGGAGTCAGAATTTCGGACAGTGCTCTAATTTCTGCGGTAACATTGTCTGATAGATATATCAGTGACAGATTTTTACCGGATAAGGCAATAGACTTAATGGATGAGGCCGCCAGTGCTTTAAGAATGGCAATAGATTCTAAACCGGAAGAATTAGATAGCTTAGACAGAAAAATATTGCAGCTTAAAATAGAAAAAGAGGCTTTGAAAAAAGAAAAAGATGAGCAATCAAAAAAACGTTTGCAAGAAATCGAAAAAGATATTGCTAATGAAGAAGAAAAAGCAAAGAGATTATCTGAAAAATGGTTTTCGCAAAAACAGGCTCTTGCTGATTTGACCGATGCAAAAGATAAGCTCGATAAGGCAAAAATAGAAGTGGTAATTGCGCAACGTAACGGACAGTTTGAAAAGGCAGGGCAACTGCAATATGGAGAAATTCCTAATTTAGAAAAAAAAATAAAGGAATTGGAAATAATTGCTGAGGAACAAAAAAATGATACTGTTCAGGTTGTCAGTGATACGGCAATAGCTGAAGTGATTTCTAAATGGACCGGTATTCCGGTAGATAAAATGTTGGAAGGCGAAAAAGATAAATTGCTTCGCATGGAAGAATTTTTATCACAAAGAGTTGTGGGACAAAAAGATGCAATTTCGGCGGTTTCTAATGCTGTTCGTCGTTCTCGTGCCGGAATTAGCGATCATAAACAGCCAATAGGTTCGTTCTTGTTTTTAGGTCCTACCGGTGTAGGAAAAACCGAATTAAGTAAAGCTTTGGCAGAGTTTTTATTTAATGATGAAAATGCGATGTTTAGAATTGATATGTCGGAATATATGGAGAAACATGCGGTTGCTCGTCTTATCGGTTCTCCTCCGGGATATGTCGGATATGAAGAGGGAGGAGCATTAACCGAATCTGTTCGCCGTCGTCCTTATCAGGTTCTTTTGTTTGATGAGGTTGAGAAGGCACATCCTGACGTGTTCAATATATTATTGCAAGTGCTTGATGATGGTCGTTTAACTGATAGCAAAGGACGCACAGTTGATTTCAAAAATACCATAATTATCATGACATCAAATTTAGGTTCGGATATTTTGATGCGAGGCGGAAATAAAGAAGATGTTATGAATGTTGTCAAATCGGCATTTCGTCCGGAATTTATTAATCGTATAGATGAAATAAGTGTGTTCCATAAACTTGGAAAGGAAGATATTCGTCAAATAGCTAAAATACAGTTGCATAATATTGAAAAACGATTGGAAGAAAAAAATATTAAGTTATATTTTAGCGATGCTGCGGTCTCGTGGATTTCAGAAAACGGATATGATGAAATTTTTGGCGCTCGTCCGTTAAAACGTCTGATAAAAACACAAGTTGAAAATAAGCTTGCTTTGAAAATTTTGAACGGTGAGATATCCGATAACAGCACCGCAAGTATTGTAGTTAAAGATAATGAACTGGATATAGAGAAAATATAATGGATGACAAATTATTACGAAAAGCAATGAAAATTGCTTTGACTTATGATGTGCAAACGGTAAAAGACAGTGCTGTGGTTTTTTCCGTAAGCTTTCAGCCTTCAAAAGAAAATAAGATTAAGGCAAAAGAATATGTAGCACAAAACGGTTCATATACAATCCTTGATTATACTCCTTGCGGAGAAGCATTACTGAAGCTTAATTTGGAGGATTATGCTCAAAATGATGATGATATGGCAAAAATTGCCGAAGTTTGGCGAGTAGCTTCAAAAAGGTTTATGGAATCTGCTTCCGGTAATATAACGGCTTTTGTTGACGGAGCAGATGAGCGAAGTGTTTTTCGTATGGCGGAATTGCCGGAAATTATCAGAAATCCGGATATATTAACAGTCAATGGAATCGATAAAGAAGTATTTAAATCTCAGATGGGGTGGTAGTCGGAGATTGTGCGATTTTTTCTTCTTTTTGTTTACCGGCTAACATTTTTTCATAAGTGCTATTAATTTTAGCAACTTCTTTTTTGAAAGCAGTAAGTTTTTGACCGCGTAAGTTTTCGGAAGCGGAAGCTTTTATTGTCAAAGGATTGACACGTTTACCGTTTTGAATTACTTCATAATGTAAATGCGGACCTGTAGAACGTCCGGTAGAGCCGACATAACCGATTATCTGTCCTTGTTTCACTCTGGTACCCGGTTTTATACCTTTTGCAAAACCGTTCATATGTCCGTAAGCAGTGCTATATTCGCTGTTGTGACGAATTTTTATATAATTACCATATCCGCTACGGTATTGAGCCACTTGAACAACACCATCTCCGGCAGCATAAATATGTGTACCTTTTGGAGCCGGGTAGTCAATTCCCCAGTGAACGCGAATATCTTTGTATATCGGGTGACGACGACGACCGAAATATGATGAAATTCTGCCTGATTGATGTTGCATCGGACGACGGCTTAATGTCTTTTTCAATGCCAAACCTTTAGAATCGTAATAATCTACGTTTCCGGTAGAATCTTTGAAACGATAAAGTTCGATTTTGCTTTTGCCTAATTTTAAGGCCGCAAACACAATATTACCGTGTTTTGCAATTTTTCCTTCAGGGGTTATATAATTTTCATACACAATTTCATAGCTGTCACCTTTTTTGACATCACGACGAAAGTCTATGCTATATGAAAAAATATTAATAAAATCGGCAACAATGCTTTTAGGAACACCATTATTGTTCATAGCGATAGATAGTGTGCCGTTAATTTTTCCTTGTGCAGCTTGGAGTTCCAATACCAGTTCATCTTTGATGATTTTTGCGGAATATTTTCCTTCTTCGTCACGAGATACCTGTAAATGTTCGCTGACACGCAAAGTTGAACGCATTGATATAACGGATTTATTGTCATCTGACAATTCAATCTCAAATTTTTGTCCTACACGCAAATCTCTCGGGTCAAATACTTTTTTTGTTGCAATATAAATGTTGTTGGCTTCGTTATAGTCGAGTCCTAAATTGGTAAGCATTTTGATCAAAGTATCGCCTGATTTTATTTCGATAGTTTGAATATTTTTAGCTTCTTCTACAGAATCAAAATTATTGTCTGATAAAACACTTTCTTCTTCAAAATTTTCAACAGCTTCATTTTTTATTTGTTCAATAGTTTTTTCCGGAGAAATAGAAGCTTCTACCGGTGAATAATTAAACATAACCAAAATTAATGCCAATCCGATGGCAAAGCTGGAGCAAAATGTAACCCAATATTGTTTGGTCTTAATTGTGGGATATATCTGTTTTATCAGTTTTTTAACCAAAGTTTTATCCTTTAATTATCAAAAAATTATCGACGTTGCACTCTATCACAACGGATGAAAAAATACCAGATAAAAATTACGGTAATGTTAATTTTATAAAAAAAATGAAAAAAAATAAAAAAAACACTTGCAAATATAAAAAATGTTGGTTATAAGAGTAACGAATTTAGTGGGGGTGTAGCTCAGTTGGTTAGAGCGCCTGCCTGTCACGCAGGAGGTCGCGAGTTCGAGCCTCGTCACTCCCGCCACTTAAAAACCGCCGGTTTCGGCGGTTTTTTGTTATGTACAAATCTTTTTTTTATCGCTTTTTTGTTGACATGTTTCAGGGTTTTGCTTAAAATTTTTCCATTAAATTATCACTTATAAATTATTACCTATGAAAAGTTTCACATTGAAATCAGGTTATGACGACCTGAGTCTGGCTGTTGCGGTTAGCCTGCCAAAGGATAAGCCTATTGCCGTTATTCAGCTTGTGCACGGAATGTGTGGATGTAAGGAAAGATTCGGGCCGTTGATGGAATTTCTTTCAGATAATGGTATTGTTTGTATCGCTGCCGATCTCCGTGGTCATGGAGAGAGTGTTAAAGATATAAACGATCTCGGATATTTCTATTCGGGCGGTTACAAAGCTCTTGTCGATGACATCAGAACAGTAACTGATTGGGGATTGAAAGAATTTCCCGGATTACCTTATTATCTTTTCGGGCACAGCATGGGGTCATTGGCTGTCAGGGTATATGCAAAGCAGAATGATTCAGCTCTATCAGGTTTGATTATCTGCGGAAGTCCGAGTTGGGTTCCTTTGTCTGTATTAGGTCGATTTTTGACCGGTATTGCCTGTTTAAGCGGTTTCGGGCGTACTCGTCCTAGGTTTGTTCAGATGTTTACATCTGATGCCTATAACAAGAGATTTGCGGCAGAAGGCCCACAGGCATGGACTTGTTCAGACCCGGAAGTTCGAAAAAGCGTTCGAGAGAATCCTTTGTGCAATTTCAGGTTTACGATGAACGGAGCTAACAATCTTATGAAGATGATGGGCGAAACTTATTGCCGCAGGGGGTGGATGGTTTCGCAACCTGAACTACCAATCCTCTTCATTTCCGGTTCCGAGGATCCTTGTATGATTTCGGAGAAGAGGTTCTACGATGCAGTAAAGTCGATGTGCAATGTCGGATATCAAAATGTAAGGTCTTTGATTTATCCTAAAATGAGACACGAAGTCCTACAAGAAGTGGGAAAACAAAGTGTTTGGAATGGTTTGCTCGATTTTATAAAAGCTGCGCAAAAATGAACATTTTCCCAAAGTTTGTACTTTGAAAAACATCCCGAAAATTACTGAGGTAATCTTCGGGATGTTTTTTAAAAATGAAATGTGATACCTGTTGTAATTGCTTCAGAATTTTTAGCATTATAAAAATGAGAATAGTCGATATATATTTCACTGTTTTTTTGTATTTTATATCCCAAGTACAGATTATATTTTTCTTCAAATCCGATGTTATTTTTATTGCTGTTAAAATATTTTTCATAAGAAAATAAAAGCTTTGTTTTATCATTTATTCTTGATATAAAACCGACTTGAGGATTTATATAAAAATTTGAAAAATTATCATAATGGTACCCTATTTTAGGCAATATATAAAAAGAAGTTGAATTGATTTTCTTGCCTACTCCTAATCCTAATTCAATAACAGGCTTTATGGAATTTTTATTTGAAAATAAATTGTTTTCAAAACCGAATCTGAAATATTTTGAAAAACTGTCTGTTGTTTGATAATCAATAACGGATTGCATTTTTAACATATCAATTTTATCAATTATAACTTTCTTTTTTGCATTGTAATAATTGAACGATAAATCAAGCATTTTGCTCTCTAAATCCGGAAAATAAGCATCGGAAATATCCCTTATATCTTGATATACGGGACTGAAATTTATATTACTTATGTTGTTAGATAAATCTTGTGAGAAAGATAATCTCATCGGTTTAGGAGCATTACCGACATAATTTAATCCGAATTTTTGTATGGCATTTTTTTGAGCAACTGATGGTTCAATACTTATGTTGCTTATTTTGTTCTTAACTTGTAATTCCTGAATATATTCTACCGGAGTTATAAAAGGTTTTATGTTATCGGATGAAAATTCAATATTTGCGGTTTTTAGAATATGAATTATAGCGGTATTACAGTTATGAGTGACAAATTTATATTTTATATTTTTGTCTTTTAATTCCCATAAATGAGTCTTTAGCTTTTCTTTTTCGTTATTATCCAGTTTTAATTCAAACTCCCATAGAGAGCGTTTTTCTTTATTTATGTACTCGTTTTGTTTAACGGTATAAGGGGATAATATATACATACCGTCAATTCCGGAAGTTAATACTTTTGTATAAAAATTTAGTGAGTCAGTTGTATCAAAAGCTGCAAAATAGCTAAATGAGTGTGCTTTGTTTTGCCCTTCAATTTTTAGAAACGAATGTCCGAGCATTGTTGAGGGGCTTATATTATTTTCGGAGGCAAAGACTATAAATATTTTTTCAAAAGGAACTTTGTTTTTATATTCTGTATAATCGTAACAATTAGGTTTAGGAAATTTATCGGCAGACAAATTTAATGTTTGCAAAATATAGTTAAATCTTGCCGGATAACGACAAATAGCATGTTGGTCGTTTAAGTTATCTGTATTTAAAAATTCTTTGATTGTTGCAATATATTCTGCTTTAGGATTTTTATATCCATCGGGAGAAAGGAAAAATGCGCTATCTTTATCGATAACACTTTTCCCTTTCTCATAATGCAATAAATTATGCCACTCAGAAGAGTTGTATATATCATTTTTATAGTTATTTGCGTTTACAGTATTGATATATAGACAGCAAAATATAAAAATAATAGAAAATGTTTCTGTGATTTTCATAAAATATTAGTTTGCTCTGCAACTATCTTTCTCAGTAACATTTACAATTACAGATTCATCATAACTCCACATTGAACCTGTAGCGGCATCTGTTGTTGAACCTAATATTCCTCCAAAGATAAGATTTCCCCAAAACCAAGGATGTAATCTTGATTGCATAACAGTTGTTGAGGCGTTGTTACATCTCGTTTCTTTTATGTTTACTGTTATATCAGTACTCGATGTTTTTACAGGAACAGCTTGTGGAAGAACAACATTTTGCTGACCTGCTGATGTTGTTATAACCGCTTCAGCTTGTTTTCCTGTACTTGTTGAAATGTTGATGGTTTGTCTGCTACCTTTTACAATGGATGAACAACCTGATAAAATTGAGGCTGTCATCAAAACTAAAATTAATTTTTTCATATGATTTATTCTCCAAATTTAGTTAAATAAAATAAAACCACCTTTTTTGAGGTGGTCGGAGAGTTCAACAATCATACTACATTAAATGATTCTTATAGCCTTTAAAGAGGTAATCTTCTGAACATACGCTAAAAGCTCCCCGACCAAAAAAGTTAATAACCATTTCAATCGGGGATATATTTACTGTTAGTGAAATTGACAACTAACAATATGACGATGTTATACCCTAACACCGAATGTAGTAAAAGCCGTTGAAAGCCCCGTACCGTTTTTTAGGTACTAAATACAAACTATTGTCTGCATCTGCTTGAGAGAATAAAACAAATATCTGTAAAAATAAAGGAAAAAATATTACTTATGAGAGAGCATTAAATTAAATACCTTGTTTTGTCTAAATTTTGTGTTATAATATACCCATTAAGTGGTGGAGTTTTATAAATGGCGATTGAGTTTCAGGCAAATGAGATGATGAGCTTCTACTTTATGTGGCAAGAAGCTTTATCTGCTTATGGTAGTCCGCAACTTGATACGTATCTTAAGAGTTTTCAAAATCCGGATATTGAAGCAATAAAAAATTCTTATCCCAAAGGAATAGGTGGAAAATTTCAAAATCTATCTTTGCTTGGAAAAGATATTCAAAATGGTGAAGTTAAAAATATCGATGATTTTGCTCAAAGTATGTCGTTACATTTAGATATTTCAAAAGAAGATATGGAAAAAATTACTCCTAACTTGCAAAAGGCTTTCGGTGCATATCACGAGTTTTATAGGTCCGCAGAACCGACTATGGCTTCTAATTTAGTAACTTTGAATGGTATACAGACGGATAAACAATTAGGATATGATCAAGATTTAGGTAATTTGTATAAATTCTTCGGAGTAGATGAAAAATCAGACAGATTAGTTGGATATGTGAATCCTTCTCCGGCCGCCCCTTTGTATGACGGTATGTGTACAAATTCCGGTTTTTATCAAAACTTTCCCTCACATCAGTTGAGCGGAAAAAGTTATGTCGGAGATTCGACTGTCGGAGAAAATAAAATAAGTACGCCTCTGCATGAAGCAACACATCATATTTTTGCATGTTCTCAAATCAAAAAAGATATTATAAACGGCGAAGCAAAAGGAAGAATTAAAGAAGTTGTTAATGTTATGGATGAATATATAAAAGCTTGTCCGCAAGGTCAGGTTAGAGGCGCAAAAGGTTTGTCTGCTCTTGATGAAGCTTTTGCTGCTTGTTCATCAGCATTGATGGATGAAAAAAGGACCGGCGTTTCTCCTTTAGATAATCCGGATAGAGAATGGTATCACGGTTTTGATGCGGCGAATCGTTTAGCTCCGAAGGTTTATCCTTTGTATAGAGAATATCTTGAGCAAGGAAAAACTTTAGATGGAGAATTTTTCAGTAAGCTCGGAGCAAGACTCGGTGATATTAAAATTGCGACGAATAAAGCTCAAAGACAGACAGCACAAGAAGATATTACTCCAACAAAAGAACAACACTCACAAGCTCCGCAAAGCAAAATGAGTGTTGCTGAAATGACTAAAATAACGCCAAAAACATATTAATCTTTTTCAAATTCAAAAGTTTTTTGTAATTTTACTTTGTTTTTGATATTCCATCCCATCAATAGTTGATTGTTAAAGAAGATAATCGGAGTTCCGATTTCGTTACCTTTGAAATCGTATTTATTCAGGAATTTTTTTAATATTTGTACATTTCTGCTGTCATAAGTGATATCAACTTCTACAAATTTTAATTCCGGATTTTTAGGCAAAATGCGTTCATTGATAAATTTGACCGCATTCTCGCAGTGACTGCAACCTTGTTGAGTAAATATCAATATATCAGCGGTTTCATATTTATCTTTTCCGCAGGCGGTAAGCATTAATACAATAGCGACAAGTGAATAAATAATCTTTTTCATTTCAATTTCCTTACAATTTTTTCTGCTATCTTAAAAAAACAAAATAAAATTTCAAGTATCTTTTTTATGGAAATTTTAAATTTTATCGATTATGTTCTTGGAAAGCATGCAGGAGGATATATGGAAAATTTAATGAAACGATTGTCATCAATGATAACCAGAACGGGGATTTTTTCTCGCAAACGTTTGGCAATGAACGAGACTGCAGCAAGAGAAATTCAAAAACTGGTGTTTGAAAAAAGAACTTCTAAAAAGGGAACCAATACTAATCCTCCGTATAAAAAAATTGTTCCGCAACTTGATGATAAACATGATCAGATTTTTGAAGGTGCGGTTTTCTATTTGGTAAAAATTGCAAAAACATCTGCGAAATATAGAGAAGAAATCAGAAATATATTGGAACAGCATCTTGAAAAACCGCATTTGTCGGTAAAAAGAAAAGAATATATCAATAACAAATTGTCAGAAATGAAAAAACTCCGCTAAAAAGCGGAGTTTTTTGTGAGAACAATCTTGACTATTTTGCTTCTTTACCGTCAAGAGTATATTTTTCGATTTTTGCACCTTTTACGATGTTACCCATAACACCTTTGATAGCTTCTTGTGCGAGAACACCTTTTAATTGAGGTTCTGCTTGTTCATAAGACAAAGGTTTAGAATCACGAAGGTCATCAACATAAATAACATGGTAACCGAATTGTGTTTTAACCGGTTTTTGAGAAAGTTCGCCTTTTTTCATAGAAAAAGCTGCATTTCCGAATTCAGGAACCATCATATTTTTAGTAAACCAACCGAGGTCAGCTCTTTTTTCTTTAGAATGTTTTTGAGCTAAAGTGTCAAATTTTTCACCTTTTTTAACTTTTTTGATAATGTCATTTGCAGTAGCTTCGTTATCAACTAAAATGTGACGAGCTCTCATTTCTTTTTCGGAAACAAAGTTTGTTTTGTATTGGTTGTAAAGATTTTTGAGATCATTATCGGTAATTTTTTTCTCAACTTCTTGTTTCAAATATAATCTGCTTGCCAAGTCGTTAGAGAAAAGTTCTACTTGCTCTTTGAACTCTTTAGATTTTTTTACGTCAGACTTGTTAGCAGCCTGTTGTACCAATTTGCTATCTACCCAAGCATTGAGGGCTTTAGGATAGAAAACGTCCCATTTTTCTTGAGTATTGATTTGCGGAGTGTTGTCATAAATTTTCTTAATTTCGGCAACGGTAAGTTTTTCTCCGTTAACAACGGCAGCAACACCGTTCTTTCCTTCTGCACTTGCGTTTAGAGGGTTGAGCAATGTTAATGCCAAAACGGCAGCAGCAATATATTTAGTTTTCATAAATTTTCCTCCAAAAGAATAAAACTGATATAATTTATACCCTAAAATAAAAATTTTCCAACAAAAAACTTTAGTAAAAGTTTATAAATGCAGTCAAACTATTGACTTTATATATTATAAACATTAAATGTAAGGTTAACTTTTAATAATATCAAGGTGGAAATTTAATGATAGGCAAAATCGCAAAGGTATTTTTTGGCAGTGCCAATGACCGTTTTATCAAAAAACAACAAAAAACAGTTAACAAGATAAATTCTTTAGAACCGACTATTTCAGCTCTCAGCGATGATGAATTACGTAATAAGACCATTGAGTTCAGAGACAGATTAAAACTTGGCGAGACATTGGACGATTTGTTGCCCGAAGCTTTTGCTGTTGTTCGTGAAGCTGCAAAAAGAACTTTGGGGCAACGCCATTATGATGTGCAATTAATCGGCGGTATAGTTTTGCACAAAGGTATGATTGCCGAAATGAAAACCGGTGAAGGTAAAACTCTCGTTGCAACCTTGGCCGCATATTTGCAAGCCTTGGAAGGTAAAGGGGTTCACATTGTTACCGTAAACGACTATTTGGCAAAACGTGATGCTGAATGGATGGGACAGGTTTATCGCTTTTTGGGTTTGACCGTAGATTATATCGTTCACGAAAAAAATGACGAAGAACGTCGTGCTGCATACGCTTGTGATATTATTTACGGAACCAATAATGAATTGGGTTTTGACTATTTGCGTGATAATATGAAATTTGAACTCGGCGAAATGGTGCAACGTCCGTTTCATTATGCCATTGTCGATGAAGTTGACTCAATTTTGATTGATGAAGCTCGTACTCCGTTGATTATTTCCGGTGCGGCTGAAGATTCTTCAGAAAAATATGTTGCCGTAAACAGTATAATTCCGCACTTGGTTGAAAAAGATTATGAAAAAGACGAAAAAGCTAAAAGTGTTGTTTTGACCGAAAGCGGTATGGAACACGTTGAAAAATTGCTTAAAGAAAAAGGCTTGATTAAAGATGGCAGTCTTTATGATATGGGTAACGTTTCATTAGTTCAGCATGTTAACAATGCTTTGCGTGCTCATATTATGCAAATCAGAGATGTTGATTATATCGTTAAAGACGGCAAAGTTGTTATCATTGACGAATTTACCGGTCGTATGATGGAAGGTCGTCGCTATTCTGACGGATTGCACCAAGCTATTGAAGCGAAAGAAGGTGTAAGAATCCAATCAGAAAACCAAACTTTAGCTTCAATTACTTTCCAAAACTATTTCCGTTTATATCCGAAACTTGCCGGTATGACCGGTACGGCAATGACCGAAGAAGCAGAATTTGTGGATATTTACGGTTTGTCTTGTATTGAAATTCCGACTAATCGTCCGGTTTTGCGTGATGACCAACATGACGAAATTTATCGCACTGCAGATGAAAAATATGATGCGATTATTAAAACAATTTTGGAATGTCACGAAAAAGGCCAACCGGTTTTGGTGGGTACGACTTCAATTGAAAAATCTGAACTTGTTGCTGACATGTTGAGCAAAAAAAGCAAAGTTAAGTTTGAAGTATTAAATGCTCGCCATCACGAAAGAGAAGCTTCTATTGTTGCTCAAGCCGGTGTGTCAGGAGCTATTACCATTGCGACAAATATGGCCGGTCGCGGTACTGATATTCAGTTGGGCGGTAACTTGGATATGCGTTTGAAATCTATATTAACAGGTGACGAAACGGAAGAGCAAGTTGCTGAAATCAAAGAAAAACTCAAAAAGGAAATCGAAGAAGATAAAGCAAAAGTTATTGCAGCCGGCGGTTTGTATATTCTCGGTACCGAACGTCACGAAAGTCGCCGAATCGACAACCAATTACGTGGACGTGCCGGACGTCAGGGAGACCCCGGAACATCTAAATTTTTCCTTTCTATGGAAGATGATTTGATGCGTATTTTCGGTTCGGAAAGAATGTCTTCCATGTTGGAAAAAATGGGAATGCCTAAAGGAGAACCTTTGGTTCACCCATGGATAAGCAAGGCTTTGGAAAAGGCTCAACAAAAGGTTGAAGAACGTAACTTTGATATTCGTAAAAACTTGTTGAAGTTTGATAACGTTATGAACGATCAACGTAAAGTTATTTATGAACAAAGAAAAGAGTTGATGCAAGTTTCTGATGTTTCTGATACCGTTAGCGATATGCGTGAAGAATTTTTGACTGATATTGTTGCTTCTGCCATCGGCGGCGGAACTGCTCCGAAAGATTGGATGTTAGATGACCTCAAACAAGAGCTTGCACGCGTTACCGGATTTTTGATGCCGTTAGAAGAATGGGCAAAAGAACCGGAAATGGATAGTGATGTTATGATTCAACGAGTTGTTGAAACCGTTGAAAAACAGTTGGTAGAAAAAAATGCTAACCTTCCGGAAGATATTATAAGACTTGTAGAAAAGAACATTTTGTTGCAAGTTTTGGATCAATTATGGAAAGAACATATTGCGAGCTTGGATTATATGCGTTACACCATAGTTTTGCGTGCTTATGGTCAAAAAGATCCGCTTAATGAGTATAAGAAAGAGGCATTTAATATGTTTTCTGATATGCTTGATATGTTGCGTGAAAGAGTGACATTTATGACATGCCGTGTTCAAATTCAAACTCAATCACCGGAAGAATTGCAATTACGCAGAACTCCGACCAGAATGCAAGAAGTTCATGAAACACCGCAAAATTTGTTGAATGCAAATCAACAACAACCGCAAGCGGAAACAAAAGAAAAGGCTGTTCCGTTCCAATATGGAAAGCAAGCTTTTGATGCCAATAATCCGGATACATGGGGCAAAGTTTCTCGTAACGATCCTTGTCCTTGCGGAAGCGGGCAAAAGTATAAACATTGTCATGGAAAAATTGTGAACTAGGAAAATAAAGACCGCTGGAAACGGCGGTTTTTTATTGTTTATAGTTTTTTTATTCTCTTTCTGATGATTTCGATCTTATTTTAGCATTGTGAGCTGCTTCAAGCTCTTTATATTTTTGAGCAGACATTATTCTTCTGGCAGAATAACGGGCAGGTTGAGCTTCTATATCTCCGCAAACTTCATAATATGCCTTGCTTACTTTATATTGGATTCCGCCCAAAAGGTATAATTTATTTGAGTGGCTCAGATAATAAATAGGTCGTGTTTCTGTCCATACATCGCAATTTCCCTCACTTCTGCGATTATCACGAAATCCTGTGTCTTCAAAAGGAGTATGACCATATTCTTTTTTTATGTCTTCAATCGAACTTGTATGACTAACTCTGCTTACATTGGTTTTTCCGTGGTTATGAATAAAAAATCCCATTGTATTTCTCCTAAAAATAATCTGAAAAAATGGTATGATATTTTTGTCTCTTTGTCAAGTTGCTCTAGCTTTGCGAGCTATTGACATTTTTTTGACGTTTTTGTAATATGCAACCCTAATTTTGTATTTTTAACTTCTAAATTATTGTAATATGGACAAGATTTTTGAGCGCGAATTTGAAAATTTGCGAGATTTGATTAAGAATCCGACTCGTGCAATGAGCAAAATCAAGGCAGATCATCATCGAATTATTTCGATGCTGATTGAAGCAGAAGCTATGCCCGAGGATGAACTGGTTCGCCGTGCCAAACAGATTAAACCTTTGGTGCGTGTAGATGACAAAGAGAGAAAACTCGATCCCGGTGAAAATGAGGAGTATTCGATGTTGGTTTATGTAGAACCGACCGATATTAATCAGAGCTATCTTTTTTCTTTCGATCCGGAAAAACACATTGTGCGTGACAAAAAACGAAAACCTCTTAAGGCTGAAAAGCTTGAAGAAGTTGCTCGTTTTATCTGTTATCATCGTTACGGGGGGCACTGTATATTTTTGCGTCCCGGTGTTGATGAGGTTTTGCAACAGTTTCCTAAAGATGTCGATATAAACGAGATTTCGGCATTTGAAATTAAGTTTGCATCTGATGATATACGCGAAATTTACAATGCAACCGTTGACCGTCATGTTTCAACCGTTGTTTTGTATAAGGTTGCGGGAGGTCTGCCGGAAGAGGTAAGGACACAACCGGTTATCGTCAGCGGCAAGACTTATTCTTATAAGTAGAGTTGCTTAAACGCTCCGTAAACTTTATTAAAAATCCTGAAAATTGCTTTGCCAATTCTCAGGATTTTTTGTTTGTGATAATGATGAAGCTGTTGATTTAAAATTATTTTATTCTATCATAGTGTTAATTTTAGTAGAGGAAAGAAAAATATGAGTTTGAATTTAACAAAAACAGTTGTTGAAATATTAAAACAAAATCCTGAAAAATATTTTACAGCTAGACAATTGGCAGAGTGGGTGTGGAAAAATAAGCAAGATGAATGTGTTGCCAAAATGGAAAGGAGCAAAGCAACTGTTATTCCTATTGATACAGTTGAGGCGTTAATTAGTCAACTTGTAGCTGAAATTGGAGCACGTAAAAAACGTATTTTTGCTCTGTCTTCTAATATTAAAATTACAGCTGAACGTCCAAGAAAATATTACTATTCAGAAAAAACTGATGCACAGGAAATAAGAGAGGCTGAGAAAATTTCAAAAGAAAATGGACGACCAGAGCATGATTCGTATCCTAAACTTTGTGAATATCTAAATAACGAACTTAATATATACCCTAAAAGAATAGATGAAAGAAAATCTTCAAATTCAAAAGGAAGTAATGGAAATAAATGGTTACATCCCGATATAGTAGGATTAAGAAATCTTTCTGATGGGTGGGATATGGATGTTATTTCATGTGCAGGCAAACATGCTTTTAATAAGACATCTTTATGGTCATTTGAAGTAAAGATAAAAATTAACTTATCAAATGTAAGAGAGTATTTCTTTCAAACAGTTTCAAATTCAAGTTGGGCAAATTTTTCATATTTAGTAGCTCAAACTATTGATGAAAAAGCAATGAATGAATTACGTATATTATGTAGCGGTCACAATATAGGATTGATACAGTTAGATTGTGAAAATCCTTCAGAAAGTCAAATTTTAATTCCGGCTTCAGAGAAAAAAGAACTTGATTGGGATATGATTGACCGTATTGCCAAAGAAAATCCGGATTTTAAAGAGTTTATTAATTTGATTACTGAGTTTTATCAAACAGGTAAACTTAAAGAAAGAGATTGGGATATTTCTAAAGTTGATTAATTATGCAATTGATATATTTAAAACATTTCAAAAAGGCTTTTGAAAAAGAGCCTTTTTTACATTCTTCTCTTGTATTTTTTGAGAATAGCTTATATTTTTTATCGGAGAGGGTGTAATGAAATTAAAAAGCGATAATTTAAGAGTTGTGTTATTTGATTGGGACGGAACTTTAGCCGAGAGCAGTCCTCCGCGTATTGTTGCGGTTAATCAGGTTTTGAAAGAATACGGTTTGCCGGATTGGAACAATATTAAGTACAAAAGAAACAGTCGTATATCGTTTATGGATAATTTTCCGAATATGTTCGGGATTTATGCAAAAGAGGCTTACGAAAAATATTGTAAATTATATTTAGATATAATCAAAAACGGAATTAACGGTTATCCTAAAGCCAAAGAATTGATAGAATTATTGCGAGCAAAGGGAATAAAAATCGGGCTTATGACCAACAAAGATCGAAAGCTTTTGGAATTTGAATTGCCGTTGTTATATCCTTTGGAATATTTTGATAAAATAGTTTGCGGACACGAGGCTTTTCGTGATAAACCGCATGCGGAACATGCTCTCTATACCTTAAAAGGAATGATTGAAGAAAAGGATATATCTCCGGAAACGGTTTGGATTGTGGGAGATAGTCAGTTAGATAATTTATGCGCTTCGTCGATTAATGCCTTACCGATAAGAATAAATTATGCGCCTTGCGAAAAAGAATTATGTGAGTGTAAGAATATTTTATATTTTGAAGATTATAATGCTTTTTATGAGGCTATACTATAAAGGACTTTTTTATGCAACAAGATACTGAAAATGAAAATACTTCCAAGATTCGTCGCTATGTTTGGATTGGCGTTTCTTTGCTCTTGCTGTTGGGAGCAAATTATATTTATTTCAAAATAAAAGTTTCTTCAAATCATGAGTTGGCATCTCATTATACACTTAAAGGTGATCCCATGGAAAAATATCGTAATCCTGCCGTTGCCGGTTTGTTTTATTCCGCAACTACCGAGCAATTAACCGAAGAAGTTGATTTTTATCTTAATACCGATTATCAAAAACATACTTCACAACCGCGTATGATTATTGTTCCTCATGCCGGTTATCAATATTCTGCTTCGGCGGCAGCTCAGGCATTTTTGCCGTTAAAAGATTATGCCGATAAAATAAAAACCGTAATTTTAATCGGTCCTTCTCACTATGTTGCACTTAATGGTGCGGCTTTGCCCTCAGCGGATTATTTCAAAACTCCGTTGGGGAAAATTCCCGTAAATAAAGAGATAAGTCAAAATTTACAAAAGAATAAAAATATTATCGTCAGTACAAAAGCACATGAAAAAGAACATTCGCTTGAAGTGCAACTTCCTTTTTTGCAAAAAGTACTGAAAAAATTTGATATTGTTCCGTTGGTTTACGGAGATATAAACTCTCAAACTTTAGCCGAAACTCTGCAAAAATATATATTGAAGTCGGATGTTTTATTGCTCGTTTCTGCAGATTTGTCGCATTATCATAATTATAATGAAGCGATTGAAATAGATGATGAAACGGCAACTAAAATAGCTAACGGAAAAGCTGATGTGGATTATCATCATTCTTGCGGTGCGACCGGTATTAATACCGCAATGATATTGGGGCAAAAATTAGGATTGAAACCGGAAATTTTAGCTCTAATAAATTCAGGAGATGTAAGTAATGATAAAAACAGAGTGGTCGGTTACGGGGCGTGGTCTTATAGTGAAGACGGCATAAAACCCTCAAAAATTGAAAGAGAAACCGAGGGATTGAAAGGATTTGTACAAGAGTTTGGAACACAATTGTTGAGTGCTTCACGAAAATCATTGGAAATGGCGATTAATGATGATTTGTATCGTCCGTCTCGTGATGATTATGACGAGCATCTGTTTGATAAAGGAGCGGTGTTCGTAACTTTGCATAAAAACGGAGAATTACGAGGTTGTATCGGCTCCTTATATCCTCGTCAGGCGGTTGTTGCCGATGTAGCTGCAAATACCTATGCTGCGGCAATGGAAGACACTCGTTTTGCACCGCTTTCTGCAGAAGAATTATCTGATATCAAAATTTCAATATCGCTTTTAACCGGATATGAAAAAATTTATTATAAAGATGAAGAAGATTTGTTGAATAAAATTATTGCAGGAGTTGACGGAATTGTTATCAGAGACGGGGACAGACAAGGTTTATTTTTGCCGTCGGTATGGGAGCAACTTCCCGATAAAAAAGATTTTTTGAATAACTTAAAATTAAAGGCGGGAATGAGTCCGAGTTTTTGGTCAAATGATATTAATGTTTACAGATTTAGAACAGTAGAGGTTAAAGAAAATGGATTTTAAGATTAAATACAGCGAAGAGCAACTTGCGGATATGATGCAAAACAAGTCTATCAATATTGAGCTTGTAAATAAGGATTTTGCGGGATATCAAGCTTTGTCTGACGGTGATAAAAAGGCTTTGCAACATTTGGTAAATGCCGCAAAAATGATGAATAATGTTGCTTTGGAACAGGATAATCCGTATAACTTGGCAGCTAAAAAATATTTAGAAGAAAATGCAGAGAACAATTCTCACATTGCAAGGGCTTTGGAAGTTTTTAATTCCTTAAACGGTGTTGCCGGATTTAACGGTGTTGATGAGCATCCGGTTGAGATTTTTGAGAACATAACTTTGTTCAAAGGACGCAATTTTTATCCTCAAGATTTAAAAGTAGAAGAATTTCACGATATTCTGATAAAAATGCTTAAGAACGGCAAGGTAAAGGAAGTGCAAAATATTTTAAGTGCCAGAACAATGGTACGTCGTAACGGAGAGGAATTGAAAGGTATTGATTATACCGAATATTTTGCCGATGAATTTTCGTATATTGCTAATGAGTTGGAAGTTTCCGCTTATTATACAAGCAACAATGAGTTTAAGGAATATTTGGGTTGGCAAGCACAAGCATTTTTGCAAAATAACGAAGATATGGATATGCTTGCCGATAAACATTGGGCAATTATGCAAGATACTCCGCTTGAATTTACGGTAAGTCGAGAAAATTATGATGATGAAGTAACTCCGACCATTTATGATAATGAAGAACTTGCTGAGCTTATAAATATTCATAAAATTGAAGCTGTTTCTAAAGATATGTTGGGTGTGAGAGTAGGTATCATCAACAAAGAGGGAACGGACTTGATTTTGAAGTTCAAACAACATATTCCCGATTTGGCACGTTTAATGCCTTATGCGAAGAAATATAATCAAACGATTTTATCCGGAGAGGAACTGAAACAAACAATGGTTGATGCCGATATTGTCGAGTTACAGGGAGATTATGCTCAATGTCGAGGTGGTATTACGACTGCGCAAAATTTACCGAATAATGATAAGCTTGCGGTAAAAACCGGTGGTGGCCGTAGAAATGTTTATCATCGTCAGGTAAGAATGAGTGGAGATAAATCTAAACAACAAGCAATATTGGACAGACTGGTAGATAAATCGTTGCATCAATATTTTGATAAAGAAGCCGACCACCTGTTCGTTATCGGACATGAAAACGGTCACTCTTTAGGTCCGGGAAGCGAATATCAAAATGCGATAGGAATATACAAACACATAATTGAGGAGCATAAGGCTGATACTATTTCTCTGACTTTTATGCCTTATTATGTGAAAAATGGTGTAATCGCTGAAGATACATTAAAGAAAATATATGTAAGTTATATTGTCGGAAGAATGTTTTTAGCTGCACGTCCTCATCATATGTTACCTCACAGAATGGGCGAATTAATTCAATTTAATTATTTGTTGGAGCATAAAGCAATCAGCTTTAATCAAGATGGTCTTTTGCAAATAGATTTTGATATTTTGGACAACGTGTTGCATAAAATGCTTGATGAAACCATTGCCGTACAACTGTCAAAATCTCCGACACAGGCAGAGAGTTTTATAAATAAATATACTCAATGGGGCGAATATTCCGCAAAAATAGCAGACGTTCATAAAGAATTGGGACTTAAACCATATAAGAAGATTGTTCGTTATTTTTAGTATAGGCAAAACTGATAAAAATTGCTTGCACAAAACGGCAGTTTGTAACATTATAAATCCTGTTTAATAATAAAAGGATTTTGAGTGCTATGTTTAAAAAGTTAATGGACGGGGAGATAGGATTAGCCAGTACTTTTTGGAAGTTTGGCGTTCTCGGTTTGCCCATAATTACTTTCTTGAGCCGTTTTTTCGGTAAAGTGTTGCTTCATAAGCTCAAGGGGTATACTATTCTCTCTTATTATGTATCTCCGAATAATCCTATCGAAACATCTACGGTTATTTTGACAATTTTGTATTTAGCTTCTTCTTTTTCAATGATTTTCTATTCGTTTTCTCTTTTATTGGGAACATGGAGAAGTTCTGCAGAATACAACCGCAGTTTATGGTTTCGACATTTAGCAAGAATATTCATGGTTTTGATGATATTCTTTGCTCTTAAATTTACATTTAAATTTTAGGAAAAAATATGAAAAAAATTTTACTTATATTGGTTGTTTTTGTAATTGCCGGATGCACCGCCGGAGAATTGAAAGAAAATCGCCGTCGTTTATACGAAATGAATTCCGACAAGGAAATTTGCGAAAAACATCCGGAACGTTGTATCAGCGGTGTTTCTTGGTAATTTAGGAAAATAATATGATTAGTCCGCAATTTGTACATTTGCGAGTGCATTCGGCATACTCTCTGTTAGAGGGGGCAATGAAGATGCCCGCACTTACCGAAAAAATTGCGGCGATGGGGTTTCCTGCAGTTGCTGTAACCGATACTTCAACAATGTTTGGAGCAAAAGCTTTTTCGGCGATGGCTCCGAAATGCGGGGTTAAACCTATTTTGGGAACGCAGATGTATTTGCGTAATCCCGATGCGGATGATGTTCTTAAATCTAAAGGAAAAATTGTAGAGCCGGATAAGATTGTTTTGCTTATTCAAAACCAAAAAGGTTATATGAATATTATAAAGCTTATGCAACAATCTTATTTGGGCGGGCTTACTTCTATGGCGGAAAAGCCGCAAATTACACTTGAGGATTTAAAGAAATATAATGAGGGGTTGATTGTCTTGACCGCCGGTGCCGATGGTCAGGCAGGACGATTAATTTTAGAAAATCGGATTGATGAAGCAGAAGATTTTTTACTGCAACTTAAAGAAGTTTACGGTAATCGTTTATATATGGAAATTTCTCGTATCGGCTTAGATAAAGAAACTAAAACCGAGCCGGTATTTTTAGATTTTGCATATAAACATAATATTCCGTTGGTGGCGACTAATGAGGCATTTTTCTTTGATGCCGAAATGTATGAAGCTCATGATGCTTTGGTTTGTATTGCCATGGGGGAATATGTTGCTAATGAGAATCGTCCGCATTATTCACCGAATCAACGATTGAAAACAACAACGGAAATGTTGGAACTGTTCAAAGATTTGCCGGAAGCTACGGCAAATACGGTTCAAATTGCAAAACGTTGTAATTTTATGTTGGAGTTTGTTGCTCCTTTGCTTCCGATTTTTGAATGTCCGGAAGGAAAAACTCAAAATGAGTATATTCGTGAACAGGCATATATCGGTCTTAATAAACTTATGAAAATAAATGTTTATTTTGAAGGGATGACCGAAGAACAAAAACTTGAGATTGATAAAAAATATTATGCTCGTCTTGAATACGAATTAAGCGTTATTGAAAAAATGGGGTTTGCCGGATATTTTCTTATTGTGGCGGATTTCATTAAATGGTCAAAAAATAATGGCGTTCCGGTTGGTCCGGGGCGTGGTTCCGGTGCAGGTTCTATCGTTGCTTGGTCTTTACGTATTACTGATTTGGATCCGTTGAAATTAGATTTGCTTTTTGAACGTTTCTTAAATCCCGAACGTATTAATATGCCGGACTTTGACGTTGACTTTTGTCAGGAAAATCGTTATAAAACAATAGAGTATGTGCAGAATAAATATGGTATAGACCATGTGGCGCAGATTATTACTTATGGTAAATTGCAGTCAAAAGCCGTAATCAGAGATGTGGCTCGTGTTTTGCAGATGCCGTATTCTCAAGCAGACAGAATCAGTAAGATGATTCCTCCTCCGGTTCAAGGAAAACAACCCAGCTTAAAACAAGCTCTTGAACAAGTTGCAGAATTGGAAGAAATGCGACAAGAGGACCCACAGGTTAATAAACTTTTTGAAATAGCCATGAAGCTTGAAGGGTTGTATCGAAATACCGGTATGCACGCAGCCGGTGTGGTTATCGGTGACAGACCTCTTGATTTGTTGGTTCCGCTTTATAAAGATCCGAAAGCAGATATGCCGGTTACTCAATATGATATGAAATATATTGAAGAAACCGGATTGATAAAATTTGACTTTTTGGGATTGAAAACTCTTACAACCATTAAAAAAGCTGTTGATTTAATAAAATTAAATCATGGGGTTGATATTGATGTCGATACCTTGCCTTTGGATGATGAAGCTACTTATGAACTTTTGCAAAGAGGAGATACCGCCGGTGTGTTTCAATTTGAATCTGCAGGAATGAAAGAAGTACATAAGCAGATAAAACCTGACCGTTTTGAAGACCTTATCGCTATTGTGTCGTTGTATCGTCCGGGACCGATGGATAATATTCCGAGCTATATTCGTCGCAAACACGGAGAAGAAGAAATTGCTTATCTGCATCCTGATTTGGAACCTATTTTGAAAAATACTTATGGTATTATGGTTTATCAGGAGCAGGTTATGAAAATTGCTCAGGAATTAGCCGGTTATACTTTAGGTGCCGCAGATAAGTTGCGTAAGGCGATGGGTAAAAAAATTGCCGAAGAAATGGTAAAACACCGTGCTATTTTTACCGATGGTGCGGTTGCAAAAGGAATTGATAGAGATACTGCAACAAGTATTTTTGATCAAATGGAAAAATTTGCTTCGTACGGATTTAATAAATCTCACGCAGCGGCATATTCTTTAATATCCTATCAAACCGCATATTTGAAAGCTCACTATCCGGTAGAGTTTATGAGTGCGACGATGACGATGGATATCATCAATACCGATAAGTTAAAGTTTTTCAAAGAAGAATGTAAAAAAATGGGGATACAGGTTGTTCAACCTGATATTAATAATTCCAGCTATGAATTTACGGTAAAAGATAATAAGATTTTCTATGCTTTGGCTGCGATAAAAGGTGTGGGTGAAGCAAATATGAGAGCTCTTGTTGCCGAGAGGGAAGCTCACGGTAAATTTAAGGATATATCTGACTTTATTCACAGAATGGATATAAAGCAAATAAACCGCAAACAACTTGAACAACTTATAAAAGCAGGGGCATTTGATTGTTTAGATAAAAATCGCGGAAAATTATTTGCGAATATAGATAATATTATTCAGCACATAAGTTCAAGTTGTGAACTCAAAACAAGCAGTCAAACTTCTTTGTTCGGTGCTGAAGAAATATCTGCGCAGGTTCGTCTGAAAGAAGCACCTGATTGGCCGGAGTTGGAAAGACTTAATCTTGAGGCCGAGGCAATAAGTTTTTATTTATCGGCGCATCCGTTAGACAGCTATCAGGCCGGTATGGAAAAGTTAGGTGTCAAAAGTTGCAGTGAAGTATTTAGAGGTCTGCAAGTCGGAGATTCTTTGCGTGCAAAACTCGCCGGTTGTGTAAGTTCTTTTTCAAAAAGAGTTTCGCAAAAAGGAAATAAGTTTGCAATTTTAGGTTTGACTGACAGTACCGGCGGCTTTGAAGGATTTGTATTTTCTGAAACGCTTAATCGTAGCGAAGATATTATTAATTCAGGATTTCCGCTATTGGTAAGTGCAACAATTGAAAAACAAAGCGAAGACGGAAGTCCTCGAGTTTTAATAAACAGTGTTGAAACTTTAGATAAAGCTATTGCAGATGTTTCAAACGGTATTATAATTCATATAAGCGATATTGGAGCCGTTCATCCCGTACGCGAAATTTTGCAAAAGGATAGAAACGGACCTAATAAGGTTTATATTAAACCTGAAAACAACGAATGGGATATACGCATAGAGCTGCCTGGCGGTTTTGCTTTTGCCGATGACGGGATTATCAGTAAAATTAAGGCCGTCAAAGGTGTTACAACAGTAAAGGAGATTTAATGATGAAAGAAAAATTGCTTCAAATTGCCGAGAAAATTCAAAAAATCGGTGATGAAAGAACAATCGAAAGTAATGGAAAAAATGAAATATCTCTTTCTTCTTTAACATTTTTGCCGTTTGGTCTGTGGATATATTATATTAAGTCATTTGCTGTTTTATGTTGTATCTTTGCTCCGTTAATGGCTGTTTTATCATTTGCGACAAATAATAGTATAGCTTGCGGATATCAAGAATATGCCGAAGTTATTCCATTTAAGTGCGATACTAAAAATATTGCGTTGTATGTGACATTTTTCTTCTTGAGACTTTTGATGATTTGTGTGTTTTTGAAATCTTGGTATCGAATTGCGGTTAAACATGAGTTTATAAATGTTCGAGAAGTGTTGCTTATCAATAATCAGGATTGGAAATTATTTGCTTCATTTGTTTTAGGTATTTTAGTAAATCTTGTACCGGTCGCTTCTCTCACTTTGTTGATTATAAGAGTTCCTAATCCTAATTGGGTAATTGAAAGCATATATTTTGCGGTAGTTTCACTCGGTTTCTTATTGCCTTTATTTGCTGTCCGTTTTTACAGCAGTTTTGCATTTATTTTGAACAATCAAAAACTTCCTGCTTTTACAAAATTTTTGAAATCAACTTCTGATAACGGATTGAAGTTGTTGATTTCAGTAGCTGTTTTGGCTTTGTTCTGCTCTATTTTAATGCTATATTTCAGCAATATTATGGCTGCAATTTTACCGATTAATTTCTGGGTATTTGGTATTTTGGGAGAAGTTCTCTACAATGTTGTGTTACTTGCAGTTATGGTATTAATAACAAACTATACGGTTGTTCAAAAGGCGGAAATTTTTAAGGGTAGTGAAGAATAACTTCACTACCCTTTTTGATTTTGCTCAATTTCCGTTCTATAAGATTTTTATAATCTCCGGAATTATATCCAGCTTATATACGTTTTCGATTTGAGCAGATTTATTATATTTATCTTCAGCTTCTAATGCATAGATATTCGGTTGTTGAGTTGCAAACTCATATCCGATGATAATTTGCTCAGCATTGTTTTTGAGCTTTTGCATCAAGTTGTTGGCTTCTGCTATATTATGGCGAATCAGCCCGTCGCGTTTTGCAAACAACTTACTGTATGTGAAAATGGTATATATCATTGCGACAATTACTAAAGCCGAAATGAAGTGAACATATACCGTTATCATCAATATTGAAAGAGCAATCAATATGACTGCAAAAAGTTTTAAAGCTCTTCGGAGCCACTTGTTTTTGAGATTTACATTAAAGATAAACCAATAAAGAGCAATAGTTATGCTTGTAGAGAATAATACTCCGAATGTTTTTAGCATATCGATACTAAGATAAGATATAGCTAATTCGACTAAAATTACCATCAAAGCACTAAAGAATACATATCCGGCATTTAGCTTCAATAACAACCATTTCAAACGTTTGTTTGTGTCTTTTTCAACAAAATCATAAGCTTTTTTAAGTTTTATTGCCACCTCCGGAGTAATGCTTAAAACAACGTCTTTATTTACAAAAATTTGTTTTAGAGCTTTTGCTTCCAGAGATGTTAACGACTTAAAGTTATCTGTTTTCTTTATTAAAGAGATACCTTTATCATCTTTGTTAATGTTGATAATACCTCTTTTGTACATATCTAATAAAAATGCACCGAAAGAAACTTTATCAAATATTCCTTTTACCAACATTCTGTATAAAGCAGGTGTTCTTTGATATTTTATTTTAGCATTATCAGATGCGGATTTATCAATGTTTTTCCAAGAAATCAGATAAGCACACAAAATTGCACCGAGACCGAATAAGGCAAATAAAATATCGCCGTAATCTTCCATAAACCACTTAAATTTCTTGCCGAAATCAGGTTCGATAAAACCTTCTTTAGGAATACGAATCAACATGTGCATTCCTTCTCCGGCAAACAACGGAAGAGCTGATTTGAAACCTAAAGTGTTAGTTTGCGGATTTAGAGTGATAACAGAACCTTCTGTTGTAATATTGTTCGGCAAAAATCCGGTCATAAGGGTTTGTCCTAGCGAGCGGACATTTATCGGAAGTCTGACGGTTGCGATAGCATTAGTAATAGCTAAATTCCAATAACTTCCGGTTACATCCCAATAAAATTCGTTAAAGTCTTCATAGTACCATAATTTACGGTCGAGAATATAATCGAATTCATAAGTATAAATTCCGTTTTGCAAAGGAAATTGTTTTTTAGGTGTAATTAAAAATCGGTCAAATTCATCTTTCAGTACATATTCTATTTCGGTATTATTAATCTTTACACTTGTTAAATAAGGTATAGTACTGTTTTTTACACCCTCACGAGAAATAGAATATTTCGGTAATGCTTTTGACAAACCATATTTTAATTTTTCACCGTTTGCAATAACCGTAACTGTTTCTCTGATTCTGACCAAACCGTTCGGCATAATTTCTATTTTGCTTGAAAGATAAGGGATATGTTCCTTTGCCGGAGCAGAGATTGTTTCTCCGTTAGGAAGCTCAACATCAATAACATCGAAACCAAGTTGTTCAACCGGACGATTACGATATTGTTCTAATGCTATTTCCGAAGCTAATTTTGCTTCCGAAGGAGCAGAAGACGCAGAATCTGATGACGGCAAAATATCGGCAGGTTGTTGGCGATTGTCGAAACTTACTTTATCAAGAGCTTGTTCATATATTTTTTGGAAAGTAGATTTTTCTCCCTGTGCTTGTTGAGCTAAAAATTCATCACTTCTGATTATGCTCATGCCGGAGTTTTTATCAACGAGTTCTTGAGATGTTTTGGTGGCTTTTTTAGCACGTTCTCTGATATATTCTCTCAACTCATCACTATCTTCAGGAAGTCCGGGATAGTTTTTTACTTGGTTAGCAGGACGATTTTGTCCTTGCTTCATTTTTTCAAATTCTATCGGGTTTTTAACTTCTCTTGTTCCGGCAAAAACAGATGTTGTCAAAAAACAAGCACTAATGAAATATATTGCAAAAAAAAGTTTTTTCATAAAATACCGCCTTTGTTAACAAATAAGATATATTTGATAATATAGAATACAGTTATTAAAAAAATGTTAGAAAGGAAAAGATAATGAATAACTCTAAAGTTGCTGCCGTTGTTTTAGGCGCAGGTAAGGGAACTCGTATGCAATCTGATCTTCCGAAGGTTATGATGCCTTTATGCGGAAAACCTATGATTCGCCATATTATTGACGCAATGGAAGAAATGAAAGCAGACAAAATTGTAACAGTTATTGCTCCGGATGGAGATTGGGTAAAAAAAGAAGTTGCACCTCACAAAACTTGTGTTCAGCACCAACAACTCGGAACCGGAAATGCCGTTTTATCTGCTCGTGAAGAAATTGAAGGTTTTGATGGTGATGTTTTGGTTATTTTTGGTGATAATCCGATTACAACAGTAGGAACATACCAAAAAATGATTGAAAAACGTCGAGAAGGATATGCTATTGTTGTGTTAGGTTTTACTCCTACTGATGCAGCTCGTTATGGTCGTTTGAAAATCGAAAACGGCGAGTTGGTGAAAATTGTAGAATTTAAAGATGCTACCGATGAAGAAAAGGCAATTAAATTATGTAATTCCGGCATTATGTGTTTTGACGGAAAAGTTATGGTTGATATTTTATCCGAAATCGGTAATGAAAATGCCGCCGGAGAATATTATCTTACAGATGCGATTGCTATTGCTCGTTCAAAAGGTATGAAATGTGCGGTGGTAGAATGTTCTGCCGAAGAAGTTGCCGGTGCTAATACTCGTGAAGAATTAGCTATGTTGGAAAGCTTTTTAATGAAAAGACAAGGAAATAAATAGTTGATTAATTTTATAAAATATCATTGGTTCGGCCTTGTTATGTCGTTGATTGTCGGTGTATTTTTGGTCGAGTTTTTCTTAATTTTGTTTGCTCCTCATTATGATTTACAGAAAAGAGGTTTTGTTCCATGTACTGAGGCTATGGCTGAGGATGTGGCAAATTGTAACGGTAAAAGCTTTTGTGTTATGAAGTCAGTCATAAAAAATATGATCTGTGACACAAAAGTTATCGGACACGGTTTTTCTGAATGGGTAAAGGGAAATCAACCTCGCCCTTGGAGTAATTATTATTTTATTCCGGAATATCCGCAAGTTGAAGAAGAACCGGATGAGGAACTTCTTAAATATTATGAAGAAAATCCGGATTTAGCGGAACAAATGGCAGAATTAAAGAAAAATTATGAAGAACTGGAGAAGTTAAATGACGAAAAATGATAATTTGCCCGCTTGGGATTTAAGCGACCTGTATTTGAGTGTGGAAGATGCAAAAATAAATACGGATTTAGAAAAATATCGAAAATTTTGTAAAAATTTTGCTCGTAAATATAAAGGAAAATTAGGAACACTCAACGGAGATGATTTTGCTAAAGCGTTAAAGAGTTATGAAAAACATTCATCTTTAGCCGGTAAAATAGGCGGTTTCGCTTATTTGAATATGGTTACGCAAATGAAAAATCAACAGGCAGTAGCATTTTATCAAAGCATAAATGAGAAGCTTACCGATTACAGCAAACCGTTGGTGTTTTTGAGTTTGGAAATTAATTCTTTGCCACAGGAAAAAATTTCCGAATGGTTTAAGAATAAAAATTCTGCATTTTATCGTCCGTGGTTAGATCGTATAAGACGTTTCAAAAAATATGAATTGTCCGAGGCTGTTGAAGAAGTGTTGCTGGAAAAATCTCTGACATCTTCAAGTGCGTGGGTTCGTTTGTATGAAGAGACATCTTCTCGCTTGGTTTATACCGTTGACGGCAAAAACTATAATGATGCCGAAATTTCTAAACTTTTACTGGATAAAAATGCTGACTTGCGGCATGACGCAGGAAAGGAAATTAATCGAGTAGCAAAAGAAAATTCGGAACTTTTTACTTTTATATATAATATGGTTATAAAAGATAAAGCTATTGAAGATGATAAAAGAGGGTTTAAGTCTCCAATTTCTTCTCGCAATATGTCCGAAAACGTAAATGATGACACCGTAAAAGCTTTGGCGGATACAGTCAGAAAAAATTATGCTTCAATCGCACATCGTTTTTATAAATTGAAAGCAAAATGGCTGAAAACGAAGAAAATTTCTTATTGGGACAGAAATGCTCCATTGCCGTTTAGTGCAGACAGTAACTATTCTTGGGCAGATGCTGTTGCTACGGTGCTTGAGGCTTATAAGGAATTTTCGCCGAAATTATATAAGATTGCAAAAGATTTCTTTGATAATAACTGGATAGACGTTCCTCCTCGTGACGGAAAAAGAAGCGGGGCTTTTTGTGCTCCTGTTTGCGCAGAATCGCATCCGTATCTTATGCTTAATTTTGCAGGAAAAAGAAATGACGTGTTGACACTTGCCCATGAATTAGGTCACGGTTGTCATCATCAAACCCGTACCAAAAACGGTGAATTAAATGAGTATTCTCGTATGACTACCGAAGAAGTTGCTTCTGTTTTCGGAGAAATGATAACTTTTCAAGCGATGGTTAAAAAACTTCCGGATAATGAAGAAAAACTTGCGTTGATTGCTTCTAAAGTAAGCGATATGATTAATACTGCCGTACGACAAATTGCTTTTCACTTTTTTGAGAGCAGGGCGCATGCCGAACGTAAAAACGGAGAGTTGAGTACAGCTCGCCTAAATCAAATTTGGCAAGAAGAAATGCAAGCCAGTTTAGGTGAATATGTAGAAGTAGGAGAGGACAGTGAATATATTTGGTCGCAAGTCGGACATTTCTTTTTCCTTCCGTTCTATGTGTATGCTTATTCTTTTGCTGATTGCTTGGTTAATTCCTTGTATCAAATCAGTCAAGAGGGCGAGATATCCGATTTTGCGGATAAATATATGGATATGCTTTCTAAAACGGCAATTACCGATTATAAAAAACTGCTTGCTCCGTTTGGCTTAAATCCTGAAGATATTACATTTTGGGATAAAGGTTTGAGTTTAATAAGCAGCTATATTGACGAACTTGAACGACTCGATAAAGTTCTTAAATTATAATCAAACAAAAAAGCTCCTCATTTGAGGAGCTTTTTATTATCTGAAGAACAACTCTTTGGTAATACGTTTTGCTTTTGACATATAGTGTTCAGAAGTGTTGTCCGTTCCCAAATATGACAGAGCAAAGTTTGTAACCATAAATCCGAAAGGATTTTTTAGTGAATCTTCGTGATTAACTTTGTTGAATTTTACATATTGAATACGCATTGTTGCCCGCCAAATACTGGTAATAGGTTCTTCTCTTGACGGAACGTAGTCTAATGTACGGAACTGTGTTTGCCATAAACCCCGAGTTAAAGGACGTATCCAGTCGATTTCAACGTCTCTCATCATATTTTTGCTTTTGAATTGGTGCAAATTGTATTTTGCATCATATTTAGAAAACTGGTGAAATACGTCAGGGCTTGATAACCAATAAATATAAGAGCCTTCTCCCCAACGACGAACCAATTCGTCATAATCGTTGGTAATGATATATCTCATCATAATATAGTTGGTAATATGCTCTTCGGTGATGAGGTTGCCAACCGGATAATTAACCTCATCGGGTTGCATCCTGTCGATTTGACTGAAATAGTGGTCAACATAAAATAACTGCGGCATACTTCCTCTTTGCGGGAGCATAACATATAAAGATGCAGCCAACATCATATTAAAACAAATGGAGAAGCATGCGATAATGACCAAAACCCTTGAAGTCCATAGATAACGACGTTCAGGCATGGCATCAACGTGAACCCTTTCAGGATAAAGCCCAAGCTTGTCAGGGCTTTCTTTTTCCTTGTATTTAAAAATAGTATCAAATATCTCAAACATATTTTTTCGCTTTTTGTTAACTTTGCATTTGTATTTTATACATATAATTAAAATAAAAGCAAATAAATACTACCATTTTATAAAAAAATGGTGTAAACATATAGCGTATACTTTGTACAAAGAAGGGTTTTAAGTATGAAAAAGTTATTAATATCGTTGCTTTCTGCCGTTTTGCTCGTTTCTGCATGCGGTCAGGATAAAACAGTAGAAACAGTAGATAGTCGTGCGAGTGTCGTATACAATCCCGAAGCTGTAACTTATAGCGAGTGGGACAGAGCGGTCAGAATTGATGCCGATATGCAAAATATGTTTATCAGTACACCACGCAAAATAGAAAAACCGATAGATATGTATATGGCAATGGCTCTTGCCTTGAAATATAACTATACTCGTCGTTTGGTTAACTATGAGGACAGTCTTATACGTGCCGGAAAATCACCGGTTAACCGTTTGCCGGAAATCGTAAGCCATGCAGGTTATATCAATCAAACTAACTCTTCGGCAATGAGTCCGGAATTGAAAGTTGCATGGAACTTGCTTGATATGACAATGGTTTTCTGCCAATCTCGCGATGCTGATTATAAATCAAGTGTTGCTTTTGAGGAAAGTCGCAAAGTTATTCATAACATTTTGCAAGAAACCCGTACTCTTTATTGGAAAACTCTTACAGCACAAAAACTTTTGCCGGTTACTGATGACATGATTGAGTTTATGACATTGGAAGTTGATGATATGAATGTTAAGGCAAAAGAATTAGCTGCTAACAACGAATCTCCGTCATTGGCTCAATTAGTTAAGAAAAGACAATATATGGAAGCTATTAAAAAGCTTTCTGCTCTCAAACGTGATTTAGAAACAGCACAAACACGTTTGGCCAGTTTGATGGGTATGCATCCTTCTACCGAGTTCAAGTTAGTCGGTTCCGAATATGGAAATTTTGCTCTTCCGAAAATCAAAAACAGTTTGGCTGATTTAGAGTGGTTGGCATTGAACAATCGTCCGGAATTGCGTGAACACGATTTGGCTACCAATACTCAAGCTCTCAAGTTGGTTGTAAAGGGTTTTGAACAACCGACAGAACAAGAATATAAGAGCAATCCTGAACACTATAATCGTATCTGGTCAAGACAAGCTCGTGAAATCGGATATAGTGTTTATGAAGATATTAATAATCCTAACGGACAAGATTTGGAAACATTACGTCGTCAACGTATGACTTCGTTGATTTTGAGTCAAGTTTATGTAGCTTGGGCACAATATATGTCTGCGGTTGAAGATTATCAAATTAATATGGAAATTGCCAATACATCTGAAAACATTGCCGAAGACTTCAGTATTGCTAAAGGTACAAAAGATGAAAAGGCACAGTTGGAAGCAGCTCGTGCAATCGGTGATGAAGTTAAAGCTTTCAAAGCTTATGCCGATTTACAGGACAGCTTAGGCAACCTCTATGTTTCAATCGGTTTAGATGCAGTACCATATTATATGCTGAACGAAAAACCGTCGAAGTTGGCAGTTTATCTCCGTACCAATATGGAAAAATGGGGTGACGGAAACTTCTTGCCGGATAATCGTCCGTATTTGTTGAAAGTTCCGGCTAAACGTCCTCCGGTTAATTTGTCATCTTCAGAAAAATTGCCTGACATTAAAGTTGAAACAGGAAAACACATTACTGTAAACATTCCGCAAGAATTGGTTGACAGAATGAGTTTCAAAGGTCGTGTAATCAGCCGTTCAGGTTTGATTGATGACCGTGCATTACCGAAATGGTTGCATTATAACGAAGATACATACACCTTTGATGGTACTCCGATGCCGGGCAACGAAGGTTTGTATCATATCAAAACATACTTTAGTGATGAAAACGGCAGTATAGGTTATACAACTTTCAAAATTAAAGTAGTTGATGTCTATGTTCCGGCAATGACTATTCCCGGACAAACAGAAGGTTCTTCTGCCATGGTATTAAAACGTTGTGTAGGTTCACAATGTAAAGATTCTTATATCGAATCTTCTACCTTGGGCAGTGATGTTAAAACCTCAGCCAAATAGGTTTGAAAGGTTAACGCCAAAAAAAGCGACGTTTATCGTCGCTTCTTTTGTTAAAAATTATTTATTTATTTATTTTATAGTATTGATAAATAAAATTTTTCAGATGGAATAAAGTAATGAAGTTTAATGAAAAAGGCCGTTCAATGGTAGAAATGCTCGGTGTGCTGGCAATTATAGGGGTTTTATCTACTGCCGGTATAGCCGGATATACGAAAGCGATGTCTAAAATTAAGGCTAATGAGGCTGCTAACCAAATATCGACCATTATATCTAACTACAATACCTTAATACTAGGAAGTCCCAATAAAAATGATTTATATGATGATAATGTTGTTAATCAATTGATATTACCGCCGGAAATGTTGCATGACGGACAATGCTATCATGCATTAAATGGCAGGTGTTCTGTGGGACACAATCACATTGCAACCACGGATGAGTTTGTTATTCGTTTTGCAGATTTATCAAAATCATTGTGTGTAGAAATGTTGACTTTGCCGCTTACCGAAAAAGCTACAAGAGTTGTAATTAGTGAAGATAAAGGTAATAACGCAATAATGGGATGTTGGGGAGGAAATGAAATTAGCGGGAGTACAACGATAAGTTCTGCTACCAGATTGTGTCATGATAAAAACAATGTAATATGTTGGTGTTTCTAAAATTAAGGGTTAAAACTAAATTAACATGACAAGAGATAAGTTAAAGCCAATTTTTTGGAGTAAAAAGATGAAATTTGATGAAAAAGGCCGATCAATGGTAGAAATGCTCGGTGTGTTGGCAATTATCGGGGTATTATCTACCGCCGGAATTGCCGGATATTCTAAAGCTATGGCGAGTTATCGTGGCAAAAAATTAGCTGATCAGGTTCAAGTTGTTACTTCTAATTATATTTACTATCGTGAAAATTCTAATAGTCGAGATGATATGTATAAACAGGATGTAATAAACAAAATTTTGTTACCACCGGAAATGCTTGATGAATACGGAAACTGTATTCATGCTCTGCATGGCAGATGTCAAATTTCTCGCAATAGTGACGGAAGCGATGAATTTGTTATAAGATTTGGCGATTTAGATAAAGATACTTGTGTTTATCTTCTTACTTTACCATACGAAGGATATACAAAACGAGTCAGCGTTAATAAAATTGGTCCGAATACGGCTTTATCAAGCGGAACAGGGCATAGATTTACCGGACAAGTATCTATGACGGATGCTGCAAAATATTGTGAAGATGAACAAAATGCTATACGTTGGGTATACTAATTAAAAAAAACTCCGAAAATGTTTTTCGGAGTTTTTTGTTTGTACAGTTTTTAATCAACTGGTTTTATATGCCAAATGTTATTAGCATAATCCATAATGGCTCTGTCGCTTGAGAATTTACCGATACGAGCAACATTATAAATTGCCATCTTTGCCCATTTGTTTTGATCTTTATAGTCTTCTTCTGCCGAATGTAAGGCTTTATTAAAGTCTTCTAAATCAGCCAGAACCATAAAGTAATCACGAGATAACAATTCTTCATATATCATCTTAAACAACAATACATAGTCTTTTTCACAGAACATATTAGAGTTTAAGCTGTTTAATATGCGTTTGATATAATCAGATTTGTCATAAACATCATAAGGCTTATAAGAATTTTCTTTGTGCATCTTGGTAACTTCGTTATCTCGCAAACCGAAGAGATAGAAATTATCTTCGCCTACTGCTTCTCTGATTTCGATATTTGCACCATCATAAGTACCGACAGTAAGTGCGCCGTTAAGAGCAAATTTCATATTGCCCGTTCCTGATGCCTCATAACCTGCAGTTGAGCTTTGAATGCTTATATCTGCAGCCGGAATAAGTGTTTCGGCTAATGATACTTTATAATCAGGGATAAATACCACTTTAATCATATCATTAACACGAGAATCGTTATTGATAACGTCAGCCACATTATTAATCAGTTTAATAACCATTTTGGCAAAGTGATAAGACGGAGCTGCTTTTCCTGCAAAAATATAAGTTTTCGGATATGCCGGATAAACATTGTCTTTAATAATTGCCAAATAGTCACCGATAACCTGTAAAATTGTCATTAATTGACGTTTATACTCGTGGATGCGTTTTGCCTGAACAATGAAAATGCTGTTCGGATTAACCGCGATACCACTAGTTTTTAATATTTTCTTTGCTAATTTTTTCTTGTTTTGTTGTTTGATTTTCATAAAATCTTCAACAAATTTCTTATCATCAACAAAGTTTTCAACTTCTTGCAACAAATCAAGGTTAGTAACCCATTCATTACCGATTTTATCCGAAATTAAATCAGATAATGCTTTGTTTGCATGATATAACCAACGACGAGGTGTAATTCCGTTTGTAACGTTGGTAAATTTCTCCGGATATAATTCGTAAAATTCAGGAACAAGGTTGGTTTTAATCAATTCTGAGTGCAGTTTTGCTACACCGTTTACCATGTATGAACCGACAATTGACAAGTTTGCCATACGAATTATTTGATTGTCACCATCACCGGATACAATAGAAACTTTTGCCAATTTTTCAGGTTGGTTACCAAATTTTGTGCGTGCAAATTCAATAAAACGACGATTGATTTCATAGATGATTTGCAAGTGTCTCGGTAACATTCTGCCTAACATACGTGCATTCCATGTCTCAAGAGCTTCCGGAAGCAAAGTATGGTTGGTATAAGCAAAGATTTTTGTTGTAATTTCCCAAGCCGCATTCCAAGATTGTCCGTAAACGTCAATCAATTGGTGCATCATTTCGGGAATACCTAAGGCCGGGTGGGTATCGTTAAGTTGAATTGTGATATAATCCGGCATTTTGTAAAAGTCATTACTCTTTTCTAGGAAACGACGGATAATGTCTTGTATTGCACAAGATACAAAGAAATATTGTTGTTTTAAGCGTAACTCTTTACCTGCTTCAATGGCATCTGACGGATAAAGCACTTTAGAAATTGTTTCGCTTTCAATTTTATCACGCAGAGCATCAAAATATCCACCTTTGTTAAAGATATTAATATTTAATGTTTCATCACCTTCTGCGGAGAATAAACGTAAATAGTTAACAGACTTTCCGTTATATCCGACAATCGGAAAATCATAAGGAATACCATAAATTGGGGATGTGTTTTTCCAAATAAATACAGGTTCTCCGGTTGCCGCATCAATAGTTGTTTCTACATTTCCGTAAAGAGGAATTGTAACTTTGCGGTCGTGACGTACAAACTGCCAAGGAGATTCCTCTCCCTCCCAACTGTCAGCTTGTTCAACCTGATATCCGTTTTCAAATTTTTGTTTGAATAAGCCGTATTCGTAGTTAATTCCGTATCCGAATCCCGGAATGCCGAGTGATGCCATAGAATCTAAATAACAAGCAGCCAAACGTCCTAAACCGCCATTTCCTAAAGCAGGATCGTATTCGGTATCAAAAATTTCTTCCATCGAATTCCAAGGCCATCCGTCAATTTTAATATCTTGAAGAGCATCAAATAAGCCTAAATTATGAAGATTGTTCTCTAACGAACGTCCAATCAAATATTCGATGGAAAGATAATATACTCGTTTAGAGTTTGCCTCATTGTATCTTGCAATGGTTTTATACATTCTGTCCATCGCAAATTCTCTTACTGCCAAAGAAATTGCTTTGAGAGCCTCTTCTTTAGTGATTTCGCAAACACGCTTGCCGATAAAGTAGTTTATATAGTGTTCAATAGATAATTTTAGTCTGGCTTTATCTATTTCGTTTAGTAATACAGAGTTTCTTTTTATCATTTTATCCCCACAAAATCTGCTTAAATTCGATAATAACCTATATATAAATTATTTGAAATATGGTTAACGACGATAATATATGAAAAATTTATAATTGCAAACAACAAAAAATGTAATATAATCGCTTCCAGTGTTATTTATAAGAGGTGATTAAATGAAAAAGTATATACTCCCCGTAATTGCTATGGGAGTTTTGGTTTGCTCAACAGCCAGAGCAGAAACAGTGTTTGAAGCTTTATCGGAAGCTTATAGAAGTAATCCGGATTTGCAGGCTCAAAGAGCATATTTACGTTCTGTTGACGAAAATGTTGCTATTGCAAAGTCAGGATACAGACCTTCTATCGCATTGACCGGACAATATAATAATTCCAATACCAATAACAGTTTAAGCCAAACAGAGGAAGGCAAGGAATCTCATACTTTGGCCGCAACAATAAGTCAGCCGTTGTTCTCCGGTTTTTCAACCGTAAATTCCGTAAAATCTGCGGATAGTGCGGCTCGTTCGGAACAGTATAATTTGGCTAATTATGAACAGACAATATTCTTGAATGCTTCGGAAGCATATTTGAATGTTGTTCGTGATGAAGCAATAGTTGAATTGCAAAAAAACAATGAAAAATTGTTGAAAAAACAACTTGATGAAACTCAAGAACGTTTTAATGTGGGTGAGTTGACAAGAACAGACGTTGCTCAAGCAAAATCAAGTTATTCTCAAGCTGTTGCAAGTCGCATCAGTGCGGAAGGTGTTTTAGAGGTTTCTAAAGCCGTTTACAAACAGGTTATCGGTAAAGACCCGAAAGATTTGGCTGAACCGGATAATATTCATACATTCTTACCGGCTAATTTTGATAAAGCGTTGAGCTTGACTTTAGATAATAACTTTGCTGTTTTGCAAGCTAAACAAGCTTTGCAAGCAAAAGATTATGCCGTAAAAGCCAACTATGGAGCTTTAGCACCTCAGTTGTCCGCACAAGGCAGTGTTTCTAAGAGTAAGAACAATCCGAAACATTATGGAGATGCAACCAGCACAGTAGATGATGTGTCTTTAGGTCTTAATGCAACAATACCACTGTATGACGCCGGGGAAAACAGAGCCCGTATTCGTCAGAGCAAATATGCAAAATGGCAAGCACAGGAACAAGTTTTGAGTGCACAACGTTCTGCCGTTTCTGCAATTACCAGCAGTTGGGAATCTATGGTTACCAATGATGCTAAGATTAAGGCATTGGTCGACCAAGTTGCAGCTAACGAAATTGCTCTTGAGGGTGTAAAAAAAGAAGAAGCTTTGGGTAACAGAACAGTTTTGGATGTATTAGATGCTTTCCAAACTTTGTTAAATTCTCAAGTGGAAGTGGTAAAGGCTCGCAGAGAATATTATTTGTCTGCAATGCAAGTAATGCAAGCAATGGGTAAACTTACTGCCAAAAATTTGAAGCTTGATGTTGAGTTATACAATCCTAAAGTTTATTACAAAGAAACACGTGATAAGTGGTTGTCAACATCAATAGATTAACAGATAGGGTTTAATATGGATAAACAGGACACAAGAGAACTGTCAATGGATGAAATTTTGAGTTCTATCCGCAATATCTTGCATGATAGCGGAACTCGTCATCAACCTAAAGATGACGAATATAGAGCGATAAATATCTCAACAATGAAAACGGTTGCCGAACCTCAACCATTTGTTCCGTTGCGTCCTGTAATATCTGAACCTCAGGTTTCTGAAGTAATAGAAGAAAAGAATGATACGGAATACGATGTTGCGACAATCTGCAGTAATATTCAGAAAATGATGTTACAGGCAGAAGAGAAAGAAGAACAAAGTAATAATTTTCGTATTACCACAGAAGATGAAGAAATTTATGAACCTAAAGATAATTTGTCCGAACAGATTGTAAAAGATTTTGCCGACATTTTTGCATCTCGTCGTCAAAATGAAAAGGTTGCGGATATTTCAGTTCAAAAACTGGCGGAAGTTGCAATTATCAATGAGGTTGTTCCTATTTTGAGTCAATGGTTGGAAGACTATCTTCCAAATTTAGTCAGAAAAGAAGTTGAACGAGTGATGGTAAAGACCGGCAAACGCTAAGATTTACTAGTATCGGTCTCCACCTTTATTTTTAGCTCCGCAATTTATGCGGATTGTTTATGATTTAATAAAAAACAGGAAAATAATATGTTAGAAAAAACTTACGATCCGAAAAATTTTGAAGAAAAAATTTATGCTTCTTGGGAAGAAAAAGAATATTTTAAACCAAATATGAATAAAAACAAAGAAGCTTATGCCGTTGTAATTCCTCCACCAAACGTTACCGGTGTTTTGCATATGGGGCACTCATTA
>JAZRCM010000028.1:0-102529 GCA_045659785.1 Alphaproteobacteria bacterium
AATGGAAGCTTTACCTTCTGCAGCAATAGCTCAAACCAACGGAATGATTTATAACATTATGCGCAAAGTAAGCATAAATCGTTTATATTGTCCTGGTTGCGGTTTCTATGACTATAACTGGAACGGCGAAGCTTTCCATAATTTATGGGTAGATACAATATACAACGGATTGACAATCGAAGCTCCGGTAGAGATTGATGCAAAAGTATGGGGTATAGAAGCCGGTGCCGATATTCAAAAGGACTTGAATAATAAAATCGGTATTTTCGTATCTTATCGTCAAGGTAATTACGAAATGGACGGTAAAGGTGATAAATATTTCGCTAAACTCGGTTCAGAACTGGATATCGACAGTTATTTAGCCGGTTTATATTATCGTTATGACAACAACAACTGGTATGCTTTTGCGACCTTATATGGCGGTATGCAAAATGCTGAAATCAAAACTGATGACGGAGTATCGGCAGATACCGACGGTCTTGAGTTTGGCGGAAGCGCAGAAATTGGTTATAGCCATGCTTTGAACAAAACAGTTTATATAACTCCGAGTTTAGGTGTATTCTACTCACAAATCAGCTACGATGATGCAAGCGACGACTATGGCAAAACCGTAGAATACGGCGATTTGAAACAAGTTGAATTGGAAGCAGGATTAAAACTGAGTAAGGCTATTTATACCGATAATGGAACTGCAAGTATTTATGTTAAACCGAGTGTAGTTCAAACACTTGTCGACGGTGATGAAGTAACAATAACCGAAATCGGCAAAGTTGACACGATTGAAGACCAAACCTTGGGAAGAATTGAAATCGGCGGTAGCTACGGCTTCAATGACAACTGGTCAGCATACGGTTGGGCTAATTACACCTTCGGTTCAGATTATGAAGCAACATCAGTCGGTGCTGGTGTAAATTACGCTTGGTAATGACACTCCTCATTATCACAAAAAAAGAGGTAAGTGAAAGCTTGCCTCTTTTGTCTTTGAGAATAAGATTATCCACAGAAATAAATTGAAAATTTTTTTGTTTTTACATTAAGCTGCTGACATAATAATCTGTTGCTATCAAAAATTAACTATTTTAAGGAATATAAATATGACCAAAATTCATCCTACTGCCATTATTGAAGATGGTGCTCAAATCGCAGCTACTGCCGAAATCGGACCTTTCTGTATCATCAGTTCAAAAGCTAAAATCGGCGAAGGTGTAAGATTGCTTTCAAGTGTTACTGTTATGGGCGATACTACTATCGGCGACGAAACCGTCGTTTTCCCGGGAGCTGTTCTCGGTGCCGGACCTCAAGACCATGGCAATGAATTTTTGGAAGATGCCCGTTTAGTTATCGGAAAAAGAAACGTTATCCGTGAAAATGTTACTATGCAATGCGGAACTCCGAAAGGACAAAATCCTATTCGTGGTGAAGAACCGGAAAAATTGGTTACTCGTGTAGGCGATGATTGTATGTTTATGGTAAACTCTCACGTTGCTCACGACTGCGTTATCGGAAACAATGTAATTATGACCAACAATGCAGTAATCGGCGGCCATACTCGTGTCGGCGACGGAGCAATTTTAGGAGGAAACTGTGCTGTTCACCAATTCTGCCGTATCGGTCGCAAGGCTATGATCGGAGGTCTCTCCGGTGTTATCCGTGACGTTATTCCTTTCGGTATGGTTACCGGTGACAGAGCAAAATTACGCGGTTTGAACCTTATCGGCTTAAAACGTAGCGGTATGGATCCGGCGACCGTAAAAGCTATTACTCGTGCTTATATGTACCTTTTCAAATCTAATGAGGGTAATTTTGAATCTCGTGTTGCTGCCGCTCATGAAAAATATAAAGACAATCCGGTAGTTATGGAAATGGTTGAATTTATTGATGATGCTCTCATCGGAAAACGTAATATTACAACCGCTGAAATCTAAGCGAAAGATAAGGTATGAATACCACAAAGAAAAAACTTGGAATTATTGCCGGGGGAGGAACACTCCCTCGGCGATTGATTGATTATTGTCTGGAAACAAAAAGAGATTTTTTTGTGCTTGCTATTGAAGGAAATGCCGAAAAAGATTTGGTTGACAGCTCAATTCCGCATTTATGGGTAAGACTGGGACAAGCCGGAACCGGTTTTAAGCGTTTTGCAGAAGAAAAGGTCGAAGAAGTGGTAATGATTGGCACAATACATCGCCCTTCTTTTAAGGACCTCGTACCCGATTTAAGAACTACGGCTTTTTTTGCAAAAGTCGGTGCTAAAGCCTTAGGAGATGATGGCCTGCTCCGTGCAGTTATCAAAGAAATTGAATCTGACAAAATGCGTGTTGTAGGGATTCAAGAGGTTATGAGCGACCTGTTGGTAAAACCGGGGATTTTAGGTAAACATAAACCCTCAAAAGAAAATATGACCGACATTATAAGAGGTGTAAAAGTTGCTTATGAACTCGGTCGCCTTGATGTCGGACAATCAGTCATTGTGCAAGAAGGTCTTGTTTTAGGTGTTGAAGGAATTGAAGGAACAGACAAACTCATCAAACGTTGCGGAGAATATAAACGTAAAGGAAGCGGCGGAGTTTTGGTTAAGCTTCGCAAACCGCAACAAGATATGCGTATAGATTTACCTACTATCGGCCCGAGAACTTTAGAAAATGCAAAAGCCAGCGGTTTAGACGGATTAGCCGTACACGCAGGCAACACTTTGATTGTTGACGAAGAAGAAGTTATAAAACTCGCCAACAAACTCGGACTTTTTATTATGGGAATTGAACCGGGAGACTACCTTGAGCAATAAATTGAAAATATATCTGATTGCCGGCGAACCGTCCGGAGATGCTTTAGGCGCCAGACTTATGCGTGCCATGAAAAAAAAGACCAATAATAATGTCGAATTTTTCGGAGTTGGCGGTGAAACAATGGAAAGCGAAGGTTTTAACTCGCTTTTTGATATATCTGATTTAGCAGTTATGGGGCTGGCCGAAGTTATTCCCAGTATTCCCAAGGTATTGAAAAGAATTAATCAAACGACTGAAGACATCTTAAAAATTAAGCCTGATGTTGTAGTTACTATCGACTCTTGGAGCTTTGGCAGTAGAGTGCAAAAGAAATTGCGAGCCCAAAAAACAGGTATTCCGCAAATACACTATGTTGCACCACAAGTTTGGGCTTGGAAGAAAAAACGAGCTCGTACGATGTATAAATATGTTGACCATTTAATGACTCTGCTTCCGCAAGAACCGAAATATTTTACTCCTTACGGATTAAATACAACTTTTGTCGGTCATCCGGTTATTGAAAGCCCCGTTGCTTGCGGAAATAAAGAAAACTTTAGAACAAAGTATAATGTTCCGGCAGACAAGCGAATAATTTGCATTTTGCCGGGGTCAAGACATAACGAAGTAGCAAGTTTGTTGCCGACATTTATTGAAACGGCAAAAAAACTCTTTGCCCAATTTGATGATTTGTTTTTTGTAATCCCTACGGTAAAAACCGTTGAAAAAAGAGTAAAAGAAATGATCGCAGACTGCGGACTTCCGCTACTTATTGTCGAAGGTAGCGAAGACAGACATAATGCGATGTGTGCTTCTTCTGCTGCTATTGCCGCATCAGGTACGGTTGCTCTTGAGCTTGCCATTGCAGATGTTCCGCATATTGTAGGATATAAAGTTTCTAAATTAACGGCATTAATGGCAAAAAAATTGCTTCATATTCAATTTGTGAACTTATCAAATATTCTACTCGGACGAGAAGTTGTTCCCGAACTTTTACAAGATGCCTGTGAGCCTAATAATATTGCTATGCATATTCGCCGTTTTTTAACTCAAGATGATTTATATCGTCATCAAATGGACGGATTGGCAAAAGTACGCAAAGTTTTAGGACTGGGAGAACAAACTCCGAGTGAAAAAGCTTGTGACGTGATTTTAGATGTAATAAATCAAAAATCTTAATTTTATAAATATTCTTAACAATAACAGAAAGGCGAGGAATTATCCCCGCCTTTTTTTGTGATAATGAGGAGTGTCATTACCAACTGTAATTTACACCTAAACCAAGAGATGTTGCATCATAGCTTGAGCCGAAGGTGTAGTTAGCCCAACCGTAGGCTGACCAGTTGTCATTGAAACCATAGTTTCCGCCGATTTCAACTCTGCCTAATGTTTGGTCATGGTAGGTATCAACTTCATTCAAATCAGTAATCGATACACTATCATCATCAGTCAAGGTTTGGATTACACTCGGTTTTATATAAACTTTGCCGTTTTCAAAGTTTTTAGCCAAGCTCAAACCTAATTCGGCTTCGAGATGTTTGATGTCATTCCACTTATATTTTTTGCCTACATTGTCGTTAGCATCATCATAGTTAATTTGAGTATAATAAACTCCCAAACTCGGTGACAAGGTTGTTGTATCACTCAAGGCAAAACTATGTCCGATTTCGGCACTTGCGCCAAATTCTAAACCATCGGTTTCAAAACTTGCAATTCCGTCATCGGTATTAGCTTCGGCTTCTTGTGTTCCGCCATAAACGATTGCAAACAACCAGTTCATATTCTTATCATAGCGATAATACAAACCGGCCAAATAGCTGTCGATTTCAATTTCGCTACCGATATTAGAGCGGTATCTTGCTCCTTTGCCGCTTAAATCATATTCACCGTTACGATAAGAAGCGAAAATACCGAAAGTATTATTCATATCGCTTTGCAAATCAAATCCGCCTTCAACTCCCCAGATTTTAGCTTCCATATCAACAGTTTTGTCGATATTTGAATATTCGCCTTGTGCCAATACCCAACCGTTATTAAGTTTTTTACCGTCCCATGCGTCGGAAACAATTCCGCAGTTAGGACAATATGAACGAGCATTTGCAACTTTACCGGCTACATTACGAACTACTGTTCTTGTTTGTTCGATTCCGGCAGTGTGCATACCGATACCGGCAATAACTTCCGGAGATAAAATTGCATCTATTGCTGGATCATTAGGATTATCAGGAGTGTTAGGATCCTCAGGATCAACCGGTTTTTCCATAGCTAGGTACCAAATTGAACCTCCGGTTTCTCCTTCGGCATTCAGAACGGTTTTCCACATATACGGACTGCCTTTAACACGCAATACACTAAAGTCGGATGAAGTTGTTGCATCATCTTGTAATGCACTCAAGAAGATTGACGGAGTTTCTGCATATTCCGTACTTAATGCATTGACAATAACTCCATAAGCTCCGGAAATATCACCGCTTACATCAATAATTCCGTTACTCATACGATTGTTAGCAACATCAACATCTATTTGTAATGTCGGAGAGGTGCTTGATTGTAAACTATCTTGGGCATACATCATATTGCCGACACTGATTCTTCCGCTTGTACCTAATCCTAAAATAGCACTCGGGGACATTTCAAGATTATTTACACCGCTGATTGAACCGCTGACATTTACGTTGCCGCCTTTGAGGTACATGTTATAGTCACTTCCCGATATCTCATTTGACAAGTTCAAAGCTCCGTTTTCTACATTGAACGACAAACCGATAATATTAGGATTATCTCCATTCATTGAGATATTTTCACTCATGGCAATATCGGTATCTTTTACATTGATATTGACATTACCGTATGAAGTGATTGCATTGCCGGCATTGTTTTCAAACAAAACGTTGGTTAAATTGAGTTCTGCTTTCTCTGATACCGTAATTGCATCGCCTAAAGCATTGCTCAAGGTTACACCGCTAACATTAAGTGTTGTGGCATTGCTCAAGTCAAACAAAGAATGACCATTGGCATCAATAATCGAACTTTCCGCATCGTTATTAAAGCCTTTGATATTCAATATTCCGGCTGTGGTCGCAGATAAGTTTTCGTTGAGAGTATGGGTTCCGGCTATATCAAAGATATATGAACGTTCTTCGCTTGTTTCTTTATCATTGATAAGAACTAAACCGTCGAAAAACGCATCTTTTTCTATTTTGATACTATCGTTAGTAGTATCGGTTGTTGCAAGAGCAACACCCCATTCTCTGATATAGTTGTCGGAATAGTTGACGATATTCTCAACTTCTACATTTTCGTTAAAGATTTTGAAGTTATCGCCTAATGCCAGTTGCAAAGCATCTTTATTGTCAATGTTCTTCAAAACTTGAACAGTAATAACATCATCGGTAGAGCCGATATTGTTAATTTTGCCGATAAGAACAGTTCCGGTTGAACCGCTGCTTGTGATGTTATCGGCTGTTGTATTAACCATATCTAAATCAAGATTCCAGCTTGTAGCATCGCCGACAGTCAAGGTCTTAAAGGTATAGTCTTTTACCGCTCCGTTTGACAAATTAACTTCTACGTTTTCGGCAATAACATCGGCATTGTGAATATCATTAAAGATTGAAACCGAACCTGTGCCGTCGCCGGTCAACTTTACATCATAACCGCTGTATCCATCAATAATATCATAAACTTCGATAGTGCCTTTGTTGTTGGCTTTTAGAGTTAAAATTGCATCAGCACTATCCATATAGATAGCTTCTGCTCTTTTACCGTCTTTATCTTCTACATAGTTATCTTTAATCACTGAACTGCCGTTTGATTTAGCAGACAAGGTAATATTATTTGTTGAATATATAGCTCCGCCTTTGGCAGAATAATTTAAAGATGTTGTATAGTTTCCGATAAAGTCGCCGGTGATTTCTCCAATATAACCTGTATTGTAAATTACTCCTCCGGAAGAGTTAGTATAGTTCCCGATAAAGTCTCCGGTTATATTACCGATGATGGCTGCGTTATAAATCACACCTCCACCATATTGAGCATAATTCTCTATAAAATTTCCAGTTATGCTATTGATTTTGCCACTTCCCGTATTTAGAATTGCTCCTCCTGGTCCTGAATTGTTACAATAGTTTTTAATAAAGTCACCAATTATATCGCCGATAGTACCTCCATTATAAATTGCACCTCCTACAGAGTTAGTATAGTTCCCGATAAAGTCTCCGGTTATATTACCGATGATGGCATTGGTACCATAATTATAAATAGCTCCTCCGGGACCACTGCCACCATGATTACCGATAAAATCTCCTGTTATATCGCCGATGATAGCTTCGTTATAAATAGCTCCTCCGGGACTATTAGCATAATTACCGATGAAATCACCGGTTATATCGCCGATAGTTGCTGTGCCATTAGGAGCATAGTTAGCAATAGCTCCTCCGGGACTATTAGCATAATTACCAATGAAATCACCAGTTATATCGCCGATAATAGCACTTGCCGTAGCCGTACCGGTACTTGTTGAAGAGGCTGAAGCTTCGTTATAAATTGCACCTCCTAGTGCATTAGCATGGTTCCCGATAAAATCTCCCTCTATGTCGCCGATGATAGCACTTGCCGTAGCCGTACCGGTTCCCGTTGAATAAGCATAAGCATAGTTAGCAATTGCACCGCCATAAGCAGCAGATGAACTTCCGTTAGCAGATGCGTAGTTTCCTATAAAATCGCCTTCTATATCGCCGATGGTTGATGTTGATGTACTGTTATAAGAACTTGATGATTCTGTTTTTATATAGTTAGCAATAGCACCACCATAGACATAACTACCTGAAGCATAGTTCCCGATAAAGTCTCCGGTAATATTGCCTATACTTTTAGCACCATTACCATTAAAAATTGCTCCGCCATAGGCACTACTGCCTGAAGACGTAGCATAGTTGCCGATAAAGTCTCCGGTGATATTGCCTATACTACTAGTACCATTACCATTAAAAATCGCTCCGCCATAGACAGTAGATGAACTAGATACATAATTACCGATAAAGTCGCCGGTTATGTCGCTAATAGTTGCGTTATTTCCATTAAAAATAGCACCACCATAGACAGCATGATAACTGCCTGAAGATGTAACATAGTTGCCGATAAAATCCCCGGTGATATCACCGATGGTTGCCGCACCACCATAATTATAAATCGCACCGCCATTAGAAATTAAATTATTGCTACTTGTGCCGCTACCTGAAGATGTGACATAGTTGCCGATAAAGTCACCTTTTATATCACCTAATACACCTTCATTATAAATCGCGCCACCATTAGCATATTGTTGGCTACTAGCAGCATAGTTACCGATAAAGTCTCCGGTAATGTCGCCGATGGTACCAGTGCCGTAATTAAAGATAGCACCACCTTCAGCTCTGCCATATGCTGACGTTAGTGAGGTTGTTGCATAGTTACCGACAAAATCTCCTGTTATGTTACCAATGGTTCCGCCTCCACCACTATGGATTGCACCACCTTGTGCACTTGATGAGCCTTCCATAACCACATGATTTCCAATAAAATTTCCTTTTATACTATTGATAGTTCCAACGTAACTCCATATTGCTCCCCCTTGAGCAAAATTATAAGTCGCTGTAGCATAATTTCCAATAAAATCTCCAGAGATAGTACCAATGTCTGAGATATTATAAATTGCTCCACCATAAGACGAAGTCATAGTATATAGATGGTTATCAATAAAGTTTCCTGTTATGCTACCAATACTACCACTATTATAAATAGCCCCCCCATAAACGTTTGCATAATTGGTTGAGGTTACACTATTTCCAATAAAATCAGCTTTTATGCTTATACTTGAATTGTCTTTATCGTAATTATATATTGCTCCACCATTTGAACTTGAGCCTATATTACTAAACACAACATCAGTTACATCTGATGTTGCTAAAGTATCATTAACTCTAGTTGATGTGGTTGTATATCCGCTCGGGGTGGTGTATGTGTATTGAAAATATTTTACCTGACCACTCGGCAGTTTAACTTCTATCGTATTTGTTCCGCTCGAGGTTACTTCAGACCAAGAAATACTAGAGCTCGTAGATAATTTATCCTTATCAATATTTATCTTATAATATTTCTTGATTAAATTACCGGACGAATCAACTTCTGAAACTGCGAAATTATAATCGCTTGCTGTACCTTCGCTATATGATATGGCACTATCTTCTAAAGTAGGTTCTAAACTCGGAGTTGATGTTGTACCGGAACGTGTATATGTATATTTGAAATATTTTGTCTGGTTATTCGGAAGCGTAATTTCCACAACATTAGTCATATCATCCGGTTTGCTGTCTAATGCTGTCCAAGAAATGTTTGAACTTGTGGATAACTTATCCTTATTTATATCTATTTTATAATATTTCGTAGTCAAGTTACCATTTGCATCAGCTTCTTGAACTGTGAAGTTATAATCTGTCGATGTCCCTTCGCTATATGATATGACACTGTCATCTAATGTCGGCTCTAAAGTTATAGCCATTGCAGGGGTTGATAAAAATGTGGTGGCTAAAAGAAGGGAGAATGCTTTGTATTTCATTGAGAAAACTCCGTTTTAGATTAAATATATTTAAACGTACCTTTTTTTTGAAGAAAAATCAACACCAAAACTCAATATATATTTATCTGTTTTTACAAGATAAAATTTTTGTGATTTTCTGCAAAAATCATCATTTTCCACTCATTTTCGCAATTTTTAGCAAAAAAATATTTTTTCAGACAACAAAAAACCGCCTTAAAAAAGGCGGTTGTAAAGGTTTATTTTCCCTCAAGATACAATTGGCTTTTTTTATAATTCTTTATAGCATGACGGAGCAAAACCCCGATTACGGCTGCTACCGGAACAGCCATCATTAAACCTAAGAAACCTAACAAAACACCGCCGGCAAGCAATGCAAACATTACCCATACCGGATGAAGCCCTACACTATCACCAACAAGTTTAGGTGTCAAGAAGTTACCCTCTATAAATTGACCTACCATAAATACGGCAATAACCGCAACAAAAGGCTCCCAATTATTAAATTGAGCAATAGCCAGTCCTATACTGACCAAAAAACCGGTAATACTTCCGACATACGGAATAAAAGATATAAGTCCGGCTAAAAATCCGACCATTAAGCCTAAATCAAGCCCGACCAAATGTAACCCTAACGCATAAAAAGAACCTAAAAGAATGCAAACACTTAACTGCCCTCTGATAAACGAAGCTAATGTCTTGTCAATTTCTCTAGCCTGTTCTTCAATTGTTTTTTTAGACTTTCTTGGCAAAAGCCCCTTAATTTTTTCAATAAACTTGTTCCAATCTCGCAACATATAAAAAGCAACTATCGGAGTAATGAGCAACAAAGACAACAAGTTTACGATAGCCATACCGCCGGAAATCAGGCTTTTAAGAATTTTTCCGACAACTTTTAAGTTATTTGCCATATTAGAACGTAAATATTCTCGTACCCTTTCGGCATTAAGATTTGGAAAATCTTCTTGCATACGAACCAAAAACGGTTCAAATTTCTTTAGCAAAGACGTTATATACGTCGGTACAGCATTAATAAATGTGCTGACCTGATTGTCAATAACATTAATAAGCAAAACCAATGCCGGAACCGCTATTATAACAACCGTAACCAAAACCAAGATTGTAGCACAGGTTCGATTCATTCCCCATTTTTCAAACTTTGTAGCTAAAGGGTCAAACAAATACCCGATAATTATTCCGGCGACAAACGGCAACAAAACCGAACGCAAAATATAAACAAAACTGCAAAACAAAACAAACAAGATTAACCAAAATATCCAATTTGATTTAACTGTCGCAATCGTATTTTTTACCATTTTATTCTCCGATAACGTTTTCGGTTGTTTGAATATTGGTCAACAAATAAATATTGCCTTTTTGAACCAATGTCATATTTATTTTAGCTAAATCTTGAAGCAACGAATTTAACTCTCCCGCATAATCAACACGAAATTGCACCTTTTTTAAGGTCATTGCCACCATTTCAACATCATTGACATTATCAAAAGCTTTAATTTTCTTTTCAATACTCAGCCAATCGGAAAGATTTTGGAAAATATATAACGCATCAAAAATATTTTCGGGCAAAGTCTCCATAACACCCTTTTCGGTAAGATATTGTCTTAATACATCGTTTTGAATTGTAATGTTAAATGTTGCGATATAACGAACATTTGACGATTTTTCATCAATAACCGTTGCCGCCTTAATGAAATAAGGTATCTGTTCATCTGTCAGGGCATTAATGATTTCCATTCCGGCTTCATTAGTCATTTTTTGTGCCACTTCAACGAGAGCCTGACGGTTAGCCTGAGCAAAGGCTTTCTCTTTTGCTACGGCCGCACTTTCATCAGATATGTCAACATGTACAACACTGCTATATTCTTGTGATGAATATGCAGGAAAAGAAACCAACAGAGATAAAACAATTATTGCTACCCGAAAAATCATCTCAAACTCCTTTAGTCGATAATTTCTAACTTGTTAAAGAAAAATCCTATTTCCGTATTAGCGTTTTCTAAGCTGTCAGCACCGTGAATTCCGTTTTTTTCTATAGATTCGCCATAAAGTTTACGCAAAGTTCCTTCTTCTGCCGCGGCAGGATTTGCGGCCCCCATCAGCTTTCTGAAATCTTCTACCGCATTTTCTTTAGTTAAGACCATTGCAATAATGGAACCGCAACTTATGTTATTTACCAAATCGTCAAAAAAAGCCTTTTCCTTATGAATCTCATAAAATTTTTGTGCTTGCTCAACCGAAAGACGCACCATTTTGAGCGCAGATATTTGAAACCCTGCGTTTTCTATATCATTTATAATCTTTCCCGAATTATTATCACAAACGGCTTCCGGTTTGATAAAAGCTAAAGTTTTTTCCATTTTTTCCTCATCAATATTAAACTTGTTGCGATATTATATTAATTGTTCTTAAAAATCAAAAGTTTTTATAGACTTTTTTATTAAATAGTTGTTTATTACAGACATCAAAATCTATATAAGAGGATAATCTGATGAAACAAACAGCTTTTTTACAAAACTTAATCTCAAAAGCACAACAAAATGTTCAAACAATCGTATTACCGGAAGGTGAAGACGAACGCATTTTGCAAGCAGCACACTCAATTGCCGAAATGAAAGCCGCAAAGCTTATTATTCTCGGTAACGAAGCCGAAATCAAAGCATATTATGAAAAGAACGGCTGGAATTTTGACGGAATTGAAATTGTAGAACCGGAAAAATCTCCTAACTTACAAAAATATGCCGAAATGTTTTATGAAATGCGTAAAGATAAAGGTATCACAATGGAAGATGCCGTTAAACAAATGCACAATTACAACTATTTCGGAACAATGATGATAAAAGATGGTGCCGCTAACGGTATGGTATCAGGTGCAAACCACTCAACTGCCGACACCGTACGCCCTGCTTTACAAATTATTAAATCTGCTAAAAAAGGACGTTCTGTTTCTTCTGCAGTTATCATTGTTTCTAATGACAAACCTTATGTATTTTCAGACTGCGCAATCGTTATCGATCCTTCTGCACAAGAATTAGCCGACATTGCCGTTGATGCCGCTCAAACAGCTATTCAATTTGGTTTGGAACCGAAAGTTGCTATGCTTTCTTTCTCTACAAAAGGTTCAGGTAAAGGCGAAATGGTTGACAAAGTTGTTGAAGCAACAAAATTAGCTAAAGAACAAATTGAATTGCCGGAATACAAAGAGTTAGGCATAAAAATTGACGGAGAATTGCAACTTGATGCTGCGGTTGACAGTGTTGTAGGTGCTAAAAAGGCAAAAGGAAGCGATGTAGCAGGTCAAGCTAATGTATTGATATTCCCGGATATTAATGCCGGAAACATCGGTTATAAATTGTGCCAACGTATCGGTGGTGCAGAAGCTTATGGTCCTTTGTTGCAAGGATTAAATGCTCCGGTCAACGATTTGTCTCGCGGTGCATTGGTTGAAGATATTATCGGCATTATTGCCATTACATGTTTACAAGCTCAAAAATAACTCATAACAAGGAAATATACTTATGGATAAAATTTTAGTTTTGAACTCAGGTTCATCTTCATTAAAATATCAACTGTTTAATGTTGATGGCGATAAATATGAAGTTCTTGCCAAAGGTTTGGCTGAACGTATCGGTATTGACGGCTCTTTTGTCAGTATCAAAATCGGTGAAGGTGAAAAAATTGTAAAAGAAGTTGCTTTACCGACTCACCAAGAAGCAATCAAAGAAGTTTTTGCTTTGTTGTTAAATGGCGTAATTAAAAGCATGGACGAATTGTCCGGTGTAGGTCATCGTGCTGTTCACGGCGGTGAATATTTCAATCAATCCGTATTGATTAATGATGAAGTTATTGCTCGCATTGAAGAACTTTGCTCTTTAGCTCCTTTGCACAATCCTGCTTCTTTACTCGGTATCAGAGCTATTCAAGCTTTGTTACCTGATGTTCCGCAAGTTGCTGTTTTTGATACGGCTTTCCACCAAACAATGAAGCCTGAAGCTTATATGTATGCTCTTCCGTTGGAACAATACAAAAAATACAAAATCCGTCGCTATGGTATGCACGGAACTTCACACTTGTTCGTTTCTCGTGAAGCTGCAAAATTAATCGGAAAAGAAGGAAATATCATTACTTGCCATATCGGTAACGGTGCTTCTATTTCTGCCGTCAAAAATGGTGAATGCCAAGATACATCTATGGGCTTTACTCCATTGGCAGGTGTTGTAATGGGTACTCGTTCAGGCGATTTAGACCCGATTATTCCTTTATACATCATGAAATCACAAAACAAAACCGTTGACGAAGTTGACAACTTGTTGAACAAACAATCAGGTATGTTCGGCTTGTGCGGATATTCTGACAACCGCGATGTTGAAGCAAAATATCTTGCCGGTGATCCTGATGCAATTACAGCTATGCAAGTTTATACATATGCAATCGTAAAATATATCGGTGCTTATACCGCTGCTTTGGGTGGTGCTGATGCCATTGTATTTACAGGTGGCGTTGGTGAAAACGGCAGCATGGTTCGTAAAATGATTTGCGACAGATTAGCATTTATGGGTATTGAACTCGATGAAGAAGCTAACAATACTCGCGGTAAAACTATTGAGATTTCAAAACCGGGTTCTAAAGTCAGAGTATTTGTAATTCCGACTAACGAAGAATTGGTTATTGCTCAAGATACCGTCAGACTTATTTAATTTGTCAGACTCAAACTGCCGACGATAATTGTCGTCGGCAGTTTTTTTATAAAGAGAATTTGAAATGAAAAAAATTTATATTGCACGACATGGGGAAACAGAAATGAACGCCAAAGGAATTTGGCAAGGACAAACCATTGACGTTTCTCTTAATGATGAGGGACGCAGACAAGCAAAAGACTTGGCAAATATACTGAAAGACAAAAGTATTGAAATAATATATACATCACCAATGAAACGAGCTTTTGAGACTGCTGAAATCATCGGAGATATTTGCAATATTAAAACCATAAAAGAAAACGGATTAATTGAAGGTCATTTCGGAGTTGCCGAAGGAAAAACCAAAGAGACCATCGGAAAACATATTCACATTTTTCAAAGATGGATTAGCTTGGAAGAAGAAAATATGGACGTATTTTTTGAAGGCGGAGAAAGTAAAAGACAAATTCAAAAAAGAGCAATAGAAGCTATCAATAATATTTTGCAATCACCACACAAAAATATTGCAGTTGTTTGCCACTCAATGATAGTTCGATTAATCTTATTGCATTTAGGTTTAAGTTTACAAAAAATTCCCAATGCCGGATATTTTCTGCTCGAATTTGACGGACAAAACTTGAAAATAGCAGACTGATAATTATATCTCCTAAAAAAGGAGATTGTTATGCTAAAATATTTATTGGCAATTAGTTTTGTTGTAATCGGTGCAAATGCAGAAGAAATTATCAGCACAATGTCTTCTCCCGATGATGAAACCATTGTTTATGGAGAAGCTCAAAACCCAAACGGAACTTTCAATGAAGTTTTATTGGAGCAACCGAAAAATGCACCTAACCCGCTAGGAAATCCCATACCTGATTATGTTCAACCGCAACCCTTACGACGCGGACAAAAATCGGAAGTAACTCCAAAAGTTTCAAATTTAAATACCTCTCCCAAAACTATTGAAGAGATATCACCGCAAAATCCTCAAATAAGCGAAATGTCACCTCAAGAAATGGACAATGAAATACAAAATAAATTGTATGAGGAAGGCAACCGAGTTTATGATATCCAATCTTATCCGATAAAGGACATGAACGAATTAGGAGAAAACGGCCAAGATAATGCAATAACTAATTATCCGGCATATTAATCAGATAAGACCATATCCGTGTAACAACAAAAATAAACCTAATGCTACCCGATAAATTACAAACGGTAAAAAGGTACGTGTTTTAAGCCAACTCATCATTATCCAAATTGCCAGTAATGATGCAATAAACGAATAACCGACACCCGAAGCAGCATAAACCAAATTTGAATTACCGGTTTGATACATTTCATATCCCACCAACAGACCGGCTCCGGTAATTGCCGGCACCGAAAGCAGCATACAAAATCTTGCAGCTTCACAACGACTTATTTTTAAAATGCGACTGACCGTAATTGTAACACCGGAACGACTTGTTCCCGGAATCATTGCTAAACATTGAGCAAAGCCGATTATCAAGGCATCGCTTATTTTCATATCTTGCAAACTTCTTGTTGATGAAAAATGCCTATCAGCCCATCCTAATAAAATGCCAAATACCAAAATATTCCAACCGATTATTTTGGTATTTCGCAACCATTCCATACCATAACTATGCAACAACAAACCGAAAATAACCGCAGGTATTGTTCCTACAACCAACATTAAAAACAATTTTGTATTATATTGTGAAAACTTTTTAGAAATACAACCTAAAAGCCCATATATCATCGCCAAAATGTCTTTATAAAAATAAATCATTACCGCCAAAATTGAACCGACATGAACAGCAACATCTATCTCTAATCCTTGGTCAGGAAACGAGGTTAATTTTGAAAGCAAAATTAAGTGACCGGAGGAGCTTACCGGCAAAAACTCTGTAAAGCCTTGAATTGCTGACAAAATCATAATTTGCAGATTAGTCATTTATTTTCTCCCATTATAATCTGACATTTCTTTTCATTTATATCAAGCAACGATTGAGGACGAAAACGAATATTATTCAACGAAGCCCCCCAATGCAAATGAGGTCCGGTTACACGTCCTGTTTTTCCGACAGTTCCGATAATATCGCCTTTTTCAACAATATCTCCGACTTTCACATTAGAATCTTTCATGTGAGCATACATTGTCTGCAAACCTTGACCATGGTCAATAATGACCATATTGCCGGTATAAAAATAATCCTTACCGTTCAAAATTACTTTTCCGCTTCCGGAAGCCTTAATCGGTGTTCCCTCCGGAGCCGCAATATCCGTTCCGTTGTGCGGACTTTTCGGAACCCCGTTAAACACTCTTTGGTTTCCGAAATATCCACTAATTCTCCCCTTTACGGGCATAATAAAACCTTCTCGCCAATAATCCCCTGGTTCCATATTATTTACTGACTTCGCAACATCATTTCGTTCACGCATAATTTCGGCATCATTACTTTTATCGGGAGTTACTTTCTGTTGCGGAACCCCGTTAATTCTTTGAATATCCCAAGTTGCAGGTTTAATATCGAGTTTATATTTTCCGTTATCGGTTAAAATTTCCTGATTATTTTTCTCATCACGATGAAAAGCTAAAATCGCATATCCGTCAGCTGTTACCGGATATTCTTTTTCATTTAACACAATACTGTTAGTTGTTGCATCAATATTTTTAATGACAACCAATTCACCTTGCTTCAACTCTCCGCAAATGCTCATTTTTTCTTGTGCATTTACACTTGTTGCAAGCAAAGAGCTAAAAATCAAACAAATCGCCTTGTAATTCATTTTTCTTTACCACCGGACAAGTTTTTATTGTTCCATCGGCAAAAGTTACATCTAATCGGTGACTTTTTCTAGCTTCCGCAACATTATAAACTGTTTTGCCTTGTTGATTTTTCACCCAAGCAAAACCGCGACGTAAAACAGAATCAACAGACACAGAATCTAAACGCAAAGCCAAATTTTGTAAACTTTCTGCCTTTTTATCGGTTATATTTGTAATATAAAAAGGTTTAATTTCATTTAAGCTCAACGCAGTTTCTTTTATATTGAGATAATTTTTAAAAGCAAAATTCAGTCTTTCAACTCTATCATCAAGCTTTTGAACATTATCGCTCAAAATTTGCTCCAAATTAGGAATACCTCGAGCCAATCCGTCCAATATATTTTTATTTTCCTGATAAAGACGATGAACAGAATTTATCATTCTGCTTCCTTGCAACATTAATTTAGAAGCAATTTCTGACTTTACCGGCACAACAAACTCCGCAGCTCCGGTAGGTGTTGGAGCTCTGACATCAGCAACATAGTCTATCAACATAGTATCGGTTTCGTGTCCGACGGCAGAAACAATCGGAATTTGTGAATTATAAACCGCACGAACTACCGATTCTTCATTAAAACACCACAAATCTTCCAAACTTCCGCCACCTCGAGCTACAATTAAGACATCAGGACGAGGAATATTTCCGTCAATCGGCAAATTGTTAAAACCATCAATAGCCGCAGCAATTTGAGTAGCTGCTCCCTCCCCTTGAACCAAAGTCGGCCAAACGATGATACGGCTAGGAAATCTATCGGTAACTCGGTGTATAATATCTCTGATAACCGCTCCGGTCGGACTGGTAACAACCCCTATAACATTTGGCAAATAAGGTAACGGCTTCTTATGAGCCACATCAAACAAACCTTCGGCGGCAAATTTTTGTTTGCGTTCTTCCAAGAGTTTTAACAAAGCTCCGGTTCCGGCAACTTCCATTTTTTCGATAACTAATTGATATGAGCTTTTTCCGGCAAAAGTCGTAATTTTTCCGGTAGCAATAACTTCTAACCCGTCCTCCGGTTTTACCGGAAGAGAAGAAGCAACACCACGCCAACAAACAGCCGATAGTACCGCATTTTCATCTTTCAATGAAAGATAATAATGCCCGGAATCAGCTCTTTTACAACCAAAAATTTCGCCACGTACCCGAATTTGAGAAAAAGTCGTTTCGACCATTTTCTTGATTGCAAAAGATATTTCGCTAACACTAAATTCGGGTATCTGTTCTATCATTTTGAGCTTCTTCTTTCTGATTAATCTCGGCAGATTTTATATGATTATTGAATTTAGTGCAACAAAAAAGCGTCTCCTCCCATAAGGGAGGAAACGCTAATTCGCTAGAGTGTAAGATTACTTCTCAGGCTTAGGTGCATTCAAAGCCCAGCTGCGCATCAACTGAGGATTTGCAGCCACATATGCCATCGCCTCGTCATCATCTATGATAGCCTCATACTCTTGCTTGAAGAGATAAGATGCCATAGCCAAATCTCCCTTTGATAGGAAATATCGGATAGCTCTGATGTCGAGCTTTAGACCATTCTGAAAGTACCTGATGTACTGACTTAGATCCATACATTTCTGCGCCTCTACGCAAAGCTCAGGCTTCTTTTCACAAGCCCACCCCCACTCTTTCAGAGCTTCACCATGTTGTGTACCGAGGACGAACTTGCAATCCGCGAAGATTTCGAGGTTGTCCTCGCAAACCTTCTTTGCCTTTTCGTTGCAGTGCTCGTACATTCTCTTTACGAGTGGTGCAGGAAGACCGTAACGACGAACGCAGTAGCCGAGAATATCCAACCACGCATCATCAACCTCGTTCATCAGCATGTGTAACATGTGCTGATTAGGAGTGTTGTTTGACACGTAAGTCGAGATGACAATCGAACACTTCTGTCTCATCATCTGGTCGAACTGAGCATCTGTAAATTTAGCACCAGCATTAGCGATGTTAAGCCAGTCATTAGCATTGCCTACTTTCCAAAGAAGCTGCACCGCATCATCGGTCATCTTTTTGATAACCTCAATCTTCTGCTTACTTGCTTCATAGTATTTAACCTGAAGCTTAGCCGAATAGTTATCAATGCCTCGCATCTTCATAAACCACTTACGGTTACGGAACGGCAAAAACTTCTCAATCCAGCCGCTGAATGACTGCATCACCTCTGAAAACACAGGAATATCCATATCCCACATCAGATTAGCAGCTGCTTTCGGGAAGAAGATAGCCCAGAACAGGAACGACACCGGGTTGTAGATGAACAGGAACATAATGATAAGCGCAAGCGCTATCACAATACCCTTTCCTAACCACACGATGCCATCCCAGCATCTTACAAGCCCGCGACCGCAAGCCTTGAAAAAGTTACCACTCTTCTTGTTGTTTGTTTTGTTTTCTGTTGCCATAATATTCTGATTTTAATGGCGCCCAAGTCTCCGTTTGGGTTAATCTTGGAAAGCTGTCAGGGAGACGTGATAAAATCACTTCAGACAACTGCTTCATCTTGAATTACTTCAATTTTGGCCAAAATTTCCCAATCATCGATTTGAGCAGAACCCAAAAAACAACAACCAAAAAATTAACCTAATAATGAACATATCCGTAATAAAACACCTTCATTATATCGTTTTGTGCAATTTTTGTCAAGATTGATAATGTTAATTTTTATTTAAAATAAAATCTTCAATTTCTTTTAATGTGTCTGAGGCAGATTCTGTAAATTTTATGGTTTTTGAACCTATTTCACAAGTTGAAGTTTTTGCATTATAAAGGCAAAACGGTGTTGAAAAATTTTTGCCATAAGCAATAGTATCATCAATTTGAATATCAATATTATGTTCCAAACAATATTCTGCCTTTGCCTTGTTCCACAAATCGTCCGGAACCTTAAAGTTACCGTTTTCAAAATATGTTACTTTTCCGTGACTTGCAAAATGTTCTAAAAGCGAAAATATTGCGGTATATTTTATTTGCCACGCATCTAAAAAATTTTTCTCAACCAAATACGGACCGCCTGATATGATATATATCTCATAATCTTTATCAAATGCCAATGTCGTCAAATCACGAAAAAAAGCCGGAGCCTCGGTAATCACTCCATGAAAATCTATACCTATTCGTAATTGACGTTTAGAATCCATCTTCTTCCTCTTCTCCAAAAACAGATGCCACAGCCTCTTTTAGTGAATTAGGACTTAGTGCCGACAACGGATTAAAGCTTACTTCCGCTTCTGACGAACTACCGGAGATAGAATAGTTTGCGGCAAACACCGTCCCGTCTTTTCCGGCCAACAAATTACCGACCAACGGAATACTGCCGATAAGTGTATTCAATCCGTAAGCCGGAGCAAACATACCTTCCATACTTATCGCATCATTATTCATATTATAAGCACCGGTCAAAGTAATTCCCAAAACATTGCCGTAAGCTTTTGCCTTGTTTACATATAATATTTTGTTTTGATATTTAAACGGAGCATCAAAATGCGAAAACTTCATACCTTCGCCACGAAGCATATCCACCATTCCGCTAAATGAAGCAACCGTTAACAATTTTGCCAAAGTCGGAGTGTTATGAATACTAAAATCACGTATCCTTGCATGACCGATTAATTCTTTATTCGCATTCATTTTTGCTTCTATATGCAAATTTCCTCCGTGCATGTCTTTGTATAAACGCAAAAATCTTAATGTATTACCGGCGGCATTACTATCAATAGTCAAATAATATTCCTTATTCGGCTTCGGAACATAATCAAATTTCAAAGTCATATTCTTATTGTTATCATAGTTACCGATAAGATGAATTTCATTTACACCGATACCGTTTATAAGCTTTATGTTTCCTGCAAAATTGGTAACAGCAACATCCGGATTGCTCCACAATCTGTTAACCGCAATATTAATATCCATATTAGGAGTGCTTTTTAAATCAGTCTCTGATTTAGACGATTCTTTTTGTTCTGCTTCATCTCTGGTATCAAAAAACGGAGATAAGTCATAACTGCTGCCCGAAATATTGATGGTAATTTTGTTTTCTTTGTCATTAGAAAAATCTATTTGAGCACGAGCATTGGTTTTCGGACCTTTTACATCGTTTATATCAATTTGTTTTAAGCGATTTTTCTTATCAAAATTAACCTTTCCGCCAAGCGAAAAATCTTTTTTGGTTAAAGAAAATTGCGGAATAGATTGTAATTTACCGTTTTTGAACATTAGTGTAGATTTTAGTTCGCCTTTTTCATCAAGAGGTTTTACAAATCCCAAAAAACTGTAATTTAATATCGAATGTTTCAAATCACCGGTTATATCAATTTTATATCCGTCTTTTGTCGGAACTGCCAAAGCATCTATATCAATATGACCGTCAACATAAGGTTTGCTCAAAACACTGACTGAAATGCCAAACTTTTTGGCTATTGCCTCATCTAATTGCAATTTTACCCGATATTGACTTTGATTATCCTTATCAGGTTTAAAACGCTCATTCCACGATATTGTTAGCGGAATATCATCAAAAACAGCATCTCCATCTACCAATAACCCATTATTATCCACGTATAACTTTAATTCTTTTGCCTTAACCGACTTTCCATCATAAACATCGGCAATTTCAACATCAAACAGTTTTGAATTTACTTTTACGAAAACATCTTTATATCCCAAATTTCGCTTTAACTCAAAATCAAGTTGCAAATCTGTCTCCGCATTTCCTTGTAAAATATCAGGTTTCAAACCAAGTTGCGATGCAAATTCTAATGGCGGATGGTCGATTAATTTTAGTGCATCTGTAATTGATGAATTAGATACTAAATTTATACTTATATAATTATGCTCTTCACCTAAACCATATATCCGCACATTTCCGGTATCAAGCAATGCTCCGTTAGATTTAGCCTTATCTAAAGCTATTTCTATTGCTCCGGGCATAACCTTAAATTCGCCATAAACATTTGTAACCATCGGCATGGTATTAATATAGCGAAGATTAGAATCTTCAATATATGCACCACCGCTTATATTTTTAAACCCGATACTTTTTGTTTTTTCATCATAGCCGAAATCAAATTCAAAATGTGCATTTTCGGCCTTTCCTCCAAAGATACTGTCTTTACACCACTCCCAAGCTGCCGGAGCAATATATCTCGGCCAATATATATATAAATCATTTAAGCCCAAAGCCTTAATATCCGCAGTCAATTTTAGCTTCAAATCTTTCATTGATGATTGCAACAATAAAGGTTCAAGACCTGTTGCCATAAAACCTAATTTTACCTTTTGTTCGCCCAAATTAAAATCGGCATCTTTAATTTCTAGCTTATTCAGACCTCCGGAGATATTACCGTCTAAAACAAAAGATGAGATATCATATTTTGAAGCCTCATCAGATGAAAAAGCAATACTCCCTTTGCTTCCTTCAAACTGAAAATGTATATCTTTTATTGCATGTTCAATCGCACTACGCAAATTTTTCCTGTTTTTTGCAAATTCATTAAAATCTATCAATGTCGAAATATTACCGCTAACTGGAAGATTAATTTGATACATTTTAGATTTTGTTTCTTCATCAACATAATTATTGATAACATCAGAAGGAACCAAATCATCAAAAAATGATTTTAAAACCAATTTATTGTCGGTAGCTCTGTAACCTGCTTCAAGGCCGGCATGAACGACTGTTTTTCCTAAATACAAAAGAGAGCTTATATCGGTAGAAATATCACCTAAACCACGTTCAAAATTATAGTTTAATTCTTTTAATATCCATTTTCTTCCTAAATCAACTTCGTGAAACTCAACCTCTCCTTCAGTTATAGAGATATTATTAATATAGCTTTCGGCATAAGTTTTATCTTCAGAATTAAACCGTTCCAAAAATTCTTCAAACTGTGTAAAATAATAGTTTATCTTTTTCTCGGTTATACGAGAAGCCTCATCTTGTTCTTTAAGACCGTATGTAGTAAAAATATAAACCGACGGTTTTTCCATATTAATCGATGACGGAGCAATCACACCTTGCAGTAACGCCGCAATACTAAACGATACTGAAGTTCGGGGAGCGGAAAAGCGAAAAGCATTGTCCGTACTTTTATAAACAACATTATTTGCTATGATTTTTAACGGTTTTACCGAACGGACCAATTCGATATTTACGCTTTCAACCGAAACTTCCGCTTCTTCACTATCAGGATTGAGAGCTGCAATAATATACGGTTTCAAAAAGGGAACAGATATCGGACCACGATATAGTTGCCACATAAAAAATATGAACATCAACAAAATCGCAACGATGATGTAATCAAAAATTTTACGGCCGATATAGTGCCTGTTTGAAACTTTTTTCATCTATTTTGCAACCTTATCCGCTAATGCTGCTTCTAAAAACAAATCTATATCTCCGTCTAACACCGATTTTGTATCCGATGTTTCAACTTCGGTACGCAAATCTTTAACCATTTTATACGGCTGCAAAACATACGAACGAATTTGATATCCCCAACCGTTATCTCCCTGATTATCCCATTGACCTTGCGCAGCATCTTCTCTTTTCTTCAACTCAATTTCATACAACCTGGCTCGCAACATTTTCCAAGCAGCTTCTCTGTTTTGAAATTGTGAACGTTGGTTTTGACATTGAACAACTATTCCGGTCGGAATATGCGTAATACGAACAGCTGAATCCGTTTTATTGATGTGTTGTCCGCCGGCTCCGGAAGCTCGATATGTATCAATTCTGCAATCAGACTCGTTTATTTCGATATTAATTTCATCATCAATATCAGGATAAACACCTACCGAAGCAAAACTGGTGTGTCTTCTCGCATTGCTATCAAACGGAGAGATACGAACCAAACGATGAACACCGCTCTCTGATTTTAACCAACCATACGCATTATGTCCGATAATTTTAACCGTAGCAGACTTAATTCCGGCAACATCGCCTTCTGCTTCTTCAACATATTCTACTTTATATTGATGAGCTTCTGCCCAACGTGTGTACATACGTAAAAGCATTTCGGCCCAATCTTGAGCTTCGGTTCCGCCGCTTCCTGAGTGAACTTCCAAAAAGGCATTATTAGCATCTACTTCACCGCTTAATAAAGCTTCTAATTCTCCTCTGCGTCCTTTAGCTTTCAGCTCTTGCATCTGCTGAATAATTTCATCAATCATATCCTGATTTTCTTCAAGCTCGGCTAACTCGCACAATTCTACCAAATCTTGACGATTTTTCTCTAAATCATCAATAATATTAATATCGGCTTCAAGCTTATTTTTTTCGCTTAAAAGTTTTTGAGCCTTTTGCGCATCGTTCCACAAGTCCGGATCAGAAGTCAAATTTTGCAATTCATCCAAACGGATAATCGCATTATCATAGTCAAAGAGACCTCCTCAGCAATGCAACCGATTGCTTGATTTCTTCATTTAAATTGTATATTTCTGCTTGCACCTTATTATTCCTTATATGCAATTAATATTGTGTACCAAGTTGAAAACTGTCTTCTTCTGTCATATTACCGAAAGTTTTGTAACTTCCTTCATCAGCCGGTTTTTTATTTTCTTCGTCTTCATCATTTCCACCGATAACACGTTGAGATGCTTTAGAAAAATCAAACTCCGGTTTAAGAGCTTCGGTAATCACAATCTTATCGCTCGGTTGTGCCGGTTTTCCCGTCTCATAATTAATACGAACAAGCTTTATACCGGCAGGGATACGAAATGCCGTATCAGGCTGACCTTTTAATGCTTCTTCCATAAAACGTGAGAATATAGGCAAAGCAACACTGGCCCCGGTTTCATATCGACCTAAAGAACGAGGTTCGTCAAATCCGACATAAGTACCTACAACCAAGTCAGGCGAAAAACCGATAAACCAACCCTCTTTATTATCGTTAGTCGTACCTGTTTTTCCCGCTAAATGATGTTTTATGTTACGCAACTTCGCACCGGTACCACGAACTGCAACCCCCTCCAAAATAGAAGTCATTTGATACGCAGACAAACTATCAACCAACTGTTCTCTCGTATCCGGCAAATTAGGTATTGTCGGAGAGTTCCATACATCATAGTTACAATCAACACAGTTTCGTGTATCATGTTTGAGTATTGTTTGCCCGTATCTGTTTTGAATCTGCTCAATGAAATACGGGGTAACTTTCTTTCCGCCATTGACGATAATGGCATAAGCCGAAGTCAAATCAAGAAGATGTGTTTCTCCTGCTCCCAATGACATAGATAACAACTTCGGAAGATTTTTATTTATTCCCATTTTTGCCGCAAAATCAGAAACTTTATCCATACCGATATCTTGTGCCAAACGAACAGTCATTAAATTTCGTGATTTTTCGACACCTTCACGCAAAGTCATTAGTCCGTAAAACTTTTTAGAATAGTTTACCGGCTTCCACTTAGGCAACCCCGGACCTTGATCAAGTACGAACGGCGCATCTAAAATCAAATCGGTCGGAGAATATCCCTCTTCAAGAGCCGCTAAATATACAAAAGGCTTAAATGCAGAACCGGTTTGACGTTTTGCTTGTGTTACACGATTAAACTGCGAACGTTCAAAAGAATATCCGCCGACCACAGCCAAAACTTTTCCGGTATGCGGGTCAATAGCAACCAAACCACCGTCAACATTAGGCTCTTGTCTCAAATTATATGTATTTGCCGGAAGTTTTTGTTGAGCTATTTTATCCTTAGCAACTGCTTCTGCTAAAATAACATCGCCTTTTTTCAAAACTTCGGTCACGGTTTTAGGTGCATCACCGACATATTGGTCAGGTAAATTTTTTCTTGCCCACGATAATACACTTAAAGGAATAACACCTTTTTTTCCGTCTTTAGTTTCTATTTCTGCTTGCGAAGACGTTACTTTTTTGACTATCGCAATTTCCCAATTTTTATCAATCCCCTTAGGAGCCTTTATCTCCTCAAATGCTTTTTTATCATCAAGAGAAATATTCGCTAAAGGTCCTCTCCAGCCATGACGACGGTCATAATTTTGAATTTCTTCTCTAAATATTTTCGTAGCAATATTTTGCAAATGAGGATTGATTGTTGTACGAACAATTAAACCGCCCTCGTTCAAATAATCAGCCCCGAAACGATTTTGAATTTCGCGACGAACTTCCTCACTAAAATATTCACTATTCGGCAAGTAGCGACCTTTTCTTTCTACAACGGTCAAAGGTTTCGCCTTTGCATCTTCGGCATCAACGGCTTCAATATATCCGTCCTCAAGCATTCTGCCGATAACCCAGTTTCTGCGACCTACCGCCGCATCATATTTTGTTTTCGGATTATAATTATTCGGACCTTTCGGTAAAGCAGCCAAATAGGCAATTTCTTCTATTGATAGTTTATCAAGCGGTTTTCCGAAATAGTTCAAAGCTGCAGCGGCCACACCGTAAGAACGATTACCTAAATAAATTTCATTCAAATAAAGTTCTAAAATATGATCTTTGGTAAAAGCACTTTCTATACGTTTGGAAATGATAGCTTCCTTAATTTTACGAACATACGATACTTCTGAAGACAATAAAAAGTTTTTAGCAACTTGTTGTGTTATGGTAGATGCCCCTGCCGGACGACGACCTGTTCCTAAATTTTTCAAGTTTCCTAATACGGCTCTGATAATACCGACATAATCAATGCCGGAATGCGAATAAAACTTTTTATCTTCTGCAGCAATAAACGCATTTTTGACCAAATCAGGAATTGTATCTATCGGCATAAACAAGCGACGTTCCGTAGCATATTCCATCAATAATTGTCCGTCACCGGCAAACAAACGGGTAGTAACCGGCGGTTCATATTTTTCAAGCTGATGATAATCGGGTAAATCACGACTGATTCGAGCAAGCAAAAGCATGAGCACAATCAGCCCGACAACCGCAAAAAAGAAACATGTACTAAGCAGCGAAGATAAAGTTTTAAACATATTCAACTATCCGTTATATTTATAATCTGTTAATCAATAACAGTTTTTATGATAAACGACAACAATTTTATTTAGTTTTAGAACAAAGATTTATGTTTCATGTCTTCAAAATAGCGATTAATTGCTTTAACGGTTGAAGTTGCTAGTTTTTTTCTGTAATTTGGTTGCTTTAACAAACGTTCTTCATTTTTGTTTGATAAGTAGCCCATTTCCAACAAAACAGAAGGAACATCGGGAGCCTTTAACACCGCAAATCCGGCAAAACGATGCGTATCACTGATAGTTTTTACCGATTTTTTCATTTCCCGCACAACCGATGCTGCAAATTCAGAAGAACGATTACGTGTTTCGCCTTGAGCAAGACTGATTAAAACCTCACTCACTTCCTTTGACTGATCTCCCATATCAAGCCCCAATATAATATCCGCTTGATTTTCTCGTTCCGCCAATGCCGCCGCCTCTTTATCCGAAGCCTTTTCCGACAAGGTATAAATAGATAATCCCGTTGCTTTACGATTTTTTGCACTATCGGCATGGATAGATATAAACAAATCCGCATTATGTTGACGAGCAATTTTAACCCTTTGGCGCAAAGGAATAAACACATCGGTACTGCGAGTTAAATAAACCTTATACTTCTTCAAAGCATCTAATTGTCGTTTAAGCTCTTTAGCAGTTGCCAAGGTTATGTTTTTTTCATATACTCCGGAATAGCCTATAGCACCGGGATCATGTCCTCCGTGACCGGCATCTATAACGATAATCTTTTTTTCTTCCTTTTTATTAACCGCTTTTGACGAAGACGTGGAATTTGATGAGGTTGTTATATTTTTACCGTTGGAAAAAGCAAATTTATGACCTACTTTAGAATTAAACTCATTATCATCTGAAACTTTAATATCAATGGCTAAACGCCATTTAAAAGTTGATTGCGGAGCTAACATAAAAGCTTTCTTTATAATTACAGGCTTAAGCAAATCAAAAACTATTCGATTTTTTGCCCCGTCAAGTTTACCGACACGAACATGACCTACGATATTATTACTGTCACGGACTTTCTCCAACGATTTCGGAACAACGATGTTGTCCGTATCAATTACCAATCTTTTAGGTCCGCTCAATAAAAAGACATTATAATCAAATTCGGTTGAAGAATCAAAAACAACTCTGACCGTATCACTGCCATGACCTATGCGCAAACCGGTAATTTCTCCCGAAAAAGCTTCGGGAGAATAGCAACATAAAAGCACTAATAAAATGCTCAACACTCTTAATATTGAAACAATTTTTTTCATAATCATCCGACAATACACGTTTTGCCGTATTATAATTATGACTTATTACCAATCTATTAAAAACAATATATGAAAAATAAAAAAAATATATTGTAATTATGAACGGCTTGATATATCTTGGCACTGTCAAATTTTATTTGGTTTGCAGTTGCGCATTATCACAGATGAGGAAAAATAAGACGCAACCTGCCGATCTCCGCCGTTTTTCAAAGCGAAACTCGTGCATAAATTTGATAAAAAAAAGGTTTAACCGGAAGATTTTTTATTTTTGAACAGATAAATTAAATAAGCAATAAACAAACTTGTTCAAAAAAAAGAGAGTTTTTTTTTATATTTCAAACAACATACACCCCAACTTTTGGTGTATGTTTATATGCTAAAAAACTAAGGGGTTCCCTCATTCTTATAAAAATCTCCCGATATGTTGTAATGTTTTCTGCTATGTGCAGAAATATGGAGTTATTTATATATGACAAAAAGAATGTTAATTGACGACACACAACCGGAAGAAACAAGAGTTGTTGTCGTAAACGGAAACAAAATCGAAGACGTAGAATTTGAATCAAGTTTTCGCAAACAAATTAAAGGAAATGTTTATCTTGCAAAAGTTATGAGAATAGAACCGTCTCTACAAGCCGCATTTGTAGATTATGGCGGTAATCGTCATGGTTTTTTGGCTTTCGGAGAAATTCATCCCGACTACTATCATGTTTCTGATGAAGTATTAGCCGAATACGAAAAAGAAGTTGATACTATTATCGAAAATAAAAAGCAATTTATCAGAGAACGTGAAGCGGAAAGAGCTCGCATTAGAGAAGAAAAAGCACTTAAAAGAGCTCAAAGACTGGAAGAGGAAGCTCGTCTTGCTGCCGAAATTGAAGCAGCACGTTTAGCTGATGAGCAAAACTCCGAAAATAAACCGGCAGAAGAAAATAATATCACTGAAGAAAATACTCTCGCAGTACAAAATGTTGAGCCGGTTGAAACAGCTGAAACATCTGTTGAAACAACAGAAGCTCCTACCGAAGTTACGGAAGCTACGACTAACGAAAGTTCTGAACCTGTTACAACAGAAGAAAAACCTCGTCGCAGACGCGGTCGCAAACCTCGTGCCGCAAAAGAAGCCGACGTTGCAACTATTGTTGTCGAAAACGCAGAAAACACCCTTTCCGCAGAAAATGAAACAACTACCGAAACCGTTGTTGAAAATGAAACTTCTGCAACTGTTGAACCTGAGGTCAAAACAGAAGAAGAAAAGAAACCTACCAGAGGTCGTCGCAGACGTGTTAAAACAATGGCAGAAGATACAGGAACCGAAGAAGAAAAAATCTCGGAAGAAGTATCTGCAGAATGCGAATACAAGGAAGAAGAACCTGAAAATGTAACTCAAAATTCTGCTAACGATGATGATATTGCCGTTGACGACGATGATGATGGCGAATATGACTATGAGTCACAAAGAAAACTCATTTTAATGCGCAAACTGTTCCATAACAGCAAAATTCAAGATGTTATCAAAGAAGGTCAAATTTTGCTTGTTCAAGTTGTGAAAGAAGAAAGAGGTAACAAAGGAGCCGCTTTGACAACTTATCTGTCTTTAGCAGGAAGATATTGCGTATTAATGCCTAACCGTATCAAAAGTGGCGGAGTTTCAAGAAAAATAACCAATGCACAAGACAGAAAACGCCTAAAGTCCATAATTAAAGAATTACCCATGTCTAAAGATATGTCTTTAATTGTTCGTACCGCAGGCGAAGAAAAGACTAAAGCAGATATTACTCGTGACTATAATTATTTGATTAGAACATGGAATCAAATTCGTCATGATTCACTTAAAAATCCTGCACCGGTATTGATTTATGAAGAAGGTAATCTCATTAAACGCGCATTGCGCGATATGTTTACAAAAGAGATTTCAGAAATTATTGTTGACGGAGATGCGGCATATAAAACAGCCCGCAACTTTATGCGTATATTGTCACCGCACAATATGAAAAAGTTGAAGTCTTGCAAAGCAAACGATGTACCTTTGTTCCAACGTTTTCAGGTTGAAAGTCAGCTGGATAAGCTCCACGATCCTAATGTTCCGTTAGAATCAGGCGGATATTTGGTAATCAATCCGACCGAAGCTCTCGTTTCTATTGATGTAAACTCCGGTAGAGCAACCAAAGAAAGCGATTTGGAAGAAACAGCTTTAAGAACAAACTTAGAAGCCGCAGATGAAATCGCCAAACAATTAAAAATGCGTAATTTAGCCGGTTTAATTGTGATTGACTTTATAGATATGGACGATCCTAAAAACAATTTAGCCATTGAAAAACGCATGAAAGAAGCGATGAAAGGTGATCGTTCACGCGTTCAAATCAGCAAAATGAGTTGTTTCGGATTGTTAGAAATTTCAAGACAAAGAATGCACTCTTCATTTTTGGAGAGCAACTATCAAACTTGCCCGTTCTGTCACGGACGCGGTATAATAAGAACCGTTGAATCGGGTGCAATGTCAATTTTGCGTATCATTGAAGAAGAAGGTACAAAAAACCGTTCGTCAATGATGAATGTATTTGTTCCGACAGATTATGCCGTTTATCTGTTGAATCAAAAAAGACAAGCATTATATGAAATTGAACAACGCTATAAAATGGCGGTTATTATCAGTGCCGACAGTTCAATTAAAAACATTAACGAATATCGTGTTGAACGCACAAAAGCCGTAAAAATCGAGGAACCAAGCAAACCTGCCGCCGTTCAGCCCTATGAAGTAGATGACGATTACGACGAAACCGCAGATATTCAAAATGACGAAAATGAAAACGAAAACGATAATAACGAACGTCAATATCGTCGTCGTGAACGTAACGGAAGAAGATACCGTTTTGACAGAAGACGCGGTCGCCGTGAACGTAATAATGAAGAAAATTCGGAATCAACCGCCGAAGTAAGAGAAGAAACTCCAAAGGCAGAAGAAACCGAAGAAAAAACCGAAAAAAGAAAGGTATCTTGGTGGAAAAAGCTGATAAACGGATAAGTATATTTGTCTTTTTATTTGCGATGTTGTCGAGATTATTATCGGCAACATCTGCCCAAGCTATTGCCCTTATCTCTGACGAGGAAACCGAAGTGTTTTTACATCAAACACTTCGCCCTGTTTTTAAGGCCTCAGGAACTGCATTTAATCCCCGACGAATTTATATTGTTAATGATAAATCCTTAAATGCCTTTGTCGCCGACGGAAACAATATGTTCGTTACCGTAGGAACATTGATGACCGCAGACAGCCAAAATGAAATAAGCGGTGTTTTAGCTCACGAAACCGGACATATTGAAGGCGGACACCTTTTACGACATAAAATTCAGGCAAAAGAAGTACAAATGATAAGCCTCGCATCTATGTTGTTAGGTAGCGCAGCCGGAATTGCCGCCGGACGTGCAGATATAAGCATTGCCGCTATATTAGGTTCACAAAGTACGGCCATGCACGGAATGTTGACCTATCAGGTAAGCGAAGAAAGAAGTGCAGATGAAGCTGCCGTAAAATTGTTGAAAGCAATAAATCAATCTCCGGCCGGAATGTTGAATTTTATGAAAAAAATTCAAAAACAAAATACCATTCAGGGTATTGAAGAAACCAGCTATTTCAGAACACACCCGGTTACTACCGAACGTATTGCCTTTTTAGAAAAAGCAACAAAAGAGTCAAATGCACCTAAAAAAGGACTGCAGGAAAAAGAATTTTCCCGAATAAAAGCCAAATTATATGCTTATATCGAAGAACCTAAAAATACATTTATAAAATATCCCGAAAGTGACAACAGCATACCTGCGCGATATGCGCAAGCAATCGCATATTTTAAGCAAATGAAAATGGATAAAGCCTTGCAAAAAGTCGATAGCTTGATTGATAAAGAACCGCAAAACCCGTATTTTTATGAATTGAAAGGACAAATGCTGTTAGAAACCGGAAAAATAAACGATGCGGTAAAAATTTATAAAAAAGCTCTCACTTTACATCCTAACTCGTCATTATTTAAGCTAAATTTAGCTCAAGCAATGATTGAAAATCACCCTACTGCCGATGAGCAACAGCAAATTGTAGATTTATTAAATCAAGTCATCATTTATAATCCGGACAGCTACGCATGGCTTTTGTTGTCAAGAGCTTATGGTTTACAACACAATGTTGCCGGATATAATTATGCCGCTGCCGAATATAGTTTGTTGATGAGAGATATTCGCTTAGCAAAACAACAAGCAGAACAAGCATTAAAATCCAACCCAACAAAAGCGCTAAAGCTAAAAATAGATGACTTGAAATTAAGAATTAAAGACATCGAAAAAGATAAAAAATAGCTTTCTTGCAGATAACAAAAATTGTTTCATCACATCAAGCTTTACATTTTAAATCTTGATTTTAGCCATTTTTTAATATAAGATTTTTCCTAGATAAAGAAAAATTGGGGAGTCTTATTATGAAAGTATCACTTGTTAGTATGCTTTTGGCAACTACATTTTTAAGCACAAATGTAGCCGCTTACGAAATAGAACCGACTATAGAAGACGGTGTTATAAGCTATACGGAAAGTACGTCAGAAGATTATAATTTCACAGTTCAAGAACCAGATGCAGATGGCAACTTAACGACGTTATATTATAAGATAAACCTTAATGAAGACAAGTTTAGCTCTTTTGATAATATTACGTGGACTGAAGCCCCATCAGAAGGAACAAATACGATAACGATAACACTTCCCAATAATGAAACAAAATACTACCAATATACACTTACTGGTGGGTACACATCAACCAGAATAGATGATACTCTTGTAGCCTCTGATGTAACAGATGTTGTATTTAAAGGAGCTTCAATTACCACAACTGATACAGATGCAAAAGGCGGAGCTATTTATAACACACAAGATAATTCCGATATAAATATACGTGCAGACTTTATCGGAAATTACACTGATGGAAATTATGCCGGCAATGATCTCGCTGCTTGGGGCGGAGCTATTTATAATGCTGAAAGTACGATAGGTGATATTGCTGGAAGCTTTATTGATAATTATGCCATTGGTACTCATGCTGGTGGTGGAGTTATTTTTTCAGATAATAGCACAATAGGAGATATTAACGGAAGTTTCATCGTAAATTATGCTAGTGCTACTTATGCATTTGGTGGAGCTATTGCCAATACTAGTTATAGTACTATAGCTAACATTAACGGAGACTTCATTGGTAATTGGGTAGGTAGTTCATCACTAGATACCTATGCTAGCGGTGGAGCTATTGAAAATTACTATTTTAGTACAATAGAATGTATTACTGGAGATTTTATCGGTAATCATTCCGAATCTGTAAATAATGAGGCTAATGGTGGTGCCATTTATAATTTTTACGGCACAATAAACTATATCTATGGAAACTTCATCGGGAATTATACTAGTGGTACCGAAACCGGAGGCGGGGCAATTAGTAACGGTGGAGAGATGATAGGCAGTATCACAGGAGACTTTATTGAGAATTACGCCAGCTCCAGTAATGGCGATGCCTATGGTGGAGCAATCTTAAATTCGTATTATGGCACAATAGAATATACCACTGGTAATTTTATCGGAAACTATGCTGAAACTACAGATGGCGCAGCACAAGGGGGAGCCATTTTTAATTATGATACATTAGGCAATATCGTCGGTAATTTTATCGGAAACTATGCAGTAACTATTAATGGTACAGCACAAGGCGGAGCTATTTATTCAACTGGAGATATAACATTATCGGCTAAAGAAAACGGAACATCCGTAATTAAAGATAACTATGTTGAAGATATAAACGGCAGAAGAGATGAAGCTATTTATATGGCTGATTCAGCTGCAACATTAAATTTAGAAGCTAACAATAGCGGAACTATTGAAATCCATGACATTATTGACGGCATGCAAGGATATAAAGTAAACTTAACCGGAGATGGTACCGGTTCTGTTTCATTATTCAATGATGTTACTAATGCAGATATTTCAGCTGATAATGTTGAGGTTAATTTGTCAAATGGAGAAGTTAAAGATTATACTTTCAACTCTCTGACATCAGATGATACGGCAACTTGGAATATTGATGTTGATTTAACCAATCAAACTGCCGATAATATTAGCAGCAGTACCTCTAACGGAAATGTTTATATCGGAAAAATCAATAGTTTCGGTTATAATGACGAGGCCATAACTATTCAAATTTTGAAGAACTTGGATGGTACCTCTGATTTACAACTTGCATTAAATGAAGATAATTTCATAATCAGAAATGACGGTTTTGTTATTGAAAATGATGTAGATTTTTCAAAAACTTATATCAAAGAATGGGGAGTAACCATTACAACTACTGAAACCACAAATGACAGTATCAAAATTGAAAGTGGGGCTATTTTTGATACCTTGGCTCTTCTTAATGATAAAGAAACCACTGATGAGCGCTCTTTTGTATTTGATACATCCGGAACATATTCTTTGAGTGAAAACTTGTCGGCAACAACAGCCGGAACCTTAAATATCAAAGGTTTTAATAATGGTAATGAAGCCTCGACTATTAATGCCAGTGGTAACAGTTTATTCGACTTAAGCAATGCAACAACTCTTAACATTGAAAGTGTTACTTTGAGCAATGCTTCCGGTGATGCAATTACTGTTTCTGATCAAGCTGAACTCAATTTAACCAACGTATCATTTGAAGACATTGACGGTAATGCTGTTACCTCTTCGGGCAACGTCAATATTAATGTTAAAGATACTGATATTGTAATGAGCGAAAACATTGTTATGAACAATGCGAAATTAACCCTTTATGCTGAAAACGGAAGTTTAGATTTATCTAATGAAATATCGGGAAGTAACTATGATTTACACATTAAAGGCGGAAACATCAACGTCAACAACTCTATCGGCGGTGTAAATAATCTTGAATTATCCTCTTCCGCCGTTCTCGGTTTAGGAAAAGACAGCAATATTAATGTTGTTAATATGATGCACGCACAAGATACTGCTCCGGTAGGTTTGCAATCAACTTCATCTCCTACATTACAATTTGATGTAGATATTGAAAACAATCACATGGTTAATGGTACTATTGACGTAAGCGGAGATGTTAGCGGAACATACAATGTAATCATTAATGCTTTAAGTACGGAATATACTCAAAATTCATCAGTATTTTTGACAGCATTAAATGATGACAGCTCAACTGCTTCTGATTTTAGCGTATTACGTGTTGAAGGTAGCCCGTATATGTGGAAAACCATTCTAAATGCTGAAGGTGAAATCTCTGGTTCTACTTGGTATTTGGCTATGGAACAACAAGAAAATCCGGACAATCCTGACACTCCGGATAGCCCTGTAATAAACGGAGTTGTAACACCGGAAGTTATTGCCGCTATCGGCCTACATTCTGCCGGAATTGAACAAACTCGTAGTGTTGTTCACAATATAGCAAATAAAACCTCAAACCAATCAGCTAGTAAACGCAAACGTGTTTACAAACAACCCAGACGTAATCAATGGGGCTGGACAATCGTTGATAAAAAAGGACATTGGGAAAATTCAGCTCAAGACGGTGTATGGGTATCAGCACAAGGAGAATATGCGAATATCGACACTCCTGTTGATATGGAAGCACAAATTTGGGGTGTTGAAGGAGGATTTAATTTGCAAAGCAATGCTAACAACACTTTAGGTATATTTGCTTCTTATCGTAATGGTACATACGATTTGTCCGGTGCAGGAGCAGAATTTAATGCCAACCTTACCAGTGAAATCGGAATCGATAGCTATTTAGGTGGTTTGTATTATCGTTATGATAACAGCAAGTTTTACGCATTTGCTACATTATACGGAGGAATGCAACAAGCTGAAGTCACAACCGAAGACTCTGCTGCAAGTTTTGAAACCGATGGTGTAGAATTTGGTGCAGGTGCCGAAATCGGATATAGCTTTGCTTTGAGCCGTACGGCAACTTTAACTCCAAGTTTGGGTGTATTCTATAGTCAAGTTAGCTTTGATGAGGCTGAAGATAATGTCGGCAAAACCTATGAATGGGATGATGTCAGCAATATCGAAGCTGAGTTAGGTCTTAACTTTACTCAAAACATCGGCAGAAGTAAAGTTTATGTAAAACCGAGTATAATTCAAACTTTTGTTAATGGTAATGAAGTGATGATTACAGGACTTGAAGCTGTTGAAACAGCCGACAACCAAACATTAGGACGTATCGAAATCGGTGGTCGCTTAGGCATTACCGACAACCTATACGGCTATGGTTGGGCTAACTACACTTTCAGCTCTGACTATAACTCTGCTTCTTTAGGAGCCGGCCTCAATTATAGTTGGTAATAGTTCCAGTCATTATAACACAAAAGGAGGCATTTTCGCCTCCTTTTGTCATTGCGAGCAGACATAAGCCATTGTGAAACAATCTAGGGAAAAGGCTTATTTCCTTAAATGGATTGCCACAAAAATCAATAATTTTCTCCTAACAACTTTTAGATAAAATTTATAATAAGGACTGGTTTATTCATTATTTCGGGAAATACCTAAAGCCTCATCTATCGCCTGTTCTATTTGCGGTTTTATATCCCAAGGATTATCGACATTATAAAATTCTACTTTAGCCGTTCCCGTTCCGGAAAAACAAATATTACCATATCCTAAAATGCGTCCCCAAAAAGATTGGTCAATTTGAATAGATTCAATTTTATCTATCTTTATCTCCGAAGTTTGAATAGAAACTATACCGCTTTTGAAAATAACTCTGCGAGTTGTACAAGCCATTTCCGTAAGCTTTAATCTCAGATACAGATAAAAAGGATAAATAGTAAAACAAAAACCGACACAAGCAGTACCTATCGCCAAATGTTTTTCATTATCAACATACATTTGAAATGCCACAAACCAGCACACAATCGCAGCTCCGCCAAGCATTAATATAAAAAACATACTCTCCAACCACGCAATCCAGTGATATTTTGCTCGAACCTTAATTTTTTCATCAGATGCAAGGCTGCCTTCAACATATCCTTCAAACATATCAATCCCTCCAAAAACCACGAGTAAAAACTACTAACACCGTTAAAATTTCTAATCTTCCCAAAATCATTGCAACTGATAATACATCTTTTACAAGCGGAGAAAACAACGCATAATTTCCCTTCGGTCCTATTGCTTCGGCAATACTCGGACCAACATTGGTAATGCAACCTAAAACAGCAGAAAATGCCAGAAACATATCGACACCGCATAAAGTCAATATCAAAACAAAAACTGCTGTTGTTGCAAAAAACAGAGTTGTAAAAATCAAAACTGAAGAAACAACATCTCTATTTAAAATAAATTGCTTAATCTTCAGCGGAACAATTCGTTTAGGTGCCACCGCTAAAGTCATTGATTGTTTCAAAAAAGCCCAAATAACTTGCCAACGAAATATTTTTATAGAGCCCGTTGTTGACCCGGGGCATCCTCCGATAAGTGAAATTATCGCAAAAGACGCAACCGCAAATGCTCCCCATGACAAAAAATCGGTAGATGCAAATCCGGTCGTAGTTATAACTGATATAACATTGAATGATACATATCTAAAAGCTGAGAAAATATTATCATTTCTGCCGCTTATTCTCATCCATAAGGCCATTATTACCACAATCCAAAATACAGTTTTTAAGAATACGGCAACTTGTGTTGTTCTTATAGACTGACGAAATTTATTTTGCATAAGCATTATATAGAAAGTTATCGGTAATGACGACAATATCATAAAGACCATAATTACCGCTTCTATTTTCGGGCTGTTAAAATACCCTATCGAATCATTTTTTGTAGAAAAGCCACCGGTTGCGACCGTCGTAAATCCGTGGTTAACAGCATCAAACCAATCCATTCCGCATAGATAAAGACTTCCTATACAGCATAATAAAAAAAACACATAAACCAAGACAATTCTTTTGGCTATATAGTGAAATTTAGGCATAAACTTATCATTAACATCAGAATTTTCACGTTGAAAAATTTGCATACCGCCAATGCCTAAAAACGGCAACAATGCAACTGCAAAAATAACAACACCGATACCACCCATCATATTAAGAATTGAACGCCATAACAAAATCGGTTTAGGCAACTTTTCAACATCGGCAAAAATAGTGGCTCCGGTACCGCTTATTCCGGAAACAGCTTCAAAAAACGCATCGTGAAACCCCGGTACACAGTCATATAAGAGGAAAGGAATTGCAGATAATAAACTGAGCGAAAACCAACTGGTTGTCGTAAGCAAATATCCTTGACGCATACTTATATTTTTTATTGATGTGCGATTAGATAAAAAAAGCATCAAACCGATAAATAAAGAAAACAATGCGGAATTGATAAAATATGACCACTTTGCCGAATTTATGAACATATCATAACCGGCAACAGCTAACATTGCACAGCCTAATATACTGATAAAATAGCCGTTAATCATTAATACCAGTTGCCACATTTATTCAAATCTTTCTTTATTTATAAATTTTATCGGGCAGAAACTCTATCCGAAAAACCATTTTCAACCATCAATCGGTTAATATCAACATCTCCGACATAGCACTCTGCCGTAGCAACAGCTTCTCCTTTGGTATATGCCAAGATGTCGCAACGAACAATCTCGCTTTGTACAAAGTTTTTGAGATAAACTTTTCCTCTCACACCTCTACCGTCTTTGGGATTAGCATAAATGCCGTACAAAAATACATAATTGCCGTCAACGGTCATTTCATTTGCATTATGAACAATAGCCTCTCCGGAAACGGTTATTGGCTCATTCAAATAATCAAGGGTAGAATATTCGCCATAATGTTTATTATAATCAAATTCCTCGTCAACTTCTTCCTCTTCCGGCTCAACTACTTCTACCGGTTGGGTTACCACGGCAACAGGCAACTTAAATGCTTCGGCCTCTTCACCGGCACGACGAATATCTTTTATGTCAACAACATCTTGAGATTCTTTAGCCAATACATCTACGGTTTGCGGAGAGTTTCCGCTGGCTTTCATAAACATTTGACGACGAACATCTTTAGCCGTAGGTTGTTCCTCTACTTCTACCAAAGCATCTGTTCCTTTCAAGTTTTGCGGTAAAGCAACTTGTTCCTTCACTGTATCAAAAAGTCCTTGATACCAATCTTGTATATTCTTTGGTTCAACTTTGTAATAGTAAACGGGAACACAATAAGCTATCGCTCCTATAACTGCCAAAAACAAAAGAAAACGCAACGGCTTACGAAACGGATAAGTCAGAAACATAATTATACGATGGAAAAAACCGATTACTCCGCCGATTTTTTTCAAATCTTCATCTTTCTTTTTTTTCAGTGCCATTGTTTTTACTCCTGTTGTTATAGTTTCAAACTATACATTTATACAATTTTATTCAAGCAAAAAAGACTATCCGTTGACAGCTTTTCGCAAAAAATCCGGCAGTTCCTCAAGAGACGATGCACCGGCAGCTCCTCTATGACCGCCACCACCAAATTTTGCTGCAATTTTAGATACATCTACATTTTTTTTAGAAGAATAAAAAGATAAATTCCATTTTTGATTTTTATTCATATAAAAATTAATCATAACATCATAACTTTCTCGATTTTCAACCGAATCATAGAAAGAAGAATATCCTTGCGGCATATTGGCGCATATACATTTGTATCCGTCTATTTCGCTTTCAAATGCCATACTTCTGACCAAACGATAATTACGAACATTTATCCAACCTAAAATACGTTGTCCGTCCTGTATCATTTCTTTAATATCCAAACGATTTTCAAAAAGTTCGGTCCAAATTTTATCATCGGGTGTATTAACCCCAAAAGACTGCATTGCAAATTCAAACGGGCGTACTCTGGGGTCACTTAAATCAAACAAGTCATTTTTAGCCAATAAAGTTATACCTAACGGTACATCTCTGTCGGGATAAAAATATTCCCAACAAAGCTCAATAGCTGCTTGCCCTACTCTTCTTAACCCTTTTATGGGATTTCGACCTTTTGCCAACTCTTCTTCATATTTATCAATAACCGATGCATGATGGTCTATCCATGTAAAATCGATTGTTTCGCTGAGTTTGAACATATATTCTACCGGAAGTGCAAAATCACAAACCACGACTTTTTCATGTTTTTCTATCAAATCATAAGGTATTTCCATATCATGATTTAGCCCCAATAATTCAATTTCGGGAAACACACTCTTTACAACTGCTCCCGAGCCTTTTCCGTCATGGTCTGCGATATGGTAAATACATAACATTTTAGCCTCCTATTCTAATACAATATTCATATTATCAAATGCCGGTTCAACATTTTGCGGTGTTATGTTCCGAATAACATCATAATCACATTCAGCAGCCATGTGATTTATTACCGCCATTTCGGGATTAATTTTCTTTATATCGGATAAAATTTCATCTAACCCTGCATGAAATTCCGTTCCTTCCGGAGTTGTCAACGGGACAACCATAAGTTTCACATTTTTCTTTATCATATCCAAAGCCTGTTGTTCAATATGCCTGTAATCCGCAATATAAACAACCTCTCCGTCGTTAAAAATATATCCGGTAGAAGGAGCCATGTGCCCGAGCAATCTTATCGGTGTTATCTTCAAATCATTGATATAAAAAGGTACATAATACTCTATCTCATTAGCAATTAAACTCGGCAAAATAGAGACATTATTCACATGATCCGGAGTTGTGAGTAAATATGGGAAACGCTGTTTTATAACCTTAATGGTTTCACTGCTGCCATAAATATCAAGACTTGATTTATTAATTCGATTAATCTCTCGCAAATCATCTATTCCGTGCAAATGGTCGGCATGAGCATGAGTATAAAGCACACAATCTAAATTGCTTATACCGTTTGAAAGCATTTGCATCCTCAAGTCAGGCGAAGTATCTATCAACAATCTGGTATTGTTATATTCAATATAAGTTGTTGTTCTGCTACGTCTGTTTTTCGGATTATCAGGATTGCAATCTCCCCATCCTATTGCTATTGCAGGAACTCCGGGAGCTGCACCGCTTCCTAATATTTTTACACTAAACATTAGTAGTTATACCTCCCCTTATCACTAGCTTTTCTGAACAGTTTATAGAAATTATGTGAGGTAATTTCTGCCATTTTTTCAAATGATATATTTTTTATTTGTGCTAATTTTTCTGCTACATACCTCACATTTGCCGGCTCATTGCGATGACCACGTAAAGGAACCGGAGCCAAAAACGGAGAATCTGTTTCAACCAAAAGCTTGTCTTCAGGAACATCGGCAAAAATTTCTCTTAAATCACTGCTCTTGTTAAATGTAATTATTCCCGATGCCGATACATAAAAACCGATAGAAACAGCAAATTCCGCTAATTCTCTCCCGGTTGAAAAACAATGAATTTCTCCGCTAAACGGCTTTTTATCATATTCCTCTTTTAATATTTTAATTGTATCATCATCAGCATCACGAGTATGGATTATCAAAGGCAATCCGGTTTCTTGTGCGGCATAAATATGTTCTTTAAAAACTTTAATCTGATTTTCTTTTGAACTGTAATCATAATAATAATCAAGCCCGCATTCGCCAATAGCTACGACTTTTTTATGTTTACTTTTTTCAATCAAATATTCTGCCGTAACATAGCTGTATTCATCGGCATTATGAGGGTGCACACCTACTGCCGTATATATAAAAGGATATTTTTCGGACAAGGCCAGTTGTTCATCCAAACTGTCAATATTATTTCCGGCATTCAAGGCTGCGGTAACACCATTATCTTTCATACGTTGTATAATTTCTTCAATGTCATCTTCAAAATCATTAAATTCTATGTGGCAGTGACTATCAACTAACATTTTTCCCTCAATTCAATTTACATAATTGACCGACAATATTTATTAAAGCTTGTTTTTTATCCATATTCAAGCTGTCTGTTTGTCTGAAACAGCGAATTGCATTTTCCCAAGCAAGTGCCATATCTTCAACATTTTGGCTACTGATAATATTATCCGAACAAAACTTCAAAATAAGCTCTTTAGCCAAAATAAACTGTTCTTCCGTAGCAACGGCTTTATTAACCCAATCTAACATATCATCAAGTTTGAAATTTTTGCCCGAAAACACTATATGTTCTAAATTTTCATACATAGACAAAGCATCTCCGTCAACGTAACGCAGTGCTTTACCGATGCTTCCGGAAGATATTCTGGCAATTCCTTTTATTTTATCTTCGTTCAAATCCGGTCTGTATCTTCTTAACAAACTGATAACCGTATTTTCCGCCAAAGGCTTCAACATCAGTTTTGCGCAACGAGATTTTATGGTAGGCAACAAACGACCGATATTATGACTGATAAGCAACAAAATACTTTTTGCCGGAGGTTCTTCCAATATTTTAAGCAAAGCATTTGATGCAGCGGCATTCATATCGTCAATACTGTCAATTATTACGACACGCCATCCGTCCTGTGAAGATTTTTTAGATAAAAACTCATTTATTGTACGCACATCATCAACTTTAATAATTGATGATTTTCTAAAATTGCGGCGAGTAGCTTCATCTATCGTTTCGCCATCTTTAATGGATTTTATTATTTTTTTTCGGTCAGCTTCAACATAATCTCTTTCTATAATCTTCAAATCAGGATGTGAGCCTTTTGTTATGAGGCAATTTGACGGACTGTCCGGACTTGTATTTAAACTGCTTGCCCCTCTTTTTTCATCTAATAAAAATCGAGCAAATTTATATGCAAAGGTTGTTTTGCCAATTCCCTCTTCTCCCGAAATAAGCCACGAGCTGTGTAATTTTCGGTTATTATACGCCTCCCAAACAACCTTTTCCGCTTCTTCTTGTCCAAGCAGAAAAAAGTTATTTTGCGGTGTGATAATATCAGGGTCAGGCATCAAGCAACCTTTCGTCAACAAGTTTAACTATATCATCGTGCAATTCTTCAATCGTTTTATCTGCATTCAAAACATTATACCGAGATGCTGTTTTGGCAATCTCCAAAAATCCGTTTCGCAAATTATTGTGAAATTCCAAACCTCTGCTTTCGTGTCTTGTTTCTTGAACCACACTGGTACTGTTACGAGCCATTGAACGAGCCAACCCGATTTCAGGATTAATATCCAAAATTACTGTCATATCAGGATAAAAATCTCCTACGGTCATTTTATAAAGTTCTTCCAAAGTTTGTTTCGGAACTCTTTTATTATACCCGTAATATTGATAAGCCATCGTTGAATCGGCAAATCTGTCACTGATAACCCACTTGCCTTCAGCTAAAGCCGGCAAAATTTTTTGTTGTAAGTGTATTCTTCTATCTGCATAATATAGCAATGCTTCAGCAACCGCATCAAACTTATCCTTATCTCCGGTGCAGAGCATGGTTCTTAATTCTTGTCCTATCGGAGTTCCCCCGGGCTCTTTGGTCAAAACAACTTCAATCCCTTTTGATTGCAAATACTCGGCCAACATTTTAATTTGTGTGGTCTTTCCGGTTCCCTCACCACCCTCAAAAGTAATAAAACGACCTTTCATCATTTTCCTCCGAACAACAAATATGAAATATTACTCTTTATACGACCGAAAAATCCGAGTTTTTCAACATCGTGATCAGCATATAAAGGAATAGAGCGAGGTTCTTGCCCCTCAACTTCCAAAAGAACTTTTCCAAGTCTTTCCCCTTGTTTTATCGGAGCTCGTACCGGAGTTTTATATACTGCGGTTAATTTGGCCTCTCTTGCTTTACTCCTCGGTAAAGTAACAACAACATCTTCTTTTGCAACCAAATCTATTTTATCTTGTGTTCCCATATATACCGGAGCTTCAACTACTCTTTGAAATTGTTTAAAAACCTTATAATTATCAAACTCTCTAAAACCCCAACTCATTAATTTTTCAGCTTCTTCGGAGCGCTCTTTATTAGATGCCATTCCGTTCATAACCCCGATAAGACGGCGATTACCTCTTTTAGCAGAAGCTGTCAAACCATATCCCGCTTCTTCGGTATGTCCTGTTTTCAAGCCGTCAGCATCAGGCATTGAATATAACAACGGATTTCTATTCCCTTGCACGATATTATGATATGTAAAAGATTTTTCCGAAAAAATCGGATAAAATTCAGGAAAATCACGAATAAGTACTTTCGCCAATTTTGCTAAATCTTCTGCAGACATTCTATGATCTGGAGAAGGCAAACCGGTTGCATTGTCAAAATGAGAATTTTTTAGTCCCAACTCAGCCGCTTTTTCATTCATTAATACAGCAAAATCCTCTTCTGAACCGGCAATATTTTCAGCAACCGTAATACAAGCATCATTACCTGATTGAATTAAAATTCCTCTTATTAAATCTTCAACTTTTACTTTATCACCAACCGGTAAAAACATCGTAGAACTACCGCTTGCCGCACCGCCTTTTTTCCAAGCATTTTCACTAACCGTAAAAACATCTTCCAACGATAAAGAACCATCTTTAATTTTGCTGAACAAAATATATGTTGTCATCAACTTACTCATAGATGCCGGAGGAACAGATACAAACGCATCTTTTGTATATAAATATTCTCCGGTATCATAATCCATCAAAATAGCATTTCTGGCTTTTGTTTCAATGGCTTGAGCTTCGGTTATCAAACCGGCAACAACAAGCAATGACAATATTTTATAAAACTTCATATTTTACCTCTATTTTTCAACAATATGTGCTGACGAAACACCATAATTTCTTACATCTGTTTGAATTTTTAACGCATCATAATAATTCGAATACGCTCCCATTCTTACACGATAAAATGTTTTTCCGTTTACTTCTGCTTCACTTATATGAACGCTACCCAAATCTCCCAAACGAGAACCTAATGATTTTGCCGATTCGTAATTCGAAAAAGCACCGACCTGAACATAATATTTTCCTCCGGAAGCAATTTCTTCTTCAACTTTTTCGGCAGTTTCATTTTCAGGGGTATAATCATAATCCGGAGTCAAATTATTATAGGCTGATGTAGCCATTTTAGTTGTAGCAATCGCCGAACCTTCAATTTGTGCAATTCCTGAGCTTGTAATTTTAGCCACAGGAGCCGCAGAAACATCGGCATATAAAGGGCTTCCGGTTAATGCTGCTTTCAAGTTTTTACTTTCTTTTTCCAAAACTTCAACTCGTACTTTTGCCGTTCCCTGTTCTAAAAACCCTAACAACTGAGCAACTTTTTTCGACACATCAATAATTCTGTTACGAGCATAAGGACCTCTGTCATTAACTCTAACCACTAAAGAACGACCGTTTTCCAAATTTGTGACTCTGACAATTGATGGCAAAGGAAGAGTACGATGTGCCGCAGTCAAACTGTGCATATCATATTTTTCACCGTTTGCTGTCTTTTTGGCATGAAAATCCGGACCGTACCACGAAGCTGTACCGACCTCTTTATAGTTATAATCTTCCTTAGGATAATACCAACGTCCCAAAATTTTATAAGGATTTCCAACCTTGTACGAACCACCCTGATTAAGAATTGCTGCCGCTTGTTTTTGCGGAGGGTCCGTAATATCCGGAGAAGAAACACCGCAAGCACACAGACCTGCCAACAGTCCGCAAAGTGATAAAAAACGAATAATTTTAACTGCTTTCATATCTTCCTCTAATTTAATTCGCTTCATTTTATACTACTTTTTTTACATCGTAAAGGTATATTAACGAATATACAATAAAAAAACTGTATTGATAAATAAAATTAGCATGCTATGATTTAGGCAGTAAAAAAACTTTTATAAGGAAAAGATTATGAGTAGAAAAAAATTGTATCCGATAATCGCTGCTGTTTGCGTTGTGATTGGAATTTTGGGCATTCTTTTGAACATCAAACCTATCGCCGTAACTTTAGGTGTAATGAACGGAATGGCTGATGAATGGCAAATTTGGGCTGCGGCAATTTTGTGTGCCTTTGTTTTTTCTCGCGTAAAACATTATTGGATAACAATGGTCGGCTGTGCGCTGATTGCTTCACTTTTATATCAGGCATATTTGTTTAACCCATTGATTAGTGTTGATTTATATACCGTTTGCGTGCGTGCATTGTTGTTTATTGCCATCGTATTCGGCATTGACTATTTACGTTTAATTTTTAAAAGATAAAAAAAATTTAAAAAAACACTTGACCTTTCGATTTGTTTTATGTATTAAATACGGCAGACCGAGTGGAGAGTTGGCAGAGTGGTTTAATGCAGCGGTCTTGAAAACCGTCGTGGGGCGACCCACCCGGGGTTCGAATCCCTGACTCTCCGCCATTAAAACAAAAAAGCGCCTTTATGGTGCTTTTTTCGTTTTAAAGTTTCGAAGAAACGGATACGAACCACGGGTGGAGGGGTTCGACTACAAACGAAAGGCAGACGAAGTATGCCGGTTGGCTTTAGCCAATGAGTGCAGTGGAACGAACATTGCTTGCAATGTTGAGGACAATCCCTGACTCTCCGCCATTAAAATAACGGCTTGCCAAATAGACAAAATTAAGATAATATAAATAGCATAACTAATGAAATAAAGAAACGTAAAATGAGCATATTTGACAGATTAGTAGGATTTCATGAAAAGAAAATGCACTCTGACCGGGGCAGACGATTGCGTATGACCTCTGCTGTTGCTGCTGCTGCATTAAATATCGTAGTATCTTCTGCCAAAGAAGCTCCGACATCCGATGAAGCCCAAACTCCTGTTGAAACTTATATTAACGTAGAAGCAGAAAATAGAGTTGCTCAAATGACAACTCTCAAGCCGCGAGCTGAAATTTTTTATAACATCCACGAAGTCAGCAATATAGAAAATGCCCAAGCTTATATATACAACAATGAATTAGCATATTACGACGATGGAGCAAATGCCATTGTTATCAATCAAATTTTGATAAAAGATAAAGACAAAGAAGCAAAAGAATTTGAACAAACAACCAACATTAAAAATCGTTCAGACGGAATAAAAGAACATGAAGACGGTCATCGTATTTTATCGTCTTTTAGAAACGAGCTTTATCCGATGACCATAAATGACCAACTTCGTTTTCATCTTTTTGAAGAAGTTTTGCAAATGAAAAACGAAAACCAAGATATGTCAATGAGCGAAACAATAAAAAAGTTCAAATCCAACCGACAATTTGCTTATATACGACATTATGAAAATGAAATAACTTCAACAATGTTACTTGCAGCTACGGCACAAGAATATTATCCGGAAACGGTAGGCAGACAATTTTCATACCAATATGTAGACGGCTTCGATGTTGAACTCGCAGGTAAACAATATAAAATACAAAATTACCTGAACAGCAGTGACCAAGTTAGTTTTAATTGTATGTTTGACGCCCAAACCGGACAAAGAGTTACCGACAGCAATATTTTAGCCTTAAGCAAAATACCTATGAACACGTTGCTTGATAAGGACGGAAATGCCATCAAAGATGAAAGCGGAGAAGTTATAAAAATAAATCAAGATGTAAAAATAGATCGTGATTGCATGGTTAGTTTGAAAAACAAAGGAATATTTGATGAAATCAGATACGATGTCAGTCAAGCCAAAGAAAACTTTAATCAACTAACTCAAATTTATGCGCAAGTAAACGGAATTTCCGGTGATGATTATAACTTGTTAATGCGATATGTTAACGATATTATCGGACAAGAACCCATAGAACAAGCCTATGGATATGATACCAGAACATATGAAAAAATACGTGAAATTAAACAGATGTATCCTAATTTAAACTATCAGGAAGAATATGAAAAACTGGATAAAAACATTAACCAAATGAACGAAAATGCGAAAAGACATTTTGATACGGAAGTTCGCCCTACTCTTTATACCCAAGCAGAATTTGAACAAATGCTTGATAAAAAGGGATGTATTGATGCCGATAAAAAAGCAGAAATAGATGCCGGCAGAACTTCTCAATCAGAAATCGCTTCACAGACTACATCTATGATTTTAGCAAGCAAATATAAATCAAAATAACTAAAAGGAGGAAAAATGAAAAATAAGAAAAAGAAAAGGTTTAAGCCCTTTGACATCGGAGCTTATGAACTCTTTCACAACGGATTGTATAAGCAAAAAATCATTCCCAACAAAAAGAAAACATTACAATTAAAACGAAAAAAGGTTGATATTAGAGATTATCAACCTTTTTTATTATCTTACGGGAGGATTTTTATCGGTGTATTATTTGCCACCAAATCCCAAATTTCTTCTATTTCATCATCTGATACAGCAATACAACCTTGAGTCCAATCTCTGTTTTTCAAAAATCGTGCCATAAAACTCGGAACTTTGTTAGGATAGCCATGTATCATAATATCTCCGCCCGGAGAAACGCCTCTTTCTTTTGCGGATTTTTTATCTTGTTCATTAGGATATGAAATTCGCAAAGATAAATGATACGAACTTTTAGGATTACGTCCCGAGATAATATAACTCCCTTCCGGTGTCCTGTTATCACCTTCTTGTTGTTTATGCCCAATCGGATTTCCTCCCAACCCGATTGAATATTCACGCACCACTTCATTGCCCTTACGCAAATACAACTTGCGATTTGCCTTTTCCACCAAAATATTATCAACTTCCGGCTTTATTTCTTCGCTGTTACAAGACGTTGCAAACAACCAAGGCAATACAGACATTATATACAAAAACTTTTTGCTCATTTTTATCTCCGCACAATATAACATATTATATTACGCAAAACCTTACCATAAAATTAAACCTCCGAATTTTCGTCGGAGGTTTTTAGTTATATATAATTACACTTTAGAATGTATATCTGATACCTGCAGTTGCTTCCCAAGTATTATCCAAATATCTGGTTCCGATATAGTTATATCTTCCCATAATACGCATAGACCAGTTGTCTGTCATATTATATTGAGCACCTAAACCGAAACGGTAACCGATTTTGTTTGTATCATTACTGTGACCTTTGTGTTCGGTTTTAACATTATAATCACCGAAACCGACAGAAGCCAAAGCATCTACTTTACCTTCACAACCGAGCGGAATATATCCGAACATATCCATACCATAACTAAAGAATTTATTTCTTAATTTTCCGTCAGCTGTGTGGTCGGTACGCTTAAATGCTTGTTGATAATAAAACTCCGGCCCCCAATATTTTCCCATACGAAGCCCGATATTAGCTCCCAATGAATTATAACTGCGGGTCATTTTATGACCGGTATTCTTATAATCGGCATAAGAATATACATAATCGCCACCGATATAAGGTCTTACATCTTTCATCAAATCAAACGCATTTGCATTGAATGAAACTAAGGTTGCTACACCTGCTAAAAGCAATACTTTCTTCATTTTTATAAACTCCATTTAATTAAACAGATATAAATTAAGTTAGTCATTTTTAATGTATGTGCTGATATTCTAAATTAAAGGGTGCAAATAAAAAAAAATATGATAAATTAATGCAAACAACGGAGAAAAAAATGTTATGCCCCGATAAAAATTGTCAACTTTGCCCCAGATTAGTTGAATTTCGCAACCAAAATAAAGCGAAATTTCCACACTATTTTAACGCTCCTGTTCCATCATTCGGCAATGTTAATGCCCGACTTTTAGTAATCGGAATGGCTCCCGGACTTAACGGAGCAAATCAAACCGGACGCCCTTTCACCAATGATTATGCCGGCGATGTACTTTATCCGTGCTTAAAAAAATTTGGTTTTGCCAAAGGAGAATATCTTAAAAAAGCTGATGATGGTTTTGAACTTATTAATACTCGTGTTACAAATGCCGTTCGTTGTGTTCCGCCCCAAAATAAAGTTATAGCGGAAGAAACCAATAATTGTCGACGTTTTTTACAAGACGAAATCAAAAATATGCCTAACCTTAAAATAATTTTAGTTTTAGGCACCGTTGCACATAACACTTTGCTCTCGAACTTGGGCTATAAAAAATCAGCTTTCAAATTTAAGCATGGTGCAAAACATTTTTTGACTAAAGAAAATATAATATTATTTAATTCTTATCACACATCTCGCTACAATATTAATACGGGAGTACTTACATACGATATGTTTGAAAAAATAATATCCGATATCAGGGAGGAATTGAATGTCTTATGATTCTATGTTGCAACAAGCCTTAAAGCTTCATCAACAAAACAATCTTGACGCTGCAGAATTAATATATCGTCAAATTTTACAAACTGCTCCGAACCAACCGAATATACTAAATTTATTGGGAATTATAGCTCAATCTCGAGGTTTGCACAATGAAGCCGTATCATATTTTGAAAAAGCTATCATTAACGACTTTAACAATTTTGAATTTTATTTCAATTTGGGCTGGTCTTTATCGGCCATGGGAAAATATATCGAGGCCGAAACCGCATATAACAAAGTGATAAAATTAAAACCCGATACCAAAGAAGGCTATAATGCTTTAGGCGAAATATATGCTATCAGAGGTAACAACGAAAAAGCCGCAGAAATGTTTAATTTAGCCCTTGCTTATGCCCCAAACTATCCCGAAGCAATGGCCAATTTGGCTTATCTGAAAGATGACATAAACGAACTTACGCAACTAAAACAAAAGTTTTCCGATAATGACACCATACCTTATTATCTGTCATTGTTGTATCGAGAACAAAAACAATATAACGATGCTTTGAAATATGCTGAAGATGCCGACAAAATATGTCCTTGTGAAAATTATAAATTATTGGCCGGAGAACTTTGTTTACAAAACAATCAAAAAGAACAAGCCGAAAAATATTTCCAAAATGCCGTTGAAATAAATCCTAATTCGGTAACTGCAATCATAAATTTGGCCAATTTAGAAAAAGACAGCGAACAAGCTGAAAAAATGTATAAAAAAGCTCTCGATATTAATCCCGATAATTTTGATGCTCACCTTAACTATGCTAATATGCTCTATCAACAAAATCGTTTAAGCGAAGCACTGGAAGAATATCGAAAAGCAGTAATTATCAATCCGGCTTCAGCAGTAGTCAGCAACAATTTAGGAATTTTACATCGCAGTATGGGAGAATATGATGAAGCCTTAGGTCTGTTTCTCAATGCTCTAAATCGTGATTGTGATAATAAGGAATATTCGCTCAATATTGCCGAAACCTTAATTTTACTTCATAACAAGGATAAAAAACTGGCTGTAAAGATTGCCGAAAATTGGCTTAAAAGCTATCCTGATAATGAATTTGCCAAACATATCAATTTATCTTTCAAAGGAAAGAAAAGCAATTCATGTTCCGAATATAGCAAACACTTGTTTGACTTATTTGCTGATAACTATGAGCAGGTTATGAATAATATCAATTATAATATCCCTGATGCAATCAGTAAAATCGTTTCTCCCGTAAAGGGAACGGTTATTGATTTAGGGTGCGGAACCGGACTGTTGGCTGAAAAAATTAAAACACCTGATAATAAAATTATCGGTGTAGATATATCAGAAAAAATGCTTCAAAAAGCAAAAAATAAAAACATATATGAAAAATTAGAAAACGCAGATATTACAGAGTATTGTAAAAATCTGCCGGAAGCGGATTTGGTAGTTGCCGGAGATGTATTGGGATACATCGGCGATGTGTCTGATTTGATAAAAAATATATATCCACGACCTTTTGCATTTTCGGTTGCAATTGACAAGCTCTCAAAATCAGATTATGAACTAAAACCCAACGGACGTTATATTCATAATGAAAAATATATAAACAAAATTTTGCAACAATGCGGATATAAAGATATTGTATCAAACGACATAATTTTACGCTCCGAAAACGGACAAGATGTAAACGGAAAAATTTTTTATGCAAAGGAATAATCAATGAGTCGAGAACTCGAAAACACCGGTTTTATATGCCAAAATTGCGGTAAAGAAGTTTTGCCGTTAACCGACGGAAGTTATCGCAATCACTGCCCTTTTTGCCTATATTCTTTGCATGTGGATATTATCCCAGGTGACAGAGCCAGCGATTGTGGCGGCATTATGAAACCCATAAAAATTATTTATAATTCTAAAAAAGGATATCAAATAGTACATCAATGTCAAAAATGCGGATTTGAACGTAATAACAAAGTGAGCGAGGATATTCGTCAACCGGACAGCATTAATGCCATTACCGAAATTATGAGAAACTCGGCTAAATAAACCTTGATTTTATTTTTATTCTTCTTACATTTTCTATAACAGATAAGGAGTATAAAAATGTCAATAATTAAGAGTTTTGAAAATAGACGTTCCATATATTCATTGGGAAATCGTCAAATTTTATCCCAAGAAGAAATCAGCAATCTTATAAAAAAAACAATAGAAAATGCTCCGACTGCTTTTAATTCTCAATCCGGTAGGATTGTTATTTTATATAACGAACCATATCACACAATGTGGGATATAACCATGAAAGCCTTAAATAAGGTTACTCCTCCGGAAAGAATAAATTCAACCCTCGCAAAAATTAATTCGTTCAAAAACGGATTAGGAACAATTTTATTTTTTGAAGACTATAGTGTTATCAGTGCGTTGCAAAGAAAATTTCCCTTATATGCAGAAAGTTTTCCTACATGGGCAGAACAATCTTCGGGAATGTTGCAATATATGGTATGGCTGGCTCTGGCAGAAAATAAAATAGGTGCAACTGTCCAACATTACAGCCCTCTGATAGAAGAAGATATTAAAACTCAATTTAATTTACCTAATGACTGGCATCTTGTTTCACAAATGCCTTTCGGCAGTATCGAAGCAATTCCATGCGTAAAAAAAATAAATCCTATAGAAACAAGAGTAAAAATTTTTGATTGATAAAAATATTTTTTGAGTATAAAAGGACAATAGTTTAAAATATTTATAAGGACTTTTTAAATGGAAAAACTTGCAGAATTAATTCCCCACGTATCAACCAATACAATGTGGGCAATTTTTGGTATTGCGGTAATTGTTCTTCTTGCTTGGGACTTATTTTTCCTGAACCGCAAAAATGAAGTTCCGGTGTTTTCTCATACATTATGGCTTTGTATAATATATATTGCTGCCGGATTACTTTTCGGTGTTTTTGTTATGATTGAACAAGGCTCAGAAAAAGGTATGTTATTCTTTACCGGATTTTTGGTAGAAAAAAGCCTTTCTCTTGACAATATATTTGTTATGTCCGTTGTTTTTGCCTCATTGGGTATTCCTCGTATGTATCAACACCGTGTTTTGTTTTGGGGAATTTTAGGAGCTATCGTAATGAGAGCTATTCTAATTTTGGTAGGCGAAGCACTCATTACAAATTTCCACTGGGTACTATATGTATTCTCTGCATTCCTAATTTATACCGGTATCAAAATGATGATACACAAAACCGAAAAAGATACCAAATTTGAGGAAACAGGCTTGTATAAAACCTTGAGCAAAATCTTTCATGTAACCACAATTCACAGCGGTCACTTCTTTGTAAAAGAAAATGGAAAACACTACATAACCCCATTATTCTTTGCATTGATGATTATTGAATTAATGGATGTTATTTTCGCACTTGACAGTATTCCGGCAATTTTCTTAATTACCGACGATATCTTCATTGTATATACAAGTAATATTTTTGCCCTTTTAGGATTGCGTGCTTTATACTTCTTATTAGAAGCTGCCGTGCACAAATTTTATTATCTCAAACCGGCATTATCTATTATTTTGGTATTTATCGGTATCAAAATTTTTATGCCGTATATCGGTTGGCATGTTACACCGGCACAATCTTTGTGCATTACTTTCGGTGTAATTTTTACCGGAATTGTCGCATCACTAATGCGAAAACAACCAGTTAACGTATAAATAAAATATTGCAAAATCATAATCATTATATATACTATCGGTATGTATAATTACTTGTGGGGTGGGATTTTTATAACCAAGGATTCCCCCCCCCCTAGATTTTCAAGGGGTTGAGCCGAATGTCACACACCGTAACTGTTGTTATTCCTGTATATAATGTTGAAAAATATTTGGAACAATGTTTAGATAGTGTAATAAATCAAACCTATAAGGATATCGAAATAATTTGTATAAATGATGGTTCTACGGATAATAGTATAACGATTTTAGAAAAATATGCTTTATCAGATAATCGAATAAAGATTATTTCTCAAACAAATCAAGGTATATCAGCGGCCCGTAATGCCGGAATAAAAGTAGCAACCGGAAAATATATTACATTTCTGGATTCTGATGATTTTCTAAGCAGAGATGCTATCGAAAAAATGGTAACGGCAATAGAAAACAATTATGTCGATTTTGTTGTCTGTCAAGCCCATGCTTTTGCAGAAACTGAGGCAGACTATGTTCGATTAGAAAAAATGGAAGAATGGCTACAACTTTTTGTAAAAGAGCAAGGAATATATAACACAAGAAAAAAAGTCCCTATAACATGCTGGGCACAACTACTTAAAACAGAAATCTTACATAAAAACAACATACTATTTCCAGAAGAAAAGCTTGCTTACGAAGATGAATATTGGCGTTATGTTCACATATCCAACTGCAAAACATTTTATAACCTTCCGGAAAAAATTTACCATTATCGTATAAGAGGAAATTCCATCACCGGAACAGAAATAAAAACAGCAGGTCCTTTAGACATCATAAGAATTAATTATCTTATTACTAAAGAAATGCAAAAACGCAATAAATGGCAATTATACCAAAATGAACTGGAACAAATGTTCTGTAACCAGATTCATACAGCAACCATAAAAAGCGGACGAAAGTATTATTCTTTGGCTCAAGAAAAAATTAAAGAACTTATTTCTGTTGAAGGTTTTTCAGACAAATTTTATAAGAGAATGCAACAATATCTTTCTCACCCTATCCCTTTTTCGATTATTATTCCCGTCTATAATACGGAAAACTACTTAAAACAATGCCTTGATAGCATTATAACCCAAACTATAGATTTATTTGAAATTATATGTATTGACGATGGTTCAACAGATAACAGTTTAAATATATTGAAAGAATATGCTCAAAAGTATGAGAATATAACCGTTATTTCGCAAAAAAATTTAGGAGTTTCTGCTGCTCGAAATAAGGGATTAGAAGTAGCTCAAGGTCGATATATATTATTTGTTGACTCTGATGATTTTATTGAACCAAATTTATTGGAAGAAACATACAGAAAAATGCAATTTGATAGCTTGGAATGGCTATTGTATGGATTGCGTCACTATAACGATACAACTCAAGAATATAATTACCAAAAATATTATTCTCTGCCGGACAGACTGGGCAAATATACTATCTATGAAGGAACAGAAAATTTCAATACGATAATTAATTTACCTTGCGAATGCAGTAATAAAATTTTTCTTCAAGAAAATATTCAAAGAAACAATATGTTATTTGACACAAATCTTGAAACTGGAGAAGACGAATTTTTTAATATAAACTACATTTTAAATACACAAAAATTCGGTATACTTAAAGAGCATTTATACAATTATCGATACCCACGAAAAGATTCCTTATGTTACCAAAAACAATTAATCCATTCGCCTTGTGTTCCATTAAATTTTATTGATAAATTCGGAAATTTAATTTTGAAACAAAGCGATATGATTATTCAAAGAAACCTTGTTGCAAAATATTTTCGTTACCTTAACAAAATATTATCGCTTCCTTGTGAAAATATAGAAAAGCTTTATAGTAAACTTCAACTAGTACTAAAAAACAACAAATCTATTTTACATTTGTATAAAAATACACATCCGGAAATTTGCGAAAAAGCCAGATATATCATAAAACACAGCTTTAAACAATATACGCGGAAACTTAAATATGACGACTTTATACAAGGAAAGACTATTAATACATTAAAAAACATACTCAATTTTATAAAAGCATATTTATTGTTTCCATGGTATATTTACCAAATTTACACAAACGATAAAAATAAAGCTCCTCATTGAGGAGCTTTGTTTTAACCTAAAAAGTTACCACCGATTGCCACCGTTGAAGCAGGCATATCAATTGTAACAATGTTGATATTTCGCATTTCGACATTGGCAAAAGAACTTGCAAAATAATCTGTAAGTTTGGAAACTAAAATTTCTTTTTTATTACCAAAACCGATTGATTCCATATAAGACAAAATTCCCTTATTAGTTAGTTTTCCTCCAAAAGACATATTGTCATTTTTATTCAACAATACAACAACGTAACCTATCGGTTTTCCCAATTCTACAGCTATCATTTCAGCAACTTTTTCAACAAATTCTTCTTTAGAAATTTTCAATTCTGCATTAGTACAAATTTTTAAAAATGGCATATTATTCTCCTTGCTCCATATTGATAATATAATTAAAATCAGCAACCCATGCATCTATATTTTCAGGTCTTCCGTATCCGGTTTCCATAGTAATATAGGCATTTTTCCCTGTAAAATCGTTGAGATAATGTTTTAGCGGATAATTGCCTTCGCCAAAATGCAAATGTTTGTCTTCCACACTTTTTATATCCCCATCGCAAATATGATATACATCAGGTTTTAGAGCAAAAAAATCTGATAAATGTTTTTCTATATCCGCATTTAAGGCATTTGCCGAACAAGTAGCATGAGAAAAGTCTAAACAAAAACCGCAGCCGCATTGCTCTTGAATATATTTTATTTCTTCTGCGGTTGTTCCGTGTAAAGGAGCATCGTCACTGGCATATAGAGGCAGATTTTCCACCACAATTCGTTTATCGTTAAAAATTTTAAACTGACGGGCAGTTTCTTTCAAATATTCAACTCCATGACCACAACCTGCATGAACTACAATAGTTTTAGCCTGTAAAACATCGGCTGCATATTGTGATGAAGATAAAATTTGGCAATTTTCTTTTTCTTTACTTTTATCTCCGGCATCAAATCCCATAACATTATGCGGGGCATGTATTCTGATTTCAACACCTTTTGCCCAATCTGCAAAAGTATCAATATCTTCTTTAGGAGTTTGCGGCACCACCATCAATTCAATAAACATTCTATCCGCATTTTTACGTACAAAATCCAAACCTTGAGTAACAAGGTTTGGATTGTTTTGCACATTATTACTGAATAATTTAAAACTGTATTTACGCATTTTTCAAATACCATTCTACTGTTTTAACAATACCGCTGGCAAAATTTTCATCAGCTTTCCAGTTTAATTCTGTTGTTAATTTTGTCGCATCAATAGCATAACGTCTGTCATGTCCGGGTCTGTCTTTAACAAAGACAACTAAATCCTTATATGATTTTCCGTTTGCTTGCGGACGCTCCTTATCCAAAATCGAACAAATTGTATCTACAATTTCCAAATTATTTTTTTCATTATGTCCGCCGACATTATATGTTTCACCGCTTTTACCGTTATGATAAATCAAATCTATTGCCTTACAATGATCTAACACATACAACCAATCACGCACGTTTTTACCATCACCGTAAATCGGTATATTTTTACCGGATAAAGCATTTGAGACAATCTTCGGAATAAGCTTTTCCGGATGTTGTTTCGGACCATAATTATTAGAGCAATTAGATACGGTAATATTCATTCCGTATGTTCTGTGATAAGCTCTAGCAATCATATCAGAAGAAGCTTTGGAAGAAGAATATGGAGAACTCGGATCATAAGGTGTTTTTTCGGTAAAATAACCGGTATCACCTAAAGCCCCATATACTTCATCGGTTGAAATATGATGAAAACGGCAATCTTCATAACCGGCCTTGACCTGATGAGGAGCTTCCATCCAATATTTACGAGCTACATCTAAAAGTGTAAATGTTCCCAATACATTAGTTTCAATAAATGCTTGCGGTCCTGAAATAGAATTATCTACGTGGCTCTCTGCCGCAAAGTGAACAACACCTCTGATATCATTTTCTTCAAAAAGCTTTTCAATCAATGTTCTGTCACAAATATCACCTTGCACAAACATATAATTTTCGGTATTTTCACATTCTTTTAAATTATCCAAATTTCCGGCATAAGTAAGCTTATCTAAATTTATAATTTTATATTGCGGATATTTTGCTACCATATAAGGCACAAAATTAGAACCGATAAATCCGGCACCGCCGGTAACTAAAACAGATTTCATATTCCTTATCCCTTCAAATTATTAATACATTCTTGTAAAGCATCTTCCCAATGACGAATTTTAATTCCGAAATCAGACTTTATTTTTCCCTTATTCAAAACCGAATACGACGGACGTGCGGCTTTTGTAGGATATTGCGAACTTTCAATCGGAAAAACTTTGCAAGACAATTCTGATTTTTGCATAATTGATACTGCAAAATCATACCAAGAGCAAACACCTTCGTTTGAAAAATGATATATTTCTTTGGTGCCGATTTTTAACTGCGGCAAAATTTCAACTATTGCCTGTGCCAAATCTTTAGCATAAGTAGGAGTTCCTACTTGGTCAAAAACAACATTAAGGCTTTCTCTCTCAGCACCTAATCTTTGCATTGTCTTCACAAAATTATTACCGAATTCCGAATATAACCATGCTGTTCTGATAACAACCGCTGTTGACGCATTATCAACCACAGCTTGCTCTCCGGATAATTTTGTAACACCATATACAGAACGAGGAGCTGTTTTATCGCTTTCTTTATAAGGCACACAATTTTGACCGTCAAAAACATAGTCTGTTGATACATGCACCAACGGTATACCTGTCTTCGCTAAATTTTTAGGACCGATAACATTTATTTTTTCAGCCAACTCGGGTTCATCTTCCGCCTTATCAACCGCAGTATAAGCCGCACAATTTATAACAGCCTCATATTTATCGCTTATAACATATTCCCTAACAGCTTTCTCATCGGTAATATCTAATTCTTCCCTGTCAACATATTCTGCTTTGTCTTGCAACAACAAACGCAGTTCGTTACCGAGTTGTCCGTTAGCACCAACAACTAAAAACATTCAATTTCCTCCAATAACGGATTGACCTTATCTTTATCAGACAAAATTGCTTTATCGGTATCAATTTTCCAATCGATTCCCAATTTAGGGTCATTGTAACGCAAACCGCCTTCTGATGCTTTGTTATATACATTGTCGCACTTATAAGCAAAAACAGCCGTTTCGGAAAGTACTGAAAATCCATGTCCGAAACCTCTCGGTATCATCAGCTGACGACGATTCTCCGCACTCAACTCAACTGCAACATGTTTTCCGAAAGTAGGAGAATCTTTTCGCAAGTCAACCGCAACATCAAGAACTGTTCCTTCCAAAACACGTACCAATTTAGCTTGAGCATATTCACCTTTTTGAAAATGGATACCTCTGATTGTACCATATTTAGATTTTGATTGATTATCTTGAATAAAATCATAATCAATACCTTGTTCTTTCAGCTTTTCTTTATTATAGCTCTCAAAAAAATAGCCTCTTTCATCTTCAAACACTTGCGGTTCAATAATGAACACACCGTCAATTTCAGTTCTAGTAACCTTCATGGTAGTCCTCATAAACACGTTTTAAATATGCTTTATAGTCAGTTCCGTCTTTTAACTCATTAATGATATTCAAAAGTTGGTTACTGTCAATGAAACCGCGACGATACGCAATTTCTTCAATACATGCAATTTTCAAATCTTGACGTTTTTCAATAATACCGATGAAGTTAGAAGCTTCTAACAAAGATTGCGGAGTTCCGGCATCAAGCCAAGCATTTCCTCTTTTCATCGGCAAAACATTTAAGCGACCTTCTTCCAAATACATTCTGTTCAAATCGGTAATTTCCAATTCTCCTCGAGCAGAAGGCTTTAAGTTACGAGCTTTTTCCACCACATCAGATTTATAAAAATACAAACCGACAACCGCATAATTGGATTTCGGTTGCTTTGGTTTTTCCTCTATTGAAACAGCCTTAAAGTCTTTATCAAATTCAACAACGCCAAATCTTTCAGGATCAGAAACGTGATAACCGAATACAGTTCCTCCAGGATTATTGGCAATTTCTTGACGAAACAGTTTTAATTGTTCACCCATATAGAAAATATTATCGCCCAAAATCAAACAAACATCATCATTTCCGATAAAATCGGCTCCGATTGTAAATGCCTGAGCAATACCCTTAGGTTCTTCTTGAATACGATATTCCAGATTCATACCCAAACGAGAACCGTCACCAAACAAACGTTCAATATTAGGGGTATCCTGCGGAGTTGAAATAATCAAAATGTCTTTAATTCCGAACAACATCAATGTTGAAAGCGGATAATAAATCATCGGTTTATCATAAACCGGCAAAAGTTGTTTACTGGTAATACTGGTCAAAGGATATAGCCTTGAACCGCTACCGCCAGCGAGAATAATACCTTTCATTTTCTAATCCTCTAAAGTTAAAATTTAATACGAATATACTATAACGATAAACGTATAAATCAAGAATATATTTTTTCTATCAACAGTAGAATTACAACTAAAGTTTATACTTAAATTTAGCAAAAAAGTGAATATCTATACCATACAAATACCAGAGGATAAAAAATGCCAAATCTCACCGAAGAACAATATAAAATTTTACATCATAAAGGAACAGAGCCGGCTTTTTCCGGCAAATATTATCTGTTTAACGAAGAAGGTGTTTATGTTTGTGCCGCATGCGGTAATCCGATTTTCACTTCAGAACAAAAATTTGATTGCGGTTGCGGATGGCCAAGTTTTGACTCTGCACTGCCCGGCAGTGTAAAACTATCTCCGGACCATAGTTGCGGCACTAAAAGAATTGAAGTATGCTGTGCTAATTGCCATTCACATTTAGGGCACGTATTCGATGACGGACCGACATTAACCGGTACCCGTTTTTGCATCAATTCATTAGCTATGGATTTTCATCCGCGTAAAAACAATTAAAGAAAAGCTTTAGTTTCTTGTATAATAGTTTTTTGCAACAAATCACTGCCGTGACCGATATCCGGAACAATAACCAATTTTGATTTAGGCATAGCTTTATGCAAATCGTACGCTCCTTGAACCGGACATACAAAATCTAAACGATTATGTACAATCAAAGTCGGAATATGCTGAATTTTCTCAATATTGTTCATAATATAATCTTCTTCAATCATAAAATCTTTTGCGGCATAATTAATATAAACTCGTGAAGAAGATATGTCATCTGCCGTAATCTCACCAAATTCCGAAGGCGGGTTTAACTTTCCTAATACCCATTCATAACGGCCATATAAACTGACCGCCTTAACTTGATTTACCAAATTATCGGAATTAATCATTTCGGCAAAAGCTTTCGCTATCGATTGATTATTTGGGGTTTCATTTTTCATTTTTTCTAACATATCGGGATAAAACAAACCGCTTTGATTTTCAAGCCAATCAACACCGGCTTTGTCTGCCAAAAAAATCTGGCTAACAAAAAGTTTTTTTACTCTTTTAGGATTTTTTATCGCAAATAATAAAGCCAAGGTTGAACCCCAAGAACCGCCTTTTACGATAACTTCGCCTTTTATATTTAAATATTCAAGCAGTCGTTCGGCATCTTCCAACAGCTTCTGGGTGGTATTATTTTTCATTTCTCCGGCCGGAAGCGACTTTCCTCCGCCTCGTTGATCAAATAATATCATACGATACTTTTTACGGTCAAAACTGTATGTATGTTTAATCTTAGCCGAACCACCCGGACCTCCATGAAATATAAGAACAGGCTCTCCTTTAGGATTTCCCGCTTCCATAAAATATACTTTATGTCCGTCTTTTTCGGGCAGATAGCCGGAATTGTAAATTTTAGGCTTAAACCAATTAAACATATCACACCTCTTTTAACATTTTTATTTGTTCTTCTGTTTGTTGTTCTAACAGCAAAGGAATATCATTATCTATCATTATTTGCAACTGTCTCATCATTTTATCCATTCCGCAATGCCTGAAATTATAAGGATTTTTCTCGCCGTTTACATCTTCATTAAAACAACAAATATAATTATATAAATCTTTAGCATTAAAATTATGATAATTATCGGCATTATACAGGTATAAAATCAATGTTTCGCACATACCGTTTTTTATATCTTCTTCATTTTCACATGGAGACAGGGGGCCTTGAACATAATCAATCCCTATTCTTTTCCCCCCATATCTGTTTTCTATCAAATCACACCTTTTTTTAGGTGACATACAATCAACCATCGGGTCCGGATTATTTTCGTCATATCTTATTTTTTCAGGATTGTTTGCTTCCCACAATATGGCTTTCAATGATTCATTATTTACTCGCAAATTTATTTCTTGTAATCTTGTTTCCACATACTCGCATATCTGCTTTCCGCTCAGAACTTTTGAATATTTTTTATCTCTGACAAGATATTCCATCAAACCGCAACTGCTTTTTCCGGCTATTCCGCCTACTGCAAATCCTACAACATCCGTATTATCGGAGAACAAATTATATCCGAAAGCAACATATACATGACGACCTTTTTCCACACCTAAACTTAAATTTTCCAACCAATATTCAACTTGTTCTTGTTCATTAGACAAAGGAAAAGTTCGGCTGTATATGCCTCGATGAATTTTTATCAATAAATCGGTAGCTGTTTTAATTTGGTTTACATTTTTACTTTCAAATATTTCTGTAAAATCTGCTATTTCAATATCACTCATACATGACCTTTAATTTAATTATACTTTGAAAAAGTTTATCATAGCACTTTTTACTGTCAAGTTTTACCTTTTGTTTAGCATTTTTACCTAATATATAACAAATAGTAATAGCAAAGGATGAGATTAGATGAGATTAATTATAAATTCGGATTATGACAAATGCTCTCGTTGGGCTGCCGATTTCGTTGCTTATAAAATTAAAGCAGCACGCCCTACAAAAGAAAAACCTTTTGTCATGGCAATTCCTGCCGGTAGCTCGCCGCTCGGGATGTTCAAACGTTTGATTGAAATGTTCAAAAAAGGGAAAATTTCTTTTCAAAATGTCGTATTTTTCAATATGGTCGAATATGTCGGTCTTCCGAACAATGATGTAAAAAGTTTTCACTATGCCTTGCAGGAAAATTTCTTCCAACATATTGATGCAAGACAACAAAATATTCATTTATTGAACGGACAAGCCAAAGATTTCGCTAAAGAATGTAAATCATACGAAAAACTCATTCGCAGTTATGGCGGCATTGATTTGCTTATCGGCGGAGTTGGAGAAGACGGGCATATCGCTCTTAATGAACCCGGTTCTTCACTGGCTTCTCGCACAAGATTAAAGGCTCTTAACCGCAATACTTTGCGTGCAAATGCCCGTTTCTTTAATGATGATGTAAATCAAGTTCCTAAGACAGCCGTAACAATCGGCATTGCAACAATAATGGAAGCTAAAGAAGTTATGATTATTGCTTCCGGAGATAAAAAAGCCGAAGCTGTTCATTGTGCTGTTGAAGGAAGTGTCAATCACATGTGCCCGATAAGTATTTTGCAAATGCACGAACACGCAATGATTGTTTGCGATGAAGATGCAACGTCAAAACTCAAAGCCGACACGGTAAGATACTTCAATGATAACGAAGATACCAAATTCGGAAAATAATTAAAAGCCGTCAAAATGACGGCTTTTTCTTACTTTTATAAAAGATAAATCTTGAAAGCTAAAAATATTAATGTTACATTTAGCTATATCTTCTGATTATTAACATATTAAAAACTGCAGTGTATGATAAGTGTTTTTAGTGCACCGATGCTGGTTATGATGGGCATTGCCTATGTTACAATATCAGCAATTTTTTACATTATGTGGCGCAAGTATACTAAAAGCTGGACAGCAGTTTTTATGGTATGCTCGGTATTTAGCGCCTCTGTCGGAATTTTGTCGCAGATTATCGGCATATTTGCCATATTCAAGCCACATTTTCCTGAAGCGTTCCTACCTGCTGACTTTCAACTTTATATGTTCGGAACAGCAGGAGTTTTGTTCGTTATATGGTGGATACCTTGGATTATCTTTAACTGGGAAATTATAAGAAAGAATGCCCTAAAAGAACTTCAAGACATCAAAAAGAGCAAAAGTAAAAGTAAGAAAAACAAGAAACCCGGTTAACTCTCGGGTTTCTTTTTTTTATTGCAAAAATGAGCATTTGCATTATATTTAGCTCGGAGAATTTAATAAATGGTAGAAGTAGTTACACTTGGCTGTCGAATAAACAGCTATGAATCTGAAATATTAAAAGAAAAATTTGCCAAAGTTGACAACTTGGTAATAATCAACACTTGTGCCGTTACCAAAGAAGCAGAAAGACAATGCAGGCAAACGATTCGCAAACTGCGCAAACAAAATCCCGATGCTAAAATTGTTGTTACCGGATGCGCCGCTCAAGTCAGTTCGCAAATGTTTGCAAAAATGCCGGAAGTTGATTTAATTCTCGGTAACAAAGAAAAAACAGCCATTGAAAAATATCTGCAAAGCGATTTATCCGAAAAAACCATTGTCGGAGACATCTTCAAATATGACGGATATGATGACTACTTAATCACAGGTTTTGAAGGTCGCCAAAGGGCATTCGTACAAGTACAACAAGGTTGTAACCATCGTTGCACATATTGTATTATACCTTTTGCAAGAGGAAATAATCGACCTGTTCCGCAACACAAAATATTAGAACAAATCAAAACTTTATTAGAACAAGGCTTCAAAGAAATATGCCTTACAGGTGTTGATGTTTGCTCTTATCAACCGTCTTTCAGCGGTTTAGTTGCTTCAATTTTACAAACTTTTCCCGAAATTCCTTCTCTGCAATTCGGCTCATTAGACCCTGCCGCCGTTGATGATGATTTTATAGCTTTAGTCGGAAAACATAAAAATATTCTACCTATGTTTCATTTATCAATTCAGTCCGGCGATAATCTGATATTAAAACGTATGCGTCGTCGCCACTCGCGAGAAGATGTCATAAATCTGTGTAACAAAATTCGCGCGGTCCGACCGGAAGCAACTTTCGGCGCCGACTTTATTTGCGGTTTTCCGACCGAAAAAGAAGAAAACTTCATTAATACCATGAACTTGGTAGATGAAGCAAATATTAGTCGTTTGCATGTTTTTCCGTATTCGGAAAGACCGGGAACTCCGGCAGCATTAATGCCACAAGTTGATGTGGAAGAACGCCGTGAACGTGCTAAAAGACTAAGAGAAAAAGGAGAAATTATCAATGGCTAGTTGGTTAAACAAATTAGGTCTGGGACTAAAAAAATCTTCCGCACGTTTGACCGATGGTATCAGCGGTATTTTCACTAAAAAGAAATTAGACAGTCAAACTCTTGAAGAATTGGAAGAGCTTTTGATTAGTGCGGATATGGGGGTTATGACCTCGGCAAAAATCATTTCTTCTTTTGGCTCAAAAAGACAAGATAAAGACATCAGTGAAAACGAAATTCGCCAACTGTTAGCCGAAGAAATTGAAAAAATTATACTTCCTTGCGAAAAAGCACTGATTATAGATAAAAGTCAAAAACCTTTTGTTATTATGATGATAGGTGTTAACGGAGCCGGAAAAACTACCACTATCGGAAAACTCACTCAAAAATTCAAAAATAACGGCTTAAAAGTTTCGCTCATCGCCGCCGATACATTCAGAGCGGCCGCCGTCGAACAATTAAAAGTTTGGGGAGAACGCTCAAACGTCCGAGTTTTTGCCGGTGAAAACGGTTGCGACAGTGCCGGACTGTGTTATGACGGATTAGCTCAAGCCATCAAAAACAACGACGACATTGTATTTATTGATACAGCCGGACGTTTGCAAAACAAAAACGGACTTATGGACGAACTCAAAAAAATCAACCGAGTTATCAAAAAAATTATTCCATCCGCTCCGCATTCGACAATTTTGACATTAGATGCCACTAACGGACAAAACGCCCTGTCGCAAGTAGAAATTTTTAGTCAGGCAGCTGAAGTAAGCGGTTTGATAATTACCAAACTTGATGGTACCGCTAAAGGCGGGATTTTGGCCGCAATCGCTGACAAACACCCGTTTCCCGTTCACTATATCGGTATTGGCGAAGGTATTGATGACTTAGATGAATTCAAAGCTTCGGAATATGCTAAAAGCTTGTTAGATATATAAAAATATTGCTTAATAAATAAATTGTTGTATATTTGAACCAATATTCAAATTATCAACAAATTATCCTATGACTCTAGTTAATTTTCTTCTTGCTATCATCGTTATACTTACGATTGTATGCATTTGCCTACTTGTAAAAGTACGCAAACTCAAACGCAGGAACAAAGATTTACGTACACAGGTATGGATTTCTTCTTCCGATCATTGCTGATTTTAATCGCAAATCCATTCAAAAAAAGCAGGGCATTCACACCCTGCTCTTTTTTATCACAATCAAAAAATTATCTCTGATAAATGCGGAAATTTTTTTATTATATACTTTCGTTCTTCTTCTGAAAATTTTCTGATTGAAGAATAACCTTTTAATATATCTTCAGCAAAATCTATATTTTCTTTGCCTTTTAAAAATCGACATAACTCATAAACAAAAGGCCATATTCTGTGCCTATCAAAATCTATTAAATATGCCGTTTTATCAATAAAAATGAAATTTGTTAAATTCAAATCACGATGACATAAACCTCGAGGAAGTTTTTTCCAATTTTTATCCGTAAGATTATCTTTTAGCGATCGTACCTTATTAATAATTTTTTTTAATATACTACAAAATATGTATTTTATCGGATATTTATTATAATAATTATTTCCTGATGCTACTATATTGTGCATTTTAGCAATAGCTCTTCCGCATTGTTGTGCGGTTATTTTATCCAAATTTTCTATTTGCCTACCTTTCAAATATGTATGACATGCTACTATCATTCCGTTATTTAATTCAAAAATATCAATAACATCCGGCACTTCAAGCCCTTTATCATATATTCTTTTTTGAAAATCATTTGACAATATTGTTCTGTATTTACGCATTATCGTATTTTTTTTATTAACCAAAACAACAAATTTATCGCCATTTTGTCTTTCAGCTAAATAAACATCTTTATCTCTACCTTCTCTTAATTCTTTTAATTCAATTTTTTGATTATATTTTTGAGTAAGAATTGCGGACATTTCCGCTTGTTTTTTATCATTTACCATTATTCCAACATCCTATTCTTGAGTTTAAAGAAAACCCACCTTTTTGAGGCGGGCGGATGTTCGAAAACCGTAAATCAAATAAATAAAGAAACGGCTCGGCTTATTTGGCGCATAGCCTTATTCACCGACATCCGTCCAAGACAGAAGTCGGCATACAAATTTTAAGTCGCTTATGCTCCGGCGACTATTTATTTGATTTTTAGGGTTTTCGACGCCCTAGATAAGTTCCACCTATCCGAATATAGAATAATCAAATTTATGAAATTAGCAACAAAAAAGAGTGGGGTTTTCACCCCACTCCATACTTTTGTTATTTGAGTTACTGATTATTCAGAAACTTTATAACCGGCCATGTGTTCCAACAAACTGCGTTTTTCGGTAACATTTTCTTGAGCCTTGTTCAACAAAGCTTCATAACGTTCCGGATTCATTTTGTTCACAATTTGAAAACGTGTTTCATTAGCCATATATTCAGACAACGGTTTTGTCGGAGCTTTAGAATCCAACATCAAAGGAGCTTTTCCTTCTGCAACATTGTCCGGATTGTAACGATACAACGGCCAGCTACCGCTTTCAACAGCTGCTTTTTGGTGATCCAAACCATCATTGAGGTTGAAACCTTGAGCAATACAGTGGCAGTATGCAATAATCAATGAAGGACCATCATAAGCTTCTGCTTCGTTCATAGCCTTAATTAATTGCATATCGTTTGCACCTGCTGAAACTTGAGCTACATAAACATTGCCGTAAGACATAGCAATCATACCCAAATCTTTCTTCGGCAAAGCCTTACCTGCAGTAGCAAATTTAGCACTTGCACCCATCGGAGTAGCTTTTGATTGTTGACCACCGGTGTTAGAATATACACCTGTATCCATTACTAAGATATTGATGTTTTTGCCTGAAGCAATAGCATGATCCAAACCGCCGAAGCCAATATCATAAGCCCAACCGTCACCACCTAAAATCCACAAAGATTTCTTAATCAGGTAGTCTGCGAGTTTGTTCAAGTGTTTAGCTTCATCAGTATCGATATTAGCCAAAACTGCACGCAACTCTTTTACGTTTTCACGTTGAGCATCAATTTCAACGTCGTTAGATTGCGGGTTGCTCAAAATTCTGTCTGCAACTTCACCAACTTTATCCTTCAAACCTTCTAACAAAGTTTTTGCAAAAGTTGTTTGTTGGTCGATAGAAAATCTCATACCCAAACCAAATTCGGCATTATCTTCAAACAAAGAGTTTGCCCAAGCAGGACCATGACCTTTTTCATCTTTCGCATAAGGAGTTGTCGGCAAGTTACCTGAGTAAATTGAAGAACAACCTGTTGCATTGGCAACAACCATTCTGTCACCAAACAATTGTGTCAACAATTTAACATACGGAGTTTCACCACAACCTGCACAAGCACCTGAGAATTCAAACAAAGGTTGAATCATTTGAGTTGTCTTCGGCAAGCTCTTAACAACTTCTGTTCTCTTTACATAAGGCAAGGTTTCAAAGAATTTCCAATTAGCAACTTCTGCTTCCAAATGGTTTTCAATATGATCCATATTGATAGCTTTTTTGCTTGCATCTTCTTTGTTTTTAGCCGGACAAGCAGAGGTACAAATACCGCAACCTGTACAGTCTTCGGCAGAAATTTGTAAAATAAATTTCTTACCGGCAAATTCTTTACCTTTATAATCTGCAGTTTTCAAAGTAGCCGGAGCATCTTTTAATTGAGCTTCATCAGCAACTTTCATACGGATAACACCGTGCGGACATACTAAAGAACATTTACCGCATTGAATACATACAGAAGGATCCCAAACCGGAATTTCTGTTGCGATACAACGTTTTTCATATTGTGTTGTACCTGTCGGCCATGTACCGTCAACAACTTCGCTAAATGCAGAAACAGGCAATTCGTTACCTCTGTCAGCAATCAATTCTGCAGTGAGCTTCTTAACAAATTCAGGAGCATCAGCAGGAACCGGAGCTTGACGATCAAATGTTGATGTTACATGATCAGGATATTTAACTTCGTGCATATGAGCCAAAGAAGCATCAACTGCGGCATAGTTCTTTTGAACGATAGCATCGCCTTTTTTGCTATAAGTTTTCTTAATAGCATTTTTAATTTGTGTGATAGCTTCGTCTTTCGGCAAAATATTTGAAATTGCAAAGAAGCAAGCTTGCATGATAGTATTGATGCGTTGTCCCATACCTGTTTCACGAGCAACTTCAATAGCATTGATTGTGTAGAACTTCAATTTCTTAGAAATGATTTGTTCTTGAACTTCGCGTGGCAAGTGATCCCATACTTCTTCTGCTTTATAAGGAGCATTCAAAAGGAATGTAGCACCTTCTTTGGCAATTTTCAAAATATCAACTTTGTTCATGAACGGGAATTGGTGACAAGCAACGAAGTCAGCTTTATTAATCAAATATGCTGATTTAATCGGATTGTCAGAAAAACGCAAGTGAGATGTGGTCATAGAACCTGATTTACGGCTGTCGTAAACGAAATAGCCTTGACCATATTTACCGGCATCTTCTGCAATAATCTTAATTGAGTTTTTGTTTGCACCAACGGTACCGTCAGCACCCAAACCGAAGAATACGGCACGAACAACATCTTTAGGCTCTGTGTCAATACTGTCATCAAACGGCAATGATGTATTGTTAACATCATCAATGATACCAACAGAGAAACCATTAATCGGAGATGCTGCAAAACCATTGTCATAAACAGCTTTAACCATACCCGGAGTAAATTCTTTTGAAGACAAACCGTAACGACCGCCTACAATCTTCGGCATTGTTGCCAATTTGCCGTTAGCAAAAGCTTGAGACAAGGTAGCTACAACATCCAAGTACAAAGGTTCACCGGTAGAGCCGGATTCTTTTGTTCTATCCAAAACAGAAACAACTTTAACTGTTGAAGGTAAAGCTTTCAAGAAAGATTCTTCAGGGAACGGACGATAGAGGTGAACTTTCAAAGCACCTACTTTTGCACCGTTAGCATTCAAATATTCAATTGTTTCTTCAACTGTTTCAGCGCCTGAGCCCATAATAACAATAACTTGTTCGGCATCTTTAGCACCAACATAGTCAACAACATTATATTGGCGACCTGAAATTTTGGCAAACTTGTTCATTTCTTCTTGAACAATGCCTTCAACCTTCTTGTAATAAGGATTTGAAGCTTCACGACCTTGGAAGAACACATCCGGATTTTGAGCAGTACCGCGAACAACCGGAGATTCAGGACGCAGAGCATTTTCTGCATTGAAAGTATAGTTAACACCATCAAGCATTGCTCTCAAATCATCGTCAGAGAGTAATTTAATTTTTTTGATTTCGTGAGAAGTACGGAAACCATCAAAGAAGTGCAAGAAAGGAACACGAGCACGCAATGTAGAAGATTGTGCAATAGCGGCCATATCGTGAGCTTCTTGAACAGAGTTAGATGCCAACATAGCAAAACCTGTTTGACGGCACCCCATAACGTCGGTATGGTCACCGAAAATTGACAATGCGTGATATGCCAAAGAACGAGCGGCAACATGCATTACAAACGGAGACAATTCACCGGCAATTTTATACATATTCGGAATCATCAACAACAAACCTTGTGAAGCTGTAAAGGTTGTTGTTAAAGCACCTGCTTGCAAAGAACCGTGACAAGCACCTGCGGCACCTGCTTCTGATTGCATTTCCTGAACTTCAGGAACGACACCCCAGATATTCTTTTGTTTAGCAGCAGACCATGCGTCAGCCCATTCCCCCATCGGAGAAGACGGAGTAATCGGGTAAATAACGCAGACTTCATTCATACGATGGGCAACAGAAGCTGCAGCTTCGTTACCATCCATCATTTTCATTTTTACTTCTGACATTTTATATCCTTAGGTTTAAGTTAATATAAGTTTTAGAAAAAATTTTCTGCCTTTCGTATATCACGCAATGATTCAAAAATCCACCAAAAAATATACTTTTTTCGCATTATTTAGTATTATAATTAACCATATTTTTGCAAAATAGGTTTATTATCTCGACAATTAGGAGAATAAAATGAAAAAAACACTTTTACTGATTGTAATTTCTTTAATGTTGAATGCTTGTGCGACCGCTCGGGACGAGGGCAAAACTCCCCGAACACAAGTAGGACAATTAAACGGTTGTATGCTCAATGCCATCTATGACATGAAAAACGAAGGCACATTGTTTTATAACAACAAATGGACTGTAGCCAGTACGGTTTTAAATTCTTGTAAACGCAAATTACACCTTACAAGCAGAGACATAAACGAAACTCAAAGCATGAGCATCATCATCAGTGTTATAGATTCGCTTAAGTAGGTCTTAAAATGCCGGAATATACAAACGACTATCTTCTTGATAAACAAATAAAAATTTTTCAACCGATAAACGGATATCGTGCATCAAGCGACGCGGTTATGCTTTCCGGTGCCGTAAAAAACATCAAAAACGGAGAAAAAGTTTTGGATATGGGCTCAGGTACCGGCGCAATTTCCCTTTGTTTGGCACAACGTTTTCCAAATGCTCTCATTTCCGGCATAGAATTACAAAGCGAATTAGCGGAATTATCAAATTTAAGTGCAAAATCAAATGATTTTGCTAATCTATCTTTTTTTAATTGCGATTTAAGAACCCTTGATAATCAATGGCATAACCAATTTCATCATGTTATAACCAATCCGCCCTATTCTGACCACGACATGCCGTCCCCGAATGAAAGCAAATCTCAAGCTCATAATTTTCAAAATTTCAATTTGACCGAATGGTTACAACTCGGATTGAAATGTTTGCGCCCTAACGGGTGGATTTATACCATAAATCGTGCCGAAGCCGTTGATGAAATTTTATCGGTTTTTCATCAAAAAACAGGGGAAATTACAATTATTCCGCTCTATTCCAAAGAGGGACAGAACGCAAAACGTGTAATTGTTTGTGCTCGCAAAAATTCTAAAGGACCGACTAAAATTTTACCGGGAATAACCATTCACGACGGTAACGGAAATTATACCCCGAAAGCTGAAGCAATTTTACGCAACGGAAAAAGTTTGTTCGACTAATTACGGCTGTAAAATAAAAGATTGTTTTCGCCTTGTGTTTGCGCTCTTTGTAGGGCAATTATTGCTTCTTCCACCAAATTTTTGGCCTTTATATCTTGCCCTATATACATACTTACCCCCATACTGGTAATAACCTTTTCGCCATTTTGGGTTTGAGTTCTGAATATAGTGCGTATCTTACTCAACTCTAGCTCTATTTCTTCTTGTGAATTTAAGTTAGTCATCATAATCCAAAATGTATATCGAATACCTCTCGCGACAGTATAATTGGCAGGAAGATACATTAGCATTCTTTCTGCCATTTCTTTTATTATACCATCAGGACTGTCAAAAAAATTATAATTATCAATATTGATACCCAAAACCACAATTTTATTGCGTTTGAACCGAACATCCTTATGGTTTTCATTATTAATTGCTGTTTGCAAACGATCTTCAAACAAATAATAGTTAACCAACCCTGTCAAATCATCATACATACAAGATGTTACCTTTTCATCAGGATCCCGTAATTCATTTGAAATTCCCCGTCTGACAACACCATATCTGATTTCTTCTTCCACTTTGTGCCTCCATTATTTTACACTAATAATATTGGCACAAAGTTTCCAAAAACAACCCGACTATTGCATAATATTATTGCGAATTTTGCGAATGGAATTCAGTTCTATTTGACGAACCCTTTCTTTTGAAATGGCATAAAATTTACTCAAATCGTCTAATGTTACCGATTTCTCGCATAATCTTCTCTTAAACAAAATATCTTTCTCTCGCGGGTTCAAACATTCAAAAGCTTTATTCAATGCTTTTTTTCTCTGTTGCATAATTTCACTTCGAGAATACATCTCTTCCTGATTAGGCTTATTATCGGCAATAAAGTCCATCAATTCGCTTCCGTTGTCGGAACCGGAATCAACCAATACATTTAGAGAACCGTCATGTGACTTAAGACGCATATTCATATCTGTTACATCTTGCACACTGACATCTAATGAGGTTGCAATATTCTTAACGACATCAAGAGAAAGCTCTCTGTCATCAGTTAAATTCAAACGATTCTTCATTTTACGCAAATTAAAAAATAACTTTTTTTGTGCCGAAGTTGTTCCTATTTTTACCAAAGACCACGAATTTAAAACATATTTTTGAACTGAAGCTCGAATCCACCATAAAGCATAGGTTGAAAAACGAAAACCTTTTTCTGGATCAAATTTATCAACCGCATATAAAAGTCCCATATTACCTTCGGCAATCATTTCGGCAACAGGAAGACCATACCCTTTAAATTTCGAAACAACCTTTACCACCAAACGCAAATGCGAAGTAACCAGTTTATACGAGATTTTGGCATCACGTGTCTTAATATATTCAGTCGCAAGCAGATATTCTTCATCAGGACTCAATATCGGAAAATTGCGAATATTTTGCAAATATCTCGATAAATTTGTTTCCGGAGAAAATTCTTCTACACTAAATGCGACTTCATTATTCATATTTTACACTCCTTATATTTTGTTAAAAACGATAGTCTGGAGTGCATTGTTAAATATTTTTTTATCCTTGGGTAGACACAATTTTTAGTGCACAGTGTACGAAAATTTCGTACACATCATCAGGTATGGGAGCTTCAAATTGTAAAAACTGTTTTGTTCTCGGATGCTCAAAACCCAGAGAGGCCGCGTGCAAAGCCTGTCTCGGAAAGGAATTTATAAAATTTTTAACTTCAGTCGAAAGACCTTTAATTTGTGTTTTTCCCGACTTTTCATAAACCTTATCGCCAACCAAATTACAGCCGATTGAAGACATATGTACTCTGATTTGATGAGTTCTTCCCGTTTCCAAATTACATTTTACCAAACTGATTGCCTGATTATAATTATCTATTGTTTGATAATGAGTTACCGCATGTTTACCGCCGTTTGTAACTATTGCCATTTTCTTTCTGTCAAAGCGACTTCGTGCGATATTTCCCTCTATCGTGCCGTTTAGCGGATTAGGCATTCCGTAAACAACGGCATAATACGTACGCTCAATACTGTGCTTAAAAAATTGTTCGGAAAGTCCTTTATGAGCCATATCATTTTTGGCCACCACCAACAGACCGCTGGTATCTTTGTCGATTCGGTGCACAATTCCCGGGCGTTTCACTCCTCCGATTCCCGACAAACTGTCTTTACAATGATACAGCAAGGCATTTACCAAAGTCCCGCTTTTTGCCCCGGGAGCAGGATGAACTGTCATACCCGCAGGTTTGTTTACGACCAACAAATCATCATCTTCATAAATTATATCAAGAGGAATATTCTCCGGCTGCGGATTAGCTTCTTCTGCTTCGGGTAGCATAATGCAAAAACTGTCCCCTAAGCGAACCTTAAAATCATTGTCGCTTACTACATTTTCATCCGCACTTACACTTCCTGCAGCAATAAGTTTTTGAATCATCGAACGAGAAAACCCCGTTAAATTGGAACTCAAAAACTTATCCACACGCAACCCGACTTCAGCCTCTGTTACCGGATTCGAAAAAATTATGTTGCTATCCTCAATATTCATATATTTTTCATACTTTATAAATAAACTCTCTGCTATATTAATAAAGAGTAATATCTTAAAATGCAAGGATATATAAAATGAATCGCTTAAAAGCACTGAAAATAGTTGTCTTTATCTTTACATTTTTATTGATTTTTGGTACTATCTCTTTGGCAGGTATATTGTTTAATCGTGCAAAAAATTCAAACAAACCGGTATCTTCCGCAAGTTTAGGATTAACTGATGGCACACAAATTAAACAAATTACTGCCGATGAAGGTTTGCTTTATTTGTTGGTATCTGCCCCCGATAAAGCAGATGAAATTATTGTTTTTAACCCTGTAAAGGCTAAAATTGTATCTAATATTACACTAAATTGAGGATTGCGATGAGTGATAGCGACGACTTAATCAACAAATTAACCAATGACGTTCCAACTGACGGAAAGTTTGACTTTTCTTCATCGTCTTCATCTGAAGACGACTTCAATGCTTTGCTTGACAATTTTATTCAATCGGAATTAGCAAACATTGAAGAAGAAAAAGAAACTACTCGTATTATGCTTGACGAACCGAAACCGGAACCGATTCCGGAAACCGCAAGCGATGAAGATGTTGCTGATGCCTTAGATTTGTCCGAACAAAAACTTTATATGGCATACAGAAACTACGTCGAATCCATTGAAGCTATCGCCCGTGAACACGAATTGCGAGTTCCGACATTTCATATTAAAGCTCAAACTCTGTATCCTAAATATACTCCCGGACTCGGCAACCTTATCAGCATTGATGTTCTGCAAGGTTGGGATACAATGTTTGACGCTTTCCCTAAGGATATAGTAAAAATCCAACCTCATGCCTCTGATGAAGAACTGCTTGATTTTGCAGAACAACACACTGACGAAAATTTACAAATGGCTGTCGTTTCCTACGTTGAAATTTTGTTTGAAATTGAAGGATGCGAAATTTCTTATGAAAAACGTATGTTAGAGTTTGAGCATAAGAGAATCGAACAGGAAATCATTGAAGAACATCGCCGCAGAGCAGCAAGGGCTCGCAAATATATTGAGGCTTTGGAAAAGAAAAAATTTCCGATTAATGCCGAAAAACTAATCAACGGCTATTTCAAAGTTGCAAGCAAAGATCCTGAAGGCTCTTTTGAAGCTTTGACAAACAATCCGGCCATTTTTGCTCCGATTGAAGTTAATAAAATCAAACCTAAATTCTTCGGTTTAATAAAGCCCTCCCCTCGTTCGGGCATTATAATAAATAAAAAAATCGGAGAATTTTTGAAAAAGTTCAAAGCATAATTTTGCGAAAATATAGAAAATTATAGACAAAACGATAAAACAGTGATATTATAAGAATATATTAAAGTAGGTTTAGATAAGGAATACGCAAATGGCTGAAAATGAAGATACTGCTGCTAAAGTTGAAACAAAAACAGAGACTGTTACTTCTGTTCAGGAACCTGTATCGTCACAAGCACCACAGACGGAACAACCTGGCTTGAGTGTGTTAATCACTGACAATAGCGGACAAACGGATACACGTGAAGATCCGTCTAAAATGGTTGAAACAGGCGTAGAATCCTCCAAAGCGGAAGAAAATACAACACCTACATCCTCACCTCAAGCATCATCATTGTCGCTTGAGGAACTTCAAGAGAAACAACGTATGGGCTTGTTATCGCTTGAAGAACAACAAGCTTTGGAACAAAAACAAAATCAGCCTAATGATGGTTCTCTGAAAAAGAAAAAAGATAACGACATTGATCCTACAGATCCAAAAGAAAAAGATTTTAAACAAGATGATGTAATCAATTATATGTACGAAAAATGGCTTATTGCCGGAGCGTTATGGAGTGCGGAAAAAGTCGAAAAGTACTTCAATTATGGATGTTACAAACTGAGAGCGCATCTTCAAGAACAAAATGCGGAAAGAAAGGCTAAATTACAAGGAACCACAACCTATAAAACAATGGAAAAAATTGCCGGTCATCGTAATGACAAAGGAGAACTTGAAGGTGGTCTTTATGGCAAAAAGAAAAAAGAAATAATGGACAGATTTGAGCAAACCAACAAAGATATTACAGATATTGGTGTTGCTATCAATAACGGAACTCTTTTTGACGGACAAAATAAAGAGTTGTTAAAAAAATATGAAAAAATGATTGGTGCCGATACCGAAGAAGGCAAAAAGAAATTGGAAGCTACCCGTAAAGCTTGTGAAACTCGCAAAGCAAATCCGGAAAATGAAGAGGCAGCTTTAGGAAGTAAAAAGATTGCTGCAGAATTTGCTAGAGATGCCAGAATTAATTTAACATTTGATACCAAAGCAGAATTTGCGGCTCTGGAACTTGCTACGGCAAATGTATTAACAGGTATCTCATATAATAAAGACAAATGCAGTACGGCAGAAAAAGATTTTGCTACGCAATTTGATGCTAATGTAAAGAAAATAAAAGAAATAACTCAATCAGATAGAGAAACAGCTTTGGCCAATGCTGACGAAAGAGACAAATTACAAGCTCAATATAAGGCATATAAAGGAATCAAAAAACCATATGGCGAATATATGAGTAGCAAAGTTGAAAAACAATGGGAACAAAGTTTTTCAACACTAAATGAAATAGAAAAGAATGCTAAAGATGGAATAGTACACGCACAAAAAGATATAGCCTCAGGTCATATTGTAGAACTTGGAAAAGAGCCACGTCCCAATACAAGTTTAGATGCAGCAAACAAATTAATTGCAGCTAAACACACAGTTACAACTCTTCCACAGCGTACTACAACACAAGAAGTTGAAACACCTCCTGTGGCTCCGGAAGAACCTAAAAAAACTTTACAAGAAGAAGCTATTGTTCAAGCTCAAACTGATGAAGAAATCACTAAAAAACAAAAAGCGGTTGAAACAGATCCTCGCACCGCAGAAAATGCGAGACGTGAACAAGCCCACGAAGACAGGGGCAAAAAAATCAACCCGAGAATCGAAGAATTTAAGGCTCGAGCTTTGGCTTCAAGACAGGCAAAACAGAGCGGTGCCGAATTTATGGTCGATGCAATGCTTGCAAACGGCAATTTAACTGATGAGCAGCAAAATGCATTACTTGATGCAGGTATTAAAGCACAAGAAGCCGGAAAAGACGGTTCTACGGACCAGATTTTGAAAAACATGAGGGAAACTGGTCAATTCAGCCAAGATCAAATCAAAGCCGCTCGTGAAATTAACTTTGCGTACGAATTAGCACAAAAAACAGGTAGAGAATAGTGAAAAAAATAAAAAAGTTTATTCGTTTTTGCTTTATAGGCGCCGTGTGGTCATTTATCTATTTCGGAATAGTCGCATGGCTAATGAAATGGATTTGGAAATTTGATATTTTCGGTAAAAGATATTGGGTTAAAATCTCTCGTTTTTGGCAAGACGGCGGTGTTATAGATACCGCACAAGAATATTTCTTTGTAATAGCCTTGATTGCAATTATTCCGTTGTGGATATGGGGTTGGCGAAAAGCCATGAAAGTTTCGATAGCCAAGATAATTTTCTTCCCTGTTTTCTGGTACCACAACTATCAGGAAAAGAAATATGCACAGCTTCCGAAATCAATTACTTTGAAAAATATGGGAGCAAAGGTCGGTGCGAAACAAACACCTCAACAAATGCTAGAAGAGATGATTTCAAGCCGTATGCCTAAACAAAAAGATAAAAAAGATTTGAACTCAAGCAAAATTCGTAGTAGTTTTGAAGAAAAGAATAAGACTTTTCATGAAAAAGTCAGCAAATAAGAAATAGGAGAATTTGTTGAAACCCTTACTCATACTAGCCAGAATCATAATTGTCGGTTTGTTATGGAGTGTTTTCTTTATGGAAAGCATTAGGGTTATTATGCTCCGCAACTGGCACTTTGATATATTAAATTTAGAACACTGGAACATCGCATGGAACTTGTGGTCCGATTCGTGGGTTATCTCAGAACCTAAAGAATGGGCTTTTGTGCTTATAATCATATCGTTTATTCCTTTGTGGTTTACCGGTTGGATTGCCTTGAGTATGATTTCATGGGGCAAGATGATATGGTTTGTTATAACACTGCCTTGGAGATTATTCAAAACACTGTTCTATAAACCGGTAAAAATCATTGCAACCAATACCGGTGTTACACCGATACGTAAAAAACGTTCATATAAAGAGATTCGTCCGCGAGCAATCAGAACAACGGCAACAACATATACAGACCAAATTGAGACAGAACCGCAACAAGTTGTTTCCGTACCTGCACTTGCTCCGATTGTAATTCCGCCATCATCAAAACCGAGCAAACCTGCTGCTCAAAAATTTGACCACGCATTATTTAAGTTTGACGATGATGTTGACGATTTAGATTTTGATATTGATTCGTTTGATGTTACCCCGGCTCAAAAACCACAAGAAAATAATAGTCGCAGAAAAGAGCGATTTGACTATGATGAAGACGAAGCTCCGGCACGTCCGCGTAACAAACCGCAGAGCAGAGAAAGAGATAACGACAGAGATAGAGATAACGACAGACGGAACAGAAATCCTCGAGATAACGAGCGCCGTGACCGACAGGATCGAGCACCAAGAAATGAGCGTCAAGAAAGAAACGAAAGACCAAATCGGGATTTTGAACGTCGTATAAAGGAAGATTTCAACAATAAAGAAAAACCGGTACAAAAACAACCAAGTGGCTCTTGTGTTGATATCATCAAACAAAAGGGTTATGAAGTTATCAGCCGTGTCAGCATTAAAAACACCATTATTGACTATGTTGGTGTAAGTGCAAATAAATTATGCTTATGCATGTTAGACAGAGAACCCGGGGATTGGTTGGCAGACGAAGAACGCTTCAATGATGAAGAACCGTTATGGTTCTCTGAAAACTCGCACCGTGTTTCTCCGGTTCGTAAAATTGATATAGCCAAAAGAATGATTGCGGATCGTTTAGAATCTGCTAACATAAAACTTGATATCGAAGCATTTGTAATTATCCAAATCGGCAATATTATAAATGCTGAAGATATGTTCGAAATTTGGGATTCTCTTGATATTCATGTAACCAGAATTGATAGAGGAACACCAAAAGAAATAAAACTGTTTGCTCGAGCATTACCTGATGCGGAAAAATCAATTGCTCCGGGTAAACTTGATAAACTTATTAATTTATTGCGTAATATGGGATAACATAAAATGGGATTGCAAAAACGCGGAGAAGAATGGGCAGAATATGATCACGCGGTGCAATGGATGTCATTGACCGTAATCATTACCCTTGTTGTAACAATTGTTTTAGCGGCAATAGCTATGCCGTTAGGATACCTTATCGGCAATGGTGTATCAAAAGAATCTATTGAGACCGTCGGTAAGTTTATGACCACCATTTTTAATGATCCCGGATACCTATTCAGACAATACGGCCGTTGGTTCAATCAAATATCCAACAGTCACGGCAGTTTCAGTTTAGGTATGTGGTTGCCGATTCTACCTATTTTAACTCTCCCTATCGGACTAATTGTCGGTGCGATGAGCAATCCGTATCGTTTTCAATCTAACATCCATGGTTCGGGACGTTTGGCGACCTTAAAAGATATTAAGGCCATGAAACTGTTAGATGGCTTTTGTATGGTTGTTGGTAAATATAAAGGATACTACTTAAAACTCCCCGAAACATTATCTACTCTATGTTGTGCACCTCCGGGAACCGGTAAAACCGTTGGGGTGGTTATTCCTACCATTTTCAATTCTAAAGGTATGAGCTTGGTTATTAACGACCCTAAACCGGAATTATGTTACAGCACATCAGGTGCTCGTGCTAAAGATGGTCCTGTATTTATCATTAACTGGGGTGCTGAAGATAAACCCGAGCAAGGTTTGTATTATCCGAGTTGGAATCCGTTGTCTCCTACGGCCTTACCGGTTGCGGGTCCGGCTCGTGATATGTATATCGACTCAATGTGTAATATTTTGGTGGAAGATCCTAAAGGTGGTGCCGACCCTCACTGGTCACAAACCGGTCGTGCGGCATTAACCGGATTTATTCACTTTATTTCTTCAAAATGCGAAAAAGCACGTGCAAATGACTATTTTATCGGCCGTGTTTATGAAGGCAAACTTGATGCGGAAGATAAACAAGTCCTAGAAGGATATTATGAAGAAATTAAAGCGCATAACCCGGCCGCCGTAAGAGCCGTAACCGATTTGCGTAACAATAACCTTACTGTTGAAAACTATGTTCCTATCGGAACTTGGGACTTGTTACCGGAAAAATGGGTCGGTCGTGAACCCTGTATTGCGATGATTATGGAGTGGTTGACCGAAGCCCAAATCAAACAAGGTCGTGAAATCCGTCGTCGTCTTGATGAAGGCGACCAAATGGCCGCAATGGCAGATCCTATGCGTGACTTGTTGGAAGCAGCTATTGATGAAGCCCGTAAGTATGGTTATACTCAACGTGCCTACACGGAATTGTCATCATTGAGTAATATGCCTGATAAAGAACGTGGTTCCGTTATGTCAACAGCTTTCGCGGGTATCGGTGTATTCAAGAACTCGGCGGTTGTGGCCAGAACAAGCTTTTCTGACTTACAATTTAAAGATTTACGCGGTATGAAAGACCCGATTACCGGTGAATGGAAACCGATTTCGGTTTATTTGTCAGTTAACCAGGTAGATGCCCGTGCATTAGGTGTGATTAATGGTATTTTCATTGAATTGATGTCTTCATACCTTATTTCAAATCCGCCAAACTTTGTTAATGCTTCAGACGGCAAAATGGGACCGTTCCCTTGTATGTTCGTATTGGACGAGTTTCCGCAAATGCCTAAACTTAAAGCGGTTATTGACGGACCGGCGGTAGGACGTGGTCAAAAAGTGTCGTACCTACTTATCGGACAAGATTTGGGACAAATTTCAGGTAAATACGGTAAGGATGACTTGGAAACGGTTATCTCTACTACCGCTTGCAAAATCATTTTGTCACAGAACAACGAACAAACCGCTCAACGTTTCTCAAAAATGGTGGGTAACAAGACGGTTCAAACTTCTTCTTATTCAAAACAAGAAGGTTTTGCCAATAAAGGTGCCAACCCGTTTGCAAAGAATACAACTTATTCATTACAGGGTGTTTCGGTTATTACCGCATCTCAACTTTTGAGCTTACCGCAACTGAAACAGGTTGTATTAATGCAAAGTAATATTGACCACCCGATTATGGCGGATTCACCTCGTTGGTACTTAGATGCAAGAATGAAAGCTATGGCAAAACTTCCGCCTGCCCCGAATGTTCCGGAATGGATTGTTGCTCAACGTGAAGACGTTAATGACAACATGATGGAAAAACTCGGACTGGGAGAAGACGATAGTCAGGCGTCATAAAACTAATAATAAATATTCTTTAGCAAATCCAATATTTTGATACATTTCGGATTAGTTAATGAATAATATACTGATTGAGCAATACGGCGGGTAGATACAATATCCGCCGCTCTTAATACCGCTAAATGTTGTGATAAAGCGGACTGGCTTATCCCCATAATTTTTTCTAATTCACCGACATTTTTTTCGCCATCTTGTAAATTGCAAACTATTTCTAAACGTTTTGCGTTTCCGAGAGCTTTAAGCATTTCTGCGCTTTTTTCAAATCTTTTCAAATTTTCCATCCCTAACATCTCCGTCAAATTAACAATTAGACATTTATAAAATAGACATTGATATTGAAATTTAAAGATTATGACCGTAATATATTTAAAAAATTTTGGAGAATTATATAAATGTCTGACGATACAATTGAAAATTTGAGTTTTGAAGAAGCTCTTACCCGTTTAGAAGCTTTAGTTAGAGAATTGGAAGCAGGAAGAATAAAACTTGATGATGCAGTATCCGCATACGAACAAGCCGTAAAGTTAAAAAAATTCTGTGAAAACAAATTAAACGATGCAAAATTAAAAATCGAAAAGATAGAAACAAATTCAAACGGTAATATTTCACTAACTCCTTTAGATAAAATAGAAAACAATGAGTAAAATAGAAGAAACATTAAAAAGCTTTTCCAATCGCTTTAATCAGGAAATAAATAATTTTTTTTACTTTCCTGAAGGATATGAACGCCGTGTTGTTGAAGCCATGTACTATTCAATGACACGAGGCGGAAAAAGACTACGTCCGTTTTTGTTATGTGAAACAGCTCGTATTCTAGGAGTAGATTTTGCACAATCATTGAATGTGGCAATGGCTCTTGAAATGCTACATACATATTCGCTTATCCATGATGACTTGCCGGCTATGGACGATGATGACATACGTCGTGGTTTTCCGACCTGTCATAAAAAATTTGACGAAGCAACAGCAATAATCGCCGGAGATGGTTTATTGACGTACGCCTTTGAAATTATGAGTTATCCGCAAACCGTTCAAGATGCGAATACAAGATGTCGTTTAATTGAGATGTTAGCAAAAGCTGCCGGTGCTTTTGATGGGATGGTAGCCGGTCAAATGTTAGATTTAATTGCTTCAACCTATGCTGCAAAAAGAGAAAATGCAGAAGCAATAATTAAACATATTGAAGAAATGAAAACAGGTCGTTTATTGCGTTATGCCGTTGAAGCCGGAGCTGTTTTAGGAAATGCGAATAATGAACAAATGACCGCATTAATTAACTATTCTCGCAAAATCGGTATTGCATTTCAAATTGCAGATGATATTCTGGATGAAACGGGTGATGAAAACATCGTCGGTAAAACCTTGAGGAAAGATTCGGAACAAAATAAATTTACTTTTGTCAGCCTTTACGGGTTGGATATGGCTAAAAAAATTGCTCAAGAACTCATCGCCGGATCAGAAGATGACTTACTCATATTCGGAGAGAGAGCCGACAACTTAAAAGCCCTTGCTCATTATATTATTGAACGAAATCACTAATGGAGGAAACAATGAAAAACTTATGGAAAATATTTTTATTTGTAATCGCATTTGTTCTTCCTTGCACACAAGCTGCATCACAAGTGCAATTTGGTGTACCTAAAAAAATGTCAAATTCAATTTTAAGAATAAGCAGTTTCTATGACTATTATCCGCTAGGAAGTACCGCAAGCGGAAGATATGAAGGTTTATTAGATACATTTTTGAAAGATTTTCAAACTTTTGCTAATTTTTCTGCTAGAATGTATCGTGGACAAGATTATGAAGAAACAATTCGTACCGGAGCCAAAGGAAAATCTGATATAATTCTTGGAATGTATTCCGACACCAGTATTTACGGAGATTTGAAGTTCATCTATCCGGCTGCAATAGATAATCCTGTTCATTTGGTTATGCTTCCTTCTAAAATCGCTACGGTAAAAAAAATCTCTGATTTGAAAAATATGAAAGGAGCCATCGACAGTCGAGAATATTGGAGTGATTTCGTAAAGGATCAAATGCAAAATTTTAATCTGGAAAAAATTGATAACTCCTATGATTTATACGGTAAACTTTTGAGAGGAGAAATTGATTATATTTTTACAACCTATTGGTTCGGTTCAATTGAAATGATGAAATTAGGTGTAAGAGATTTAGTAACCTTGTCTAAAAAAAGCATCTGGAACATGCCTGTTTTTATCGGAATATCAAAGATATCAATGGAAAGAGATTATCTTTCTCACAATTTGACTCAATGGCTGTCTCGTCCAGAAATCAGAGAAAAAATCAAAAATCGAGCTATCGAAATTTTGCAAAAAGTAGAAGAAGAAACCAGAGGAACGGTTCCGCCGTCTTATATTTTAGAACAACCGAAAGAAGAACAACAAACTCCGGTTGAGGAAAAGAGCGATTCTCTGCTCTCACCTTCTCCACTTTTGGGCGGACCGCTTTTAAATAATACAAATAACTGACTTGACCTATTATAAACAAATTGATAAATTAAGAATATAATTTAGTTGTGGGGGTAATATATATGGTTCTGTTAATACATCATCCGATTTCACCTTTTTCTCGTAAAGCCAGAATGCTTATGGGAGAAAAGCGAATATTGTTTGTATTAAAAGAAGAAGACCCTTGGAATCTGTCAGAAGAGGCTATGCGCCTTAACCCGGCCGGAGAACTCCCGATATTTGTGTTTGACGGCAACGTTATTACCGGAAACAATGCCATTTGTGAATTTTTAGAAGAAGTTCACAACGATAAAGATGCAAAACTTATAAACGGAGACATCAGACATCATGCCGAAATTCGCCGTCTTACCGAATGGTTTGATTATAAATTTTATCGCGAAGTATATCGCAATTTGGTAGCAGAAAAAGTATTTAAACGCTTCACTTCCGGTACAGCTCCAGACTCACGAGTCCTAAAAAAAGGTATCAGCAACTTAAAATTCCATATGGAATATTTAGACTGGTTGTGTGAAAACCGCAAATTTTTAGCCGGTGACAATTTTTCTTTGGCCGATATCAGTGCGGCAGCACAACTTTCAATCATTGATTATTTGGGAGACATTTCTTGGGATGACTATAAAAATGCTAAATTATGGTATTCAAAAATAAAATCTCGCCCTTCTTTCAAAGAAATATTAAAAGACAATATTAAGGGAATTTTACCCTCAAAACATTATAGTAACTTGGATTTTTAGTCATGAAAAAATATGTTATTTTACTTCTTTGTATTTTTGCGTTAAGCTCTTGTTCAAGCACGGCGGGAGGAGAGAAGCGCCCGAGCAGACCTTGGTGGCAAATTCCTCCGTTCAGTTGGTTTGATGCCCATGGCGACGGACAAGAAATCTTTCACTGGCAACGTCCTCATACCAGTATTCAGAAATTTGCAACAGACCATAAGTTTTGTATATCAGAAGCAGCACAATTCAAATTGATTCCTTTTGTAAAAAGATGGTTTCATAAAACAATGTATACTGAAGAAGCACATCTGGAAATAAGAGCCGACTGGAACGGGAAAAGCGGTATATGGGCCAGTTTTGTACCTTACCCCGGAGCACAGCCTCTTATGGTAAATACACCATCACCACAAGACGATGATGATATAAGCTATCAAAAATATGTAGATTGTATGGAAGCTAGAGGCTATGTCACTCGTATCTATGACATACCTGATTCTACAAATTTATATTTGCGTAAAAGGAATTCTCAATAGCCTCCGCCTATTGACTTATAAAAACTGATTATATTTTGATAAATTGCCCCACGTGCAATAACGAGGTTGTTTTGTGCTTCAAGAAGATTTTGCTCGGTTGATAAAATATCACTGAACTCTGATAATCCTGATTTATATTTAGATTTCATATTATCAAAAACTTCCTGCATATTATTAACTGAGCGTATCAAAGCAATAATTTTATCATAACCTTTATTTGTTGATTCAATAGAATTGCTTACATCTTGAATCGCACTTAATAACGTATTTTGATATAAATATAAATATTCCTCTTTTATTGATTTGTTTAACTTAACCTGATTTACTAATTGTCCCCAGTGTAAAATAGGAATATTAACCACCGGAGTATATCCGTAAGCAGGATTTTCTGATTTTCCCAAGTCTTTAATCAGGTGAGCTTGCCAACCTAGTATAGCCGTTATACTAACACTCGGAAACATATCAGCCACTGCTTGACCTATATCGGCATTTTTTGAAATCAGCATATTTTCCGCCATTTTAACATCCGGACGATTTCTTATTACTTCAATCGGAAATTCTTTTAACTTTTGCAAATTAAACACAAATGTTTTTCTGACAATATTATTTTCGGTAATATTAAGCTCCTCAATTTCTTCCGGTAATTTACCAAGCAAAATGGCAATAGCATTTTTATACGCTTTTACCTGATATTCCAAATCCGGTAATAATGATTTAGTAGTTTGAACCGCATATTCTGCCTGATTTAAGGCAATATCATCAGCTAAACCTGATTTATACTTATCTCTGACCGTATTATATATTTCTTTTTGCAAACGTAAATTTTGCTTTGAAATTCGTAACCTTTCTTGTGTTGTACGCAACAAAATATAATTATTCGCTACCTCTGCCGTCATACTCAACAACACATCATTCAGATTATTTGCCGCTGCACGGTATAATGCTTGAGAACTTTCACTCAAACGACGTCCTCCGCCCCAAATATCTAACTCCCAAGAAGCATCTAGTCCTAATCGATAATAGCTGGTTTTGTCACCTAATTCCTCATATTTCGGAGCATACATATAGTTATACTCACCATTAACATCAAGCATCGGCAAATATTGAACTTCACTGATATTCAACGAATATCTGGCTTGTCGCAATTTTTCTAAAGCAATTTTTACATTAGGACTGTTTTGCAAAGCTTCGTCTATCAAACGATTTAATGTTTTATCACCAAAATCACGATACCAAAAAACATTTATCGGATAATTTGAGTAATAATCCACCCCTAAACTGTTCACTAATTGCTGATTATCCCAAAATATCGGACGTTCATAATCCGGACCTACCGAACAAGAAGCCAGTAACAACATTAACCCTACTTTACTCAACTTCCGCATTATTATTCTCCTTATTCGTTGCCTTAGAACCATATTCTTTTATATTTTCAAACAATGCAAAGTACGCCGGAATAAATATAATTCCCACAAAAGTTGCAGCAATCATGCCGAAAAAAACCGCTGTTCCGATTGCAATTTGGCTGGAAGCTCCGGCCCCAGTAGCAATAACCATCGGAAAAACACCTAAAATAAAAGTCAATGCCGTCATTAGCACTGCTCGAAATCGTTCCCCTGCTCCTTTTATTGAAGCCTCAAGTATGCTATCTCCTTTTTCTCGATAAGACTTTGTAAACTCTACTATCAATATTGCATTTTTTGCCGCCAAACCGATTAGCATAACCAAACCAAGTTGAGCATATATACTCAAAGCCTGTCCCATAAAATGCAGACCGATTAATGCTCCCATAATTGCAAAAATTGTAGAAAACATAACCGAAAATGCCAACATCCAACTTTCATACAAAGCAACCAAGAACAAATAACAAAATACCAGAGCCAAGATAATCAAAACAATCACCAAACCAGAGGCTTCAACCTCTTGTAAACTCAAACCTGTCCATGCTATTTTGTAGCTATCCGGAGATAATGTGGAAGCAACTTCTTGCTCAACCGCATCAATAGCCGTTCCGGTACTCACTCCGTTAGCACTTTGAGCAACAACAGAAGCATTTTGATATTGATTATACCTGTTTATGATTTTAGGAGATAAAGATATTTTGACATCGGCAAAACTTTCTACTTTTATCATGGAGCCGTTAGCAGAACGAACATAGAGATTTTTTATGTCCTCAATACTGCTTCTATAATCAAAATCAGCTTGAACAATAACTTTATTAACCTGTCCGCTCAAAGTTATATTATTTACATATCTTGATCCTAAATTATTTTGCAGGGTTTCAAATAAATCGCTAACCTGAATTTTGTATGCTTCAAGCTTTGTTCTGTCTATATCCAAAAACACATGAGGTGCATCAGCAGTATAAACACTGAAAGCATAAGCCAAATCAGGATTTGAGTTTAATACTCCTAAAAATTTTTGCAAATTTTCAAACAATTCATTTGATGTAATATTTTGATTAATCGCCAAAAACTCCATCGTTAAACCGTTGCTGTTTCCGATACCGGGAATTGCCGGAGGTGCAAAAAAGTTTATTTTCGCTCCGTTTATAGATGCAAATTCTTGAGTTAATTTTTCGGTTATGGCTTCAATAGATGTATTTTTGCTTTTTCGTTCATCCCATGGATTTAATCCGATAACCCCCAGAGCAACATTTTCGCCTGCTCCGCCTAGCATACTATATCCGGCAACGCCTACAAAATATTTTACACCTTCAACTTTTCTTACTTTTTCACCGATTTTTTCTAAAATTTTATTTGTTTGATTTATGCTTGAAGTATCATCCAGTTGAATATCTCCAAAAATAATTCCTTGATCTTCTTCCGGCAAAAATGACGTCGGAGTAAGCTTAAAACCCAAACCTAAAACAGCAATAATTATCAAAGTTAAAATTGTTGTAATTTTTAGCTTTGAAGAAAAAAACTTAACTGCAACCAAATACTTTTGTTTAAAAAAATCTATAGTGTCGTCAAATGTTTTAAAAAATCCGTGCGGTTGTTCCTGCTTATCCTCTCGCAAAAATATTGCACAAAGAGAAGGACTTAATGTCAAAGCATTAAAAGCCGAGAAAATAACCGCAGTTGCTATTGTAACCGCAAATTGCTGATATATTTTTCCGGTAATACCGGCCATTAATCCGACGGGAACAAAAATTGATAAAAGAACAAATGTAGTTGCAATAATTGCACTTCCGATTTGTTGCATTGCTTTTATTGAAGCATTATGAGAATCCATATTCTCAAATGCCATCAAATATTGCACTCGTTCAACGACAATAATTGCATCGTCAACAACCAAGCCTATTGCCAAAATCATTGCAAATAAGGTTAGAATGTTGATATCAAATCCTAAAGCGTATAAAACGGCAAAAGTAGCTATCAATGATACCGGTATTGTTATTAACGGAATTAATGTTGTTTTTGCTTTTTGTAAAAACAAGTAAGTTACGGCAACCACGAGCAAAAAAGTAATAACCAATGTTTCTATAATTCCGGCTATTGAGGCTCTTACATATTGAGTTGAATCATAAGCAATTTTAAATTCTAAATCTCCGGAAAACGTTTTTGATAAATTTTCAATTTCCTTAGCAACATCATCCATAATATTTAACGAATTTGACCCCGGAGTTTGGCTCAATGACATAATGACCGCAGGAGCATTATCAAAACTTGCATTCATTGTATAGGTATCTGCTCCCAATTCAATTCTAGCCACATCTTCTAAATAAACAATACCTCCGTCATCAGATGTTGCGACTACAATTTTTTTGAAATCTTCAACATTATTCAATAGTCCTTTGGCAGACAATGACAACACCATATTTGCTCCCTGTTTTGCCGGTGCAGAACCGATACTGCCTATTGAAGCCTGAACATTTTGAGAAGCAATAATGTTAACGATATTTGCACTGTCTAATCCCAATGATGATATTTTTTCAGAATTTAACCACACCCTCATACTATATTGCGGGCCGAAAATTTGAACATCGCTGACTCCACTGACACGCCCCAAAGGATTTTTCAAATTTACATAAGCATAATTACTTAAATATAAATCATCATAAGTATTATGAGGAGAACGCAAAACCAACAATGCCAACATATTCGACATTTCGGTAGTAACCGTAACCCCTTCTTGTTGAACAATTGACGGCAGTTGCGACATAACCTGACTTAAGCGATTCTGCACCTTAACCTGAGCAATATCCGGATCAGTGCCGATATTAAAAGTAATGGTGAGCTTATAACTTCCTTCGTCATTTGATGTAGAACTCATATATAACATATCTTCCACACCATTAATTTGATTTTCAATCGGAATTGCAACCGTATCAACCACCACTTGAGCACTTGCCCCCGGATAGGTAGTACTTACAACAATTTGTGGCGGTGTAATTTGCGGATACTGCGAAACCGGTAAAACAAAAATTGCCAATAAACCGATTAAGACCATAATTATTGACACAACTGCAGCAAAACGCGGTTTATTTATAAAATATTGAGAAAACATCACTTGTTCTCCTTTTCGCCGCTTATTTCGTTTATCCTTACTTTTTGCTCATTTTGACCTAAGGTGATTTTTTCGGCAACAAGCTTCATCGCCGGAGAAAAGTTATTTTCAAGAACATAATTATTGCCCGATTCCGCCAATATTTTTACATTATGTTTTTTTACAATATTTCCCTCGGTCACATAAACAAAACTGTTTTCCGATTGTAAAGCAACCAAATCTTTATTTATCAAAATTCCTTTATAATCTTTTGCAATCATTACCGTCACATAAGCCTTATCTATTAGCTTTTGCTTCGGATTCTCAAAATCGGCATATATAGCCACAGAATTTGTTGTCCTATCTATCTGATTATCGGAATATTTGAAAACTCCGTCATAATCATAAATACTGCCATCTGCCAATCTTAATCTGATACGCTCATCATCAAACATTTTTTCTTTCGCATTTTCTTCTAAATAGTCTTTATCACTGATTGAAAAAACAACTCGTATCGGATTAGTTTGAATAATGCTGAAAAGAATGTTTTGCGGAGAAATATAATCCCCTTTGGTCAAGGCAACATTTCCGACAATACCGTCAATTGTCGAAGTAATAACCGTATATCCGAAATTTACTTCTGCCTGCTTTACATTAGCTTTTGCCTGATGCAAAACCGCTTGCGATGCCAAAAAAGACGATTTTGCATTATCTGTTTCTGTTTGAGAAACAGCTTTCAAACCTGCTTTTTTTATTCTTTCATAATAGTTTTGGGCATATTCAAAATCGGCTGTAGCCTTAGAGAGTGAAGCATTAGCCGCATCAAGAGCTGCTTGATATTGCTCTTGTTCAATAACCACTAACCGTTGTCCGGATTTAACTTTTTGCCCGCCTTCTACCCAAACTTCACTCACAAAACCGCTTATATAAGGTTGAACACTAACATCGTTTATCGGAGTCACATAGCCGATATATTGCTTTTCGACTGCAATATTTTTTTCAACTATCGGAACAACATCAATTTCTGCTTCCGACACTTCTTTTTCGGGCAAACTGTTTTTATGATGCAAATGCCATCCGAACCAAGCCGCAAAAATTAAAAAAACAAGAGCTATAATCCAAGCATAACCGTATTCTTTTTTATCAACCATTTTGCCCTCTTTGAAAAAATTAAACTTAAGATTTAAATAATTTGTGTTATTAACAATTCAAGCCGTAATTTTAATCAAATTTTTAGACATTACATGTAAGTTATAATGAATAAAAAAGTTCCGGGGAGCGAATCAGATGTTATATAGTTTTCTAAATGCCTATACTGCCGACTTTTTGGCATTTTTTACTTCATTAATAATAATGCTTTTATGCGGCAAAAAATTTATTAAATTAATGCGTGCATGGCAACATGAAGGTCAGCCTATCAGAGAATGTGGACCTAAAAGCCATCTGGAAACTAAAAAAGGAACTCCTACAATGGGCGGAATTTTGATTTTAGCCGCAATTACCATATCAACTCTGCTCTTTGCAAATCTTAAACAGGGAATGACTTGGGTATGTTTAGGAGTTATGATTGTTTTCGGAATTGCCGGCTTTGTTGATGACTATGTAAAAGTAAAAAAACATACTCCTAATGCAATGACCGCAAAAGTTAAGCTGTTAATTCAATTTGCCGTTGCCGCCGGAGTAGCATATTTTGCTACAACACAATATGAAGCACCTATGAACTTTAGCATCATTGTTCCCTATCTCGACTTTCCCATTAATTTATGGTGGTTTTACATCCCGTTTGCTATGATTATAATTGCCGGTGCTTCCAACGCCGTAAACTTAAGTGACGGATTAGACGGATTAGCAGCAGGATTGCTTATTCCTCCTTTTATGGTTTTAGGATTTATCGCACTTTTAATCGGTTTTGAATATTACGATTTTATGCCCTTCCCGAGTTTGAGCATCATTTGTTCTGCCGTTATCGGAGCTTGTTTAGGATTTTTATGGTTCAACTGCTCGCCTGCTCAAATTTTTATGGGTGATACCGGTTCTTTATCTCTCGGTGCTCTTTTGGGAACAGTTGCTATTTTATCTAAACAAGATTTATTATTGGCAATCATCGGTTTTGTTTTTGTTGTAGAAACATTGTCGGTAATGATACAAGTTTTTTGGTACAAACGTACCAAAACAAGGGTGTTTTTAATGGCTCCTATCCATCATCACTTTGAACAAAAAGGCTGGAAAGAAACAACAGTCGTAATCCGTTTTTGGGTTATCGGTTGGTTGGTTGCCGGACTTGGAATGCTCGCCGTTGTAAGCCCTACCGCATGGGGAAACTAAATGCTGTTATCTCGCGGTAAAAATAACTTTTTTACAAATTGGTGGTGGACAGTTGATAAAATATTACTCGGCTGTATTATAGCGCTCATTACCATCGGAATAATTTTATGTTTTTCAGCTTCTCCTGCTGTTGCCGAAAGAGAAGGATTCGGAAGCTATCACTTTATAAAGCGTCATCTGGTATTTGCGCCTCTTGCTTTAGGAATTGTTATTTTTTTATCTATGCAAAAACTTAAAAATATCCGCAGATTTGCTCTGTTAGGATATTTAGTCGCCATGATATTGGTCGGAATGACTTTTTTCTTGGGAGAGGCCAATAGAGGTGCTTCGCGGTGGATTCCATTTTTTGGTTTCACTTTACAACCTTCAGAATTTGTAAAACCATTCTTTATCATTATGGCAGCTTGGCTGTTTAACGGGCAAAAACAACAACCTGATTTTCCCGGAAATTTCTTATCAATCGGGCTGTTTGTAATTACGGCAAGCGCAATACTTTTTCAACCTGATATCGGAATGACTACCGTCGTATCTCTCATTTGGGCTGCTCAATTAGTTTTAAGCGGAATACCTTTCTTTTGGATATTCATATTAGGAGCATTAGCAATTATCGGAGGAGTAATCGGATATTTTACTTTTCCGCATTTTCAAATGCGTATCCTTCAATTTTTTGCCTCAGGAAAAGATATACCATATCAAATTAAACGTGCAAACGAAGCTTTTGAAAGCAGTAATTTTTTTGGCAGGGGTCCCGGAGAAGGAATAGCTCGTTCTCTTATCCCTGACGCACATACAGACTTTATTTATGCCGTAATTGCTGAAGAATACGGATTTTTTATCTGTCTTGCCGTTGTGCTTTTATATGCAACAATAGTAATTCGCTCACTTTTGTTATCATGTAGAGAAAACAATTTTTTCATTGTTTTATCAGTTTCGGGACTTGCTCTGTCTTTCGGTATTCAAGCAGTAATTAATATGGCATCAACTTTACAATTAATGCCTACTAAAGGTATGACTTTACCGTTCATATCCTATGGCGGTTCGTCAATATTGGCATCTGCAGTAGGTATGGGAATGCTCTTGGCAATCACTCGTAAAAACTCTCATGCGGAGGATAAAGATAATGTCTGACAGCAAAAAAAAACTCATAATTCTAACTGCCGGTGGCACCGGAGGACATGTTTATCCTGCTGATGCACTTGCTCAAGAACTTGAAAAACGTGGTTATAACTTAATGTTGGTTACAGACCAAAGAGGACTGAACAATTACCACGGTAAATTGGGTGAAATAGAAAACAAAGCTGTTTTAAGCGGTGCTTTAGTCGGTAAAAACATTTGGTTTAAGATAAAAAGTTTAATTAAAGTTTCTTTAGGAATTTTACAATCCGTTTATATCATTATCAAATATAAACCCGAGTGTGTTGTAGGTTTCGGTGGCTATGCCTCTTTTCCTTGTGCCGTTGCCTCCATATTGACAGGAACAGATTTAATAATTCACGAACAAAACTCGGTTATGAGCAGAACAAATCGCTTTTTAGCTAAATATGCTTCCAAAATCGCTACAAGTTTTCCCAAAACAAAATATGCTCCGCAAGGTAGTCAGACTGTTTTAACCGGTATGCCGGTGAGAACAACAATATCTGCACTTTTTGATAAACAATACAAACAACCGGAACAAAACGGAAAATTTAATCTGTTAGTATTGGGCGGTTCACAAGGTGCAAAAATATTCTCGGAAGTTATACCGCAGGCGATTAAATCTCTTGATGAAAAGATTCAGCAAAATATTCATATCACGCAACAATGCAGAAAAGATGATATCGAGCTGTTGCAAAAAGAATATGATGGTGCAAAATGTTCCGCCGAAATATCAAACTTCTTCAAAAATATGCCGGAATTATATGACACTAATCACCTTATTATATCGCGTGCCGGTGCTTCTTCCGTTTGTGAAATTGCCGCTGCGGGAATCCCTTCCATTTTGGTTCCGTTACCAACGGCCGCAGATAATCATCAAACATTTAATGCTTCCGAATTTAAAAATAAGAATGGAGGCATAGTAATTGCTCAAAAAGATTTTACTGCCGAAAAATTGCAAGAAATATTGGAAAAATTTATAAATAATCCTACAGAACTGGAAATAATGGCAAGAAATACCAAAAAATTTGCAATCATTGATGCCGATAAACGTCTTGCCGATATTGTAGAAACAATTATAAAGAGAGGTTAATATGTTTAATTTTTTCAAAAAGAAACCCATACTTAAACTTCTCCCAAAAGTTAAAGGAAAATACTTAAATAATGTCAATTTAAGCAAACACACTTGGTTTGGGGTCGGTGGCCCTGCCGAAGTTATGTATATTCCGTCTGATGAAAATGATTTGAGCTATTTTTTAAAAAACTGCCCTAAAAATATTCCTACTTTTGTAATCGGCGGCGGTTCAAATTTGTTAGTGCGTGACGGAGGTATCCCCGGTGTGGTAATAAAACTCGATTCGCCTTCCTTCAAAAAAATAACCATAGGCAATAACGAAATAACCTGCGGAGCCGGATTAAAAAACATTGAACTGAAAAAACACTTAATTGCCAATGAATTGGGCGGATTGGAATTTTTGTGTTCAATTCCGGGAGTAATCGGCGGATCGGTAAAAACAAATGCCGGATGTTTCGGGAAAGAGGTTAAAGACGTTATAGCCTCTGCTCAAATTATAAACGGAAACGGTGAAATTAAAACTATCGGTGTAAAAGATTTAGAGCTTGATTACAGAACAAGTTGTTTCCCTGATGATTGGATTATCTTATCAATTAGCTTTAAGACAACTAAAGACAGCAAGGAAAATATTGAAAAAACTTTAGCCGACCAAAAGGCATATAGACAAGCCAATCAGCCATACAACCAAAAAACTGCCGGCTCGACTTTCAAAAATCCTAAAGGATTGAGAGCATGGGAATTGATAAAAAAATCCGAATGCGATTCGTTGGTTATCGGCGGAGCAAAAGTTTCTGATAAACATTGCAATTTTTTGATTAATACCGGAAATGCTACTGCTAAAGATATTGAAACATTGGGAGAAACCATAATCTCTCAGGTTCGTCAAAAAACATATATCACGCTTGAATGGGAAGTTAAAAGAGTGGGCATAGATAAATAGATGTGGTTTTGGAAAAAAAACATAAAACCGGAAATTCCGGCTCAAAAAGTCGATGAAAAATATAAGGTATATTTACCAAAATTATGGCCTTATCGTTTCATCGGCAATTTATGTCTTTTGGGGCTTATTGCTGCCATTTCTTTTGGTATATATGTTGCAAAAACTAATTTTGTAGAACAAAAACTCGATACATTTTCCAACTACTTTATTGATATAACCTCTCAAATAGGTTTTACCGTTGATGACGTGATTATTCAAGGCCGAGACAAGACCCCGTTGGAAGATATAAAAAATATCATAAATCTGGCCAATAACAACAATATCTTCAACCTTGATATTCATCAGATAAAACAAGATATTTTACAGCTCCCTTGGGTAAAAACGGTTGTAATTGAACGTTCATATTTTCCTAACAATATAAACATAAAAATAACCGAAAAAGAAATAAGTGCAATTTGGCAAACAAACAACAGCTTTTATCCGGTTGATAAAGACGGTTTTGTTATAAAAACCCATCATATTCCTGTTGTTCCTACACTCATTATTACAGGTAAAGGGGCTCCTGAAAATATCAATAAGCTATTGCCGATAATACAAGAAGACGATTCTCTTTACAAACGCATTAAGGCTGCCTCATATATTTCCGAACGACGTTGGGACATTGTTTTAGACGATATCGAAAACGGTGTAACCATAAGACTTCCTGCAGAAAAGACAAAAACGGCTTGGAAAAAATTGATAAAATTGAGCAAAACACAAGGACTTCTTAAGCGTAAATTAACCATCATTGATTTAAGATTTGGAAACAAAGTTGTAGTGACTCCGTTGAAGTTCTCAAAAGAAGAGCGCTTGCGGCGTCGAAACATTAAAGAACACAAACTATAAAGGGTGCAAAAACAATGAATTCCTTTAGTCGACATACTTTAATTGCTGCTTTAGACATAGGCTCATCTAAGGTATGTTGTGTTATTGCACGTGTAAACGGCAGAGATAAAAAAATATCTATTGTCGGATATGGCTACAATGCCGCAAAAGGAATTCAAAACGGTGTAATTACAAATTTCAATCAGGCAACCTACTCTATTTGTGACGCATTGGAAGCTGCAGAACAAATGGCAAATGAACGTGTAGAAAGAGTTATTGTCAATATATCAAGCAGTAAAACCAAAAGTGTTATTAAACGAGCTTCGATTCCTCTTAACAAAACTAAGCCGGTTACCGAAATTGAGGCTAAAAAAGCTAAAGACAAAGCAACCTACAAATTAAACATCGAGGATAATGAACTCATCCATTGCTTGACCACCGGATATCGCCTCGATTTTGGCGAAGAAATAAGTGACCCGCGTAATATGTACGGCGAAAACTTATCTGCTGATGTTTTGCTCGGAATGGTTCCGGCAATTACATATCGCAATACACAAACCGTTCTCGATAATGCACATTTAGAGATTGCAGGAAAAGTTTTGTCTCCTTATGCATCGGGGCTTGCTTGTCTTGTTGACGACGAAAAAGAATTAGGAGCAACAATTATAGACATTGGCGGCGGCACTACCAGTATAGCTACATTTATGCACGGTCATCCGGTATATTTCAGCTCTATCGGTGTCGGCGGCGACAATGTAACAAAAGATATTGCTTGGGGGTTGACCACATCTTTTGCTCATGCCGAAAGATTGAAAACCTTACACGGTTGCGCATTCTTAAATTCTCAAGATGCAAATGAAACAATTAATGTATATCCGGTCGGTGAAGAAGATGATAGCCTGATAAAATATATACCCAAGTCAAACCTAATCGAAATCATTGCTCCTCGTGTTGAAGAAATTTTTGAACTTGTAAACCAAAAACTTGATGAAGCCGGATTAAAAGAAGTAAACTCTCACCGCATCGTATTAACCGGAGGTGGCAGTCAATTATTGGGAATAAGAGAAGTTGCATCACTTATCCTTGACAAACAAGTTCGTTTGGGTCGTCCGAGAAACATCGGAAATGTGCTTGACATATCCGAATTTGAAGTTTTGCAATATCCGTCATTTTCAACGGTTATCGGTTTGCTTTTGTTTGTGCTAAATCATCCCGAAATTAAGCCGACAAAAATTATATCTAAACCCGTCAACCCCGACGGAAGTCGTTTCAGCAAAATTATGAGTTGGCTAAAGAATAATTTTTAATTTTAGTAACTAAACTTTAATCACTTTTTCGTAGTATGAGAGCAAATATTTTTTGACCATTAAACTTGGGAGTTAAACTTATGCCCGTAAAATTAGCAGTACCAGAAACTAATATGATAACATTAAAGCCACGTATTTCTGTTGTAGGTGTCGGTGGTGGCGGCGGAAATGCCGTTAACAATATGATTACAAAAACCTTAGAAGGTGTTGATTTTATTGTTGCTAACACAGATGCTCAAGCCTTGGCAAATTCGAAATGCACACGCAGAATCCAACTCGGTGTGGAAACTACTCGCGGTTTAGGTGCAGGTGCATGCCCTGAAGTAGGAAAAGCCGCAGCAGAAGAAGCAAGAGCAGAAATAGAAAAAGAGCTCGAAGGTGCCAATATGGTATTTATCACAGCCGGAATGGGCGGTGGTACAGGCTCAGGGGCAGCGCCGGTTATTGCAAAAATTGCAAAAGAAAAAGGTATTTTGACTATCGGTGTAATTACCAAGCCGTTTCAATTTGAAGGTAAAAAGCGCGCACAAATTGCTGAAAAAGCCGTTGAAGAATTTATATCTTCCGTTGACAGTATAATCATTATTCCTAACCAAAACCTTTTCCGTATCGCTGATAAAAACACCACTTTAGCCGATGCTTTTGTTATGGCCGACAATGTATTATATTCAGGTGTTCGCTCTATTACTGACCTTATGACAATGCCCGGACTTATCAATTTGGACTTTGCAGATGTTAAAAACATTATGTCTGACAAAGGTAAATCAATTATGGGAACCGGCGAAGCAGAAGGCGACAACCGTGCTATCAAAGCCGCTGAAGAAGCTCTTTCAAATCCGTTGTTAGACTACAACAACATGAGCGGAGCAAAAGGCGTATTGATTAATATTACCGGCGGTCCTGATATTACCTTATTCGAAGTTGACGAAGCAGCTAATCGCATTAAAGAAGAAGTTGATGAAGAAGCAAATATTATCTTCGGTTCAAGCTTTGATGAAACATTAACCGGAAAAATCAGAGTTTCTATTGTTGCTACCGGAATTGGCGAAGCTAAAAACGTACAAACAAAAACGGCTCCGATTACCAACTATTTGGAAGAAAGCTACAATAGCGGTAGCTCAATTCCTAATATTCCGAGTGATGAAATTGATTCTAATTTAGCAAAATTTGCTGCAACAATCGTTCCGGAAAGCATTGAAGAAGAACCGAAAGAAGTTGTTGAAGAACCTGTTTATGAAGAACCTTCTCCGATTGAAGACATAATTCCTGAAGAAGAAATCAAAGTTGCAAATGAACCTATTGCAATTATTGATGATTTGCTCAATGAAGAAGAAGCTAATGACAACGGTTTTTCATCAGTTATGAACGATATGCCTCAAGCATCTTCATTGTTCAATGCAGTTATGAACAGAACAGAACGTAATGATGTTGATGCTCAACTTGAAAGTGCATTATCTTCTCAAGGCAATATTTTCAGTCCTTCTAACTCTCCTCGTTTAATGGAAGAAGAAGAACCTGAATTGTTCGCTACACCGCAAATTTTTGCAACTCCGACAAGACAAGAAAGAAATGAAGAATTAATTGTTCCGGAAGACAAAGAGTATAAACCTACATTTCTTGATAGGGTAACCGGTCGTTCTATCTTGCTCAATCGCAACAAGAAAAAAGCAGAAAAAGAACAACAACACTATCAGGAACCGGTAACTCCGAGCCTTGCATCAGGTGGTGATTATGCCGAAAACGATTTGAGTATCCCATCGTTTTTACGCAGAAAATAATTTAATATAAAACTCACAAAACCCGCTCTGTTTCAGAGCGGTTTTTTATTTCATATTACATCCCTTTTTGATTGCAAAAAACATTGTATAGTAGTATAAAATATACATATTGAAAAACTTTACGGAGAAACATCTCATGAAAAAATTTTCCTATGCGATTATGTTCGCTACTTTACCTATTTATTATGCAAACGCAGTTGAAGTTGATACATCAGCTGAGTTTAGAAATGCCCTCGCAAATGGTGACAATATTGTACTTGGTGCGGATATAACCGTTAGCGATACGGAAAATGGTGTTACTTGGGATACTCCTGTTTTCAATAGCGGTAGCAGTAACAATAATATCACCATCAACGGTAATGGACATACCGTATATGGCGGAGATATAGAAACAAATATGTTTCGAAATTGGAAAACCATAGATTCAATAGAAAACATAACCTTTGACGGTTTTTATAACGACCCTGAAGTATCTGCAAGCGGTGATGATGAATTGAGTGCGGTGATTATGAACGTTGGCAAAATCAATAAAATTGATGCTAATTTTTATAACAACACGGCTTATCACGGAGCTGCAATTTTCAATGGTAGCGGATATGAAATCGGAAGCATAAACGGAAATTTCATAGGAAATAAAACCATCGGAGCAACATGGGAACACGGACACGAGGCTTCAGGAGCTGCAATTCACAACCAAGGGCATATCAAAAATATCACCGGATATTTTAAGAATAATAACGGATGGATGCACGGCACAATCTGGAACTATGGAACAATTGATAACATAACCGCAACTTTTGAAGAAAATTATCGTTCTGCTGTAGGCGGAAATGGTGGCTCTGTTACTATTACAAACTCAAAATTCATAAAAAACACAACATGGCAAGGAAGAGAGAATAATGGGCAAGCAGGTGCTGCAATTCACTCTTATGGAACAAACTTTACGATTAAAGAAACCGAATTTACGGAAAACTCTGCTTGGTGGACAGGAGGGGCTATTTATAGTACTTGGGGAAGCTTAAACATATCCGATAGCACATTTACAAAGAACTCCGCAGGTGAAGAAGGCGGCGCTATCCTTAAGACAGGCGGAACAGGAATAATTTCAAACACAACATTTACATCAAACAGCGGAAGAAACGGTGGTGCAATTTATAACACCACAAATACAACAATAAACGATAGCAGTTTTGATAGCAACTCATCATCATATGGTAATGGAGGTGCTATCTATAACGGCGGTACCTTAACCATAAGCAATTCTGAAATCATCGGTAACAAAGCCTCTGTCGGCGGAGCTATCTATGCTACGGCAAATTCTTCAAGCACATTAACCAATGTAGATATAAAAAACAATACATCAAGTAATGCGCAAGCCGGAGCTGTTCATTCTTTAGCCAATATAACTTTGCAAGCTGACGGAAAAGATATGAGTGTCAGCGGTAATAATGCAAATACGAATCAAACCGCCGTCTATATGGCAACAGCCGACACGACTTTATACCTGAAGAGCTTAAATGACGGAAACTTTATAATGGACGACAAAATTGACGGTACTGATTATAATATAGAAATCAGTGGTGATTTAACCGGTCATATCCGTTTCAACAATGAGATAAATAATCTTAAAGCTCTAAAAATGTCAGATGGCGGACAACTGTTTGTGGCCAAAGACGATGTTTTTGCAATGAAATCATATATAGCTTCAGCTACAAACGGAAATACACCTACTCTCTTAATGGATATTGAGCTCAATACTGACGGATCTTTGAATAATGGTTTATTTAATGTATCCGGCGATGTAGAAGGAACTACCAATGTGATACTTACTTCATTAAATACAAATGAAGTAGACGACCCATATTCAATTTTAAGTCCTTTTGTAATTGCGCCCAATGATGACGAAAATACGTCAGCCACATTTAAGGTTGCCGCCGTTTATGGTAGTCCTTATATGTATGAAGCACTGTATAACGTAAAGGGCAACGAAGAAGGAAGCGTATGGTATTTAGGAATGACCGAAATCATCACTCCTGAACCAGAACCGGAACCTGAACCTAAACCGGAACCTGAACCAAATACTCCAACACCTACACCAACCCCTAAACCATCAATTAGTATTGAAGTTCGTCCAGAGATTATTGCTACTGAAGCTCTACCATCAGCGGCCGTATCACAAACCAACGGTATGGTTTATAATATTATGCGTAAAGTTGGTGTAAATCGTTTGTATTGTCCGGGATGCGGTTTTTATGACTATAACTGGAACGGCAAAGCTTTCCATAATGCATGGATTGACACAACATATAATGGCTTAACAATCGAAGCTCCGGTAGAGATTGATGCCAAAGTATGGGGTATTGAAGCAGGTGGTGATTTACAACACGACTTAAATAATAAACTCGGTATTTTCGTATCTTATCGTCAAGGTAACTACGAAATGGATGGTAAAGGAGAGAAATATTACTCAACTATCGGTTCAGAACTGGACATTGACAGCTATTTAGCCGGTTTATATTATCGTTACGACCATAACAACTGGTATGCCTTTGCAACAATTTACGGCGGTATGCAAGAA
>JAZRCM010000029.1:0-34605 GCA_045659785.1 Alphaproteobacteria bacterium
TTCTTGCATACCGCCGTAAATTGTTGCAAAGGCATACCAGTTGTTATGGTCGTAACGATAATATAAACCGGCTAAATAGCTGTCAATGTCCAGTTCTGAACCGATAGTTGAGTAATATTTCTCTCCTTTACCATCCATTTCATAATTACCTTGACGATAAGATACGAAAATACCGAGTTTATTATTTATGTCATGTTGTAAATCGCTACCTGCTTCAATACTCCATACTTTGGCTTCAATCTCTACCGGAGCTTCGATTGTTAAGCCGTTGTAGGTTGTATCAACCCATACATCATAAAAAGGTTTGCCATTCCAATTATAATCATAGAAACCGCAACCCGGGCAATACAATCTACTTATTCCTACTTTGCGCATAATGTTATAAATCATGCTGTTAGTTTGTGACAAACCGGCTGTCTTGACCGCAACCGTTGCTACAACTTCCGGTGCAACTTTGATTGGTCCGAGTGGTTGAACAGGTATATCCGGTGTCGGAACAACCGGAACTTCCGGATTAGGATCTACCGGTGCGTCTTCTTCGTTAGTATTTTCATCTCCGGTTATTTCAAAATACCATTTATTATTTTTAGATATTGCCGTCGCTTCGCTCGGAGTTATAACAACAGAATTTTCTTCTACATCAACAGCAGTTTCTCCGCTATAAATTACCTTATATAAATACGGGCTCTTATAAACACGAGATACTACAAATGAACCATCTTTTCCTTTGGTGTCACCGAATGATTCTGCAAATAAAATTTGTCCTTTATTTTTTATATCTGCATCAGAACTTGCATGTACAACTAAATTAGTTACGCCATAGACATCTCCATATACACGAAGAATATCTGCTTTCATTTCTTCTACATTAACATCAATATGTAAAAAGTTTGAAGTATTGTCTATCGAAGCAAAGTTTTTAAGTTTTATTGTTTCTAAATATCCGTTTGCAATATCAAATACCGCATTATTTAAGGTTAATGAAGTTATTGGAGCAACGTTGGTATCTTCAAAACCATCAGCTCCTAAAGCAGAAATAAATGTTCCCTTACCATTACCATTATTAGCTGTCGTATCTTCATGTTGATAGGCACCAAAACGCAAAGTTGTATTTTTAACATTAACATTTTTGGCATTTACAATAGCATTATTCATATTGATATACTGTGTTGTTGTGCCAAATTCTGTATTAACAGTATCATCTCCTATAAAGTCGTAGTTTCCGCCTTCTATATTATCATTAATAACCCAAGCTCCGTCATTAGTAGTAGTAAATGTCAAAACCGCATCACTGTTATCAACATATATTGCATTATATATTTTGCCTTTGTTGTCTTGAGTATAGTTTCCGGAAAAGAAATGCGCTCCGGAATCAGATGTAAGTGTTATGCCTTTGGTTGTATATATAGCTCCACCAAGGGTTCTTGCATTATTTCCTTCTCCTAGGGCGCTATTTTCAAAAAAACTACTGTTTACTATACTTATCGTACCTTCATTATTAATAGCACCGCCAATAGCATCATCATCATATTGACCATAGACATGATTATCTATAAAAACACCGGATATATCTCCGGTTGTTCCGCTATTATAAATTGCGCCTCCATAATTTGAGAGATAGTCATAAGATATATTACCAATAAAGTTACCCGTAATGTTTCCTATTGTGCCTTTGTTATAGATAGCGCCGCCAAATCCCATGCCAATTTCACTGCCGGCAGCATTAAATATAAAATCACCGGTAATATTTCCGATTGTTCCTGCATTATAAATGGCTCCTCCCCATCCATCTACACTATTAGCTAAGAAACTTCCGATTATATCGCCCAGCACTGCATCGCTAGACTCGGAAGGATAGTCTCCCATACCCGGATTGCAAACATATCCGCCATTGTTAATTCCTCCTCCGAAGTAATCACAACTTATCCAAGTAAGAGCATTATTATTTAAGAAATCTGCTTTTATTGTTTTATTGTAGATAGAGTGATTTACAATGACATTTGCCCCCAACCAGTCATTCATTGGTATGGTAATGACCTTGTTTGTCGTATTTTCTTCGGTTAACTCGTCGCTTGAAGAATATTCATAATCATCGGGTTTATTATAAGTGGATTCTAAACCATATTCTCCTTCTGTCCAAGTTATTTTCGGACCGGTAAGCGAGTTTAAGTATTCCGCATTAATGACCGGAACAGCTTGTGCACCTGCAGATGTTGATAAAAATGTAGTTGCGAGAAGAATTGGTAATAGATAAAATTTCATAGGAAAACTCCATTTAAATTAAATATAAATAAACATACATGTTTTTAGAATAAAAATCAATAATGTAAATCGTAGGTTGCAAGTGTAAATCTATGTTTTAATTTCCCATAAATCCGTCCACTTGCATCTTGTATAACTTTGCATAAAGTCCGTTTTTTTGTAAAAGTTCTTCATGATTTCCTTTTTCGACAATTTTTCCCTTATCGAAAACTAAAATTCTATCCATTTCCCGCAAAGTTGAAAGACGGTGAGCAATAGCTAAAACGGTTTTGCCTTTCATCAAGTTTTTTAGGGATTGTTGAATATGCGTTTCGCTTTGACTGTCGAGAGCAGAAGTTGCTTCGTCAAATATCAAAATCGGAGCATTTTTCAAAATTGCTCGGGCAATAGCGATTCGCTGCCTTTCTCCGCCGGATAAAATAATACCTCTGTCTCCGACTTTTGTTTTATAACCGTCTTTGAATTTTTTGATAAAAATATCGGCAAAAGCTTTTTTGGCGGCAATTTCTACCTGTTTATCACTGGCGTCAACATTACCGTAACGAATGTTTTCAAGCAGAGTTCGGTTAAATAAACAAACATCTTGAGGAATTGTTGCAATATGTTTGTGTAAAGATTCTTGCGTAATATCTCTGATGTCTGTTCCGTTTATCATAATGCTCCCTGAATCTATGTCATAATAGCGGCTGATGAGTTTTACAAACGAAGATTTGCCTGAACCGGAAAGTCCGACCAGCCCGACTTTTTCTCCGGCCTTAATATCAACATTTAAGCATTTGAATAGTTTATTGCGATTTTGATATCCGAAAGTAACATCTTTCAAGCGAATATTTGCTTTTTTCGTTTTCAGAATTTTGGCATCTTTTTTATCAATAATTTCGGGATCAACAGCCAAAGTATCAAGCGCTGATACAACATTTCCGTACATTTTTGAAATGTTGTTGTATATCCATGACATTTGGAAAGCTAAATATGAAGAATTTAAGAATACCGTGTTTACATAAATAAATTGCGTGGTATCGGTTTTGCCGATTTTCAGCATATAGATAGAAAAGAAAACAAACGCAACAAGCGATAAAATAGAAACAAGTTGTTGAGCAATTCTTATCCAGCCCATAATTTTCTTTTCTCTTGTTTCGGCACGTCGTAGTTGTCGTAAAGATTTTAACAGATTGATTTTTTCAAACTTAAAATTGGCAAAGCTTTTTATTTCACTGTAATTAGATATAGAATCAACAATGACCGCATTTGCCGCACTGCTCATTTTTCCTGATTCGCGGGAGCAATTTCTTCTGATTTCTCCCAATTTGCAACTAATCAAAACGACTACGGCAATCCATATAACAACAAATAATGTATAATACCAACTAACCCAAGTTAATACGGCTATCGTGGCCAAAACTCGAGTTACCATGTGAAGAACTTCAAAACACGAATTCAAAAAATCGGTGGTATTATTAGCTAATAAGCCGACTTTGTGCGAAATATTTCCGGCCATTTCATTAGTGAAAAAAGAAATGGATTGCTTGTTTACATCCTCAAAAACATCTTTTATGACAATTGTTTTAATTTTGGGAACAAAGCGAGCTACAATGAACATTGAAGCCTCGGAGATTAATGTTGCCGAAAGAGTAATTATAGCCATAATTACGGCATAAAATATAACTTCGTTCCAATAGTCGCTGCTTCCCTGTTTTTCGATAACAGTATTATATATTTTAGCCAGAAAATACGGCTCGATGGTGTTTGCAACTTGTCGCACTATAACGCAAGCAGTCAGCATTAATAAAGCCCATTTAAATATCTTAACATAATGCCAAATAAAACGATTTGCTGATTTTTCCATTTTTCTAAACTCAAATTGACACTTAAAGCTTATTGTATTATCATAACGCTTAAAATAAGTTTAACCCAAAGGATTTTGAAAATGGAAACACAATATTATACCGTTGTAGAAAAACAGGATTTTTTTGAAATTATCGAAAATAAATATGGCGAATTAGCTATTTTTATTGATGCTCGTGACGGAACTCCGGCTAATCCGGTTTTGGAATTTGACGGAAAGAAAACAGCTTTGTTGAAAAGAGACGGACGTTTAGCTGTTAAACTCGATAATATTGATGAAGAAACCAAAGGTCCTTTGGCAGAAGCTGAATTTGTTATGATTGTTGAACTTCAGGGTAAGATGGTTGAACGTGTATATGCCGTTCCTGTTGATAATGTGGAAGAAATTGTATTCAAAGGTCGTCAAACTCGTGCTGATGAACTCATTCTTGCTCGCAGTAAGGAAGATGTTATTAAAAGTTTCGGAGCTATCCATAGTTGGGTAGGCGGTAGCACAGAAGCAAAATAGGATTATCTTAAATGTTAGGAATAATTTTAGTAACGCATGGCAATCTGGCCAAGGAATTTGTTGCTGCAATGCAACATGTTGTCGGTCCGCAAGAGCAAATAGATACGGTTTGTATCGGTCCGGAAGATAATATGGAATCTCGCCGGGAAGAAATTTTGCAAAAAGTAGAAAACGTCAACACCGGTGACGGAACAATAGTTTTAACTGATTTATTCGGAGGAACACCGTCAAACTTGGCTATATCTATTATGGATAAGGCAAAAGTTGAGGTTTTAGCCGGAGTGAATTTGCCGATGTTGATAAAAATTGCTACTTTGCGCAAAGATAAAAATCTGAAAGATACTGCACTTGGAGCTCAAGAAGCCGGCAAAAAATATATCAATATTGCATCACAGTTATTAGGTGGATAAAGTGTCTGTTTCCAAAAATTTAGTCATCAAAAATCGCAAAGGACTGCATGCGCGTGCTGCTGCCGCGTTTGTTAAGATTGCCGAAAAATATGATGCAAATATAGAAGTTGAGAAATCCGGTCAAAAAGTTAGCGGTTGCTCTATCATGGGCTTAATGCTTTTAGCTGCAGCAATGGGAACAACAATAACCATATATGCTGACGGGCAAGACGAAGAAAGCGCCATAAACGAGTTAAGTAAACTTGTAGATGATAAGTTTGGCGAAGATTAGATATATAGGTTAACTCCTATTGTAAAAATGAAAAATGAACCTAAATCATATAAAGACTTTAGGTTCAATTTTTTTTTAAGGAGTTTATTATGAAAGAGAATAAGGAAACAAAAAAATCATCTGAAAAAGAACCATCAAAGGGCGGCTGCGGTTGCGGTAAATAGAGTTTTTATTATTGAGATAACAAAAAGGCGAGGATAACTCCTCGCCTTTTTGTTGTTTTATGACTGGTATTTTTACCAAGCATAGTTAAGACCGGCACCGAGAGAGATAGCCTCATAGTCTGAACCGAAGGTATAATTAGCCCAACCGTATGCTGACCAGTTATCGTTGAAACCATAGTTGCCGCCGATTTCAACACGACCTAAAGTCTTGTCTTCAACGGTGTCAACTTTACCAATTTCGGTGATATTTATTTCATCGCCGTCTATCAACGTTTGAACAACACTCGGTTTTACATATAACGAATAGAAACCATCATCCGTATATTGAGTATGAGCAAATTTTGCTCCGGCTTCCAATTCAACTTGTTTCAAGTCGTTATATTCTACTGTTTTACCGGCACTGTCGGTTGCATCATCATAGCTGATTTGTGAGTAGAATACACCTAAACTCGGGGTTACCGATAAGGTTCTGCTTATAGCATAGCTATATCCGCCTTCAATACTTCCTCCCAACTCTAAACCATCAGTGTCGGCAGATATACCGTCATCGGTTTTGATTTCGGCACTTTGCATTCCGGCATAAGCAGTAGCAAAAGCATACCAGTTATTATGGTCATAACGATAGTATAAACCGGCTAAATAACTGTCGATATCAATTTCACTTCCGATTGTAGAGTAATATTTTTTGCCTTTACCGTCCATTTCGTAGTTACCTTGACGATATGATGCGAAAATACCGAGTCTGTTATTCAAATCGTGTTGAATATCTGAACCGGCTTCAATACCCCATACTTTTGCTTCAATCTCTACCGGAGCTTCGATTGTCAAGCCGTTGTAGGTTGTATCTACCCAAGCATTATGGAAAGCTTCGCCATCCCAGTTATAGTCATAGAAACCACAACCTTTACAATATAATTTACTTATTCCTACTTTACGCATAATATTATAAACCATTCCGTTCGTTTGTGCTAAACCGGCATTCGGCAAAGTCTCAAATCCGATGATTTCAGGTGCTACTTCAATCGGTCCTAAAACAGGTTTGTTCTGATTTGGCACATCAGGTGTTGGAATATTAGGTATTTCCGGATTCGGGATATTGGGATTTGGGTTTGGATCAACAGGAGCATCCTCTTCATTAGGATTTTCTTCGTCAATCATTTCAAACTCCCATTTATTAGAATTTTTTGCTACTTTTGTATATGTTATGTCATACATATATGGGCTACCATATATACGAGATAAAACAAAAGAATTATTTGTACCTGTTGTATCATTAATTGATTCTGCAAATAAAATCCTGCCTTGACCTGTTATATCTTTGTCAGACATTGCATGAACAATTAATTTTGTTACCCCTTCTACATTACCATTAACATTTAATACATCGGAAGTCATAGAATCCGGATTAACATCTAAATGAACAAAACTGTCTGTTGCCGAATATTTTTTGAGTTTTACTGTTTCTAAATATCCGTTAGAAATATCAAATACCGCATTATTCAATGTCAATGAAGTTACTGAATTTCCATCTACTTCGTTACCTTTAGAGTCTAAAGCTGAAATAAACTTACCTTTACCATTGCTATTTTTAGCTGTTGTATCTTCGTGTTGATAATTACCAAAACGCAATGTTGTGTTTTCCACATTAACTTCTCCAGCATTGATAATAGCATTATTTATATTAATATATTGGGTAGTTGTACCTGTTGTTGTATTTAATGTATCATCACCGGTAAATGATAAATTATATTGGTTAGCATAATTAGGTGTTGCATCGTAATTATCTTTTCCTCCCTCAATATTATCATATATATTCCAATTTCCGCCACCGCTTGTATCAAAAGTAACAGATTTCCCTTCTGTTACAAATAGAGCATTATATATTTTTCCTCTGTGAATATCATAAGTATAATTATCAGCAAACAACAAACTATCCGTTCCAGATTTAAAACCGGTATCATATCTTACATAGACAGCCCCTCCGTGAGAATAACCGCTATTGCTTGAGGCGTAGTTATTAACAAATGTTGAGTATATGGATTCCCCACCTCCATATAATGCACCGCCTTCCGCCAAACTTACACTTCCGTTTTGAGAAACATAGTTGCCGGAAAATAAGCCTTTGATTTCTTTTGCTTTTCCGTAAATGGCTCCTCCGAAGCCACCATTTTTTTGAGTGACTACATAATTACCTATAAAATCTGCTTCTATAGAATTTACAGAGAAATTATCGGCATAATCTATAGCAATGGCACCTCCTTCAGAACCATAATTTCCTGATACATAGTTGTTATAAAAACTGCCTTTTATTTTATTTATTGTTCCCGCACTATTGTTAATAGCTCCGCCGATTGCATATCCGTCTAAACCTATTGCCGAATTATTAACAAAATTACCTTCTATAGTATCAATGGTGTGGAAATTATAAATAGCGCCTCCATACACGCCCCATGTGTAGTTTTCTTTTCCAGCTTTGTTTTCAATTTTTACCTGATTATTAAAAAAATCTGCATTTATTTTTTTTATAACCGCTTTGTATTGAGAAGTTGCACTTGGGGTGCCGTTAACAATAGCTCCGCCATAGGCTCCATAACTTGCAATTGCGCGATTGCCTATAAATTTGCCCTCAATTAAATCTATTATTGCACCGTTTGTTTGAGACGTTTCTTTATCTGAAACATTCCAGATAGCACCACCTTCCGTATAACCGTAATTATATCCTGCTCCGGTAGCTGTTGACATAGCATAGTTATTAATAAAATTTGCATTGATTTTATTAATAGTTCCGCTATTTACGATAGCACCGCCTCTGGCAAATGTTCTTACGGTGGATGAAGATGTTTCAGGAGCATAAGCTGTACCGCTAACATAATTATTAATGAAATTACCTGTTATTCCGGTTCCCGTTACTACATTAGCATTATAAAAGCTTCCTCCATCTACACTTGCACTGCTACCATTTTCAGAGGATGAATTAGACAATGTCATATAGTTGCTATCAAAATCTGCATTTATGCCATTTAATGTGCCAACATTATATATCGTGCCTCCTCGTAACTCATAATCGTAAGAAGGATTCCCCTTTTGGACACGAGATGCAGTAACGTAATTGTTTTTCAAATATACCTTATTTACAGAAGTCTCTGCGGAATTATTCATATAAAGTCCGCCAATTACATCTTCGTTTTCATAACTGGAACCATCACTGCTTTTAGATGTGTTTTTAGCTGTTGGGGTGGCATAATCTTGCGGAATACTCAATGTATAAAAGTAATTTTTATTATCATTTTGCGGTAATGTTATAGTAAAATTTTTGTCTGTTTCAGCAGAAGTTCCCAAGTTCCAAATGATATTTTGTGAAAGAGACAGTTTGTCTTTGTTTATGTCTAACTTGTGATATGTAGAATTTAAAGAACCGTCAGCGTTGATTGTTTTTGTAATATAATTATAGATTGAAGAAGTTCCTGTTGACGTTATTATAACACTATCTTCAGCAAGAGCCGGTGCAGAAAGAAACGTTCCGGATAAAAGAACGAATAACATATTTTTATTCATAACAAAACTCCATAGATGTAATACATATGAGAAGAGTTTATATTCTTTTTATTAAAAAACAAATAAAGATATTGATTTAAAAATTCAATTACATGCTGTTTTATATCTTATATATCCTTAAAACCGATTCGGCCGATAATAGGGAGTTTTAGAGCAGGGGGATACCAATCGATTCCAAAGGACAACCCTAAAAAACCGATTTCGATTCCTTCTTTTAATCCTATGCTCAAAGATAACAATCCCAGTAATGAGAATTGTTTTCCGGTTCCGCTTGCAGTCGGAGCAACAAAATCTTTATATCCGATAAAATCCTTGCCGATAGCTGTTGCAGGTAGCTCAATGGTTAAAGCAGGAACATTTCTTATGATATGAGCAGCAAAAGTATTACTGTTAGGACCGGGCCAAAGCTCATATCTGTCTGCATAAGGATAATTTTTTACAGCTTGTTCTATTTGTGGTATTGCTTCTTCGGCTTCTTTTCCGATTAATGTTTGCAACAGCTGCGGTTTGCTTCCGTACCAAAATCTGTCGGGAATATCTTTTTGAGCATAAACAGAGCTTCCTGTTCTATGAAGTTGCCACCCCATAACCTGATATACTGTATAAGAATCTTCGTTTTTATTTTTTACCGATACCCAGGGATGAACAGCAAAATATCCGCGCCAATTATAAGTTCTCGCAGCATAAACCTGAACAACAGCCTCTTTTTGTTTTTCTGGCAGTGGAGCAATTCCGGCACTGTCTCGATTCGCTTTTTGCCAATGAACATAATTAAATGTCGAATCATATATAACAAAAGAACATAAAATGATAACGATTGTCCAAACAATGTCTTTTGTTTTAAATTTTATTTTTTTCATTTTTGTATTACCGAATTGTTTTTGACTTCAAAAAAGTCTGCGTTGCTTTCTAAAGTTGCAAATAGTTCGGGATTCGTTGATGTAATCCACGCTTGTAATCCTAAATCTCTTATTTTACAGAGAAGGGCTTCTCTTTTGCCGTCATCAAGATGTGCCGCTATTTCATCTAACAATAATACCGGCGAAAAACCCTGATATAATATCTGACATTTCGTTTGAGCCAGAATTATGTTTATCAGCAAAGATTTTTGCTCTCCTGTTGAGCATAATTCTGCCGGCATTCTCTTTTTCTTATAAAAAACCTTAAAATCGGTTCTGTTTACGCCATCAACACTATCGTTATATAAGATATTTTTACGTTCTTGAGCTAATTTTGACATGTAATAATCTTCAACATCAACCGCCGGCATAGAATCTAACATTTTTTCAATAGTGCCGTCTAATTCTAAAGTTACGTTAGGGAAAACATCGTCCGGCTCATTTTCTATAAATCTGTTCAGTCTTGCAATTTGTTCTCTGCGGGCTGCGGCAATAGCTACACCGGTTGTTGCCATGTTTTCTTCGATTCCTTGTAACCATGTTCTATCTGCTCGACCGTTAGTGTTTTTGATTAGTTGATACCATTGTTTATACAGATGCTCAAAATTTGCGGTTCTTTTTGCGTGTTCGTTATCAAAAGCATAAACAAGTCGGTCTAAAAAACTGCGACGAGGTTGTGAACCGCCTCTGAAAAGTCTGTCCATTTGCGGAGTCAGCCATATTGCAGATAAATATTTTCCCAATTCAACTTGAGAAGAACTTTTTTGTCCGTCTATTTTAACGATTCGTTTATTATAGCTGCTTATTTCGTCATCATCTTCTTTTTGTATGTTTTCAACGGCTGTTCCTATTTCAAAGTCTTCTCCGTTTTTGCAAACCGTTGCTGCTACTGCCCAAGAGTTATTAGAGGGAGAATATTCGCTATCGATTATAGCGGGAGTAAAACGTTTTATATCTGCAAGTCTTGAGCTTCTCAAACCTCTACCCGGAGTGAGAAATGAAACAGCCTCAAGGATGTTGGTTTTTCCGCTGCCGTTTTCACCGGTAATGATTATAGGGTGTAATCCCGCATTTATGCGCAAAAAAGCATAATTTCTAAAGTCAGTTAAAGTCAGGCGTGTAACACCTGACTTTTTGTCCGTAACCGATAATATGTTTTTTGCTAAACTATCCAAATTAAACCCTCATCGGCATTAATACATAGATAGCGCTTGTATCTGATGTATCGTGAATAACAGTCGGAGACGATTCGTTTGAAAATCCGATTTGTACCGATTCGCCTTTGATTTCAGATAAAATATCCAACAAATAACGGAAATTGTAACCTATTTCTAAAGGCGCATTGTCGTATTTGGCATCGATTTCTTCAGAAGCAGAACCAAGATCCGGACTGGTTGTTGTTACAACAACTTTTCCGTCTTCCATACCCATTTTTATTGCTCTTGTTCTTTCTGCAACAACAGAAACACGATCAACGGCATTGGCTAATTCCTTAACTTGAACTTCGAGAACTTTATCTGTATCTGTCGGAATAACTCTTTCGTAGTCAGGATATGTTCCGTCAATAAGTTTAGAAGTTAATATAACTTCATCTAACGCAAAGCGAACTTTGTTGTCTGATAAAGAAATATTGATGCTTTCTGCTTTTGTGTCATCAAGGAGTTTGCGAATTTCGCCAATGGTTTTTCTCGGAATAATGACTCCTGATAAATTTTCTGCACCGTTCGGCAAAGGAGATTCCACACAAGCCAATCTGTGACCATCGGTTGCTACGATTCGCAACACTTTTGTTGAGCCTTCATTTTTTGCATGAATATACAAACCATTGAGGTAATATCTTGTTTCTTCGGTAGAAACGGCAAATTGAGTGCGATCGATGACATCTTTAAGTTCTTCTCTTTGTATAACGAAATTGATAGGAAGTTTATCTCCTGAAATAACAGGGAAATCTTCAACTCCGATAGTAGATAAAACGAATTTTGAACGACCTGAAGCAATCGCTAACTGACCTTTATCATCAGGATAGGTTAATTCTACATCCGAGCCGTCAGAAAGTTTGCGAACTATGTCATACAACATGTGAGCCGGAGCGGTGGTTGCACCTGTTTCGTTGATTTTTGCATCAACGATTTCGGTAATTTCTGTATCCATATCAGTAGCCTTAAAGCTGATACCATCGCTCATAGCTTCGATTCTTACATTTGAAAGCACCGGTATTGTGTTTCTTTTTTCAACAATACTTTGAATATGGCTTAAAGTTTTTAATAAAATCGCACGTTCAATAACAAATTTCATAGCATTTATTCCGAATAAAAGTTTATACTGTCTGGATAATAACATAATATTGTTATAGCAAAAATGAAAAATATACATTTCAACAGCTTTTTAACACAATAAAAAAGCCGGAAATTATTCCGGCTTCTTTTTTATGATTCTAATGAGCGTCTCAATGCATCAACACTTTCTGCTACACTCTGATCTTCTTGAATAAGTTCTTCGACTTTACGAACAGCATGCATAACCGTTGTATGGTCTCTGTCGAACTTGCGTCCTATTTCCGGTAGAGAGCGCAAAGTTAACAATTTTGCCAAATACATAGCAATTTGACGGGGTCTTGCAACGGTACGAGCTCTGCGAGACGATTGCATTTCTTTTACTGAAATGTTGAAATATTCGGCAACTTTCTTTTGTATTTCATCGATAGTTGTTCTTTTGTCATAAGAACGCAACATATCTTTCAACACTTCTTGAGTGCTTTCTACGGTTATTTCTTTGCCCGGAATCAGCTGAGCATGAGCGATAATTCTGCGTAATGCACCCTCTAATTCACGAATGTTTGTGGTTATTTTTTGAGCTAAAAATTCAGCTACTTTTTGTGGCAGTTCGCAATTTAATTGTTTTGCCTTTTCTTGTAAGATACTGATTCTTAAATCAAAATCGGTAGGATGAATGTCTGCCATCAATCCGCTGCTCAATCTTGAACGTAAACGATCTTCGATTCCTTCTAAGTTTGCCGGAGATTTGTCAGCCGAAATGATGATTTGTCTTCCTTCTTCAATAAGAGAATTAAATGTATAGAAAAACTCTTCTTGAGTCGATTCTTTACCGCCGATGAATTGAACATCATCAACCATCAAAACGTCAACAGAACGGAATTGTTCTTTAAATGCGGCTGTGTCTTTGTAGCGCAAAGCTTTTACAAACTTATACATAAATTTTTCGGCAGATAAATAAACAATATTCTTTTCAGGGTTGCGTTGTTTAATATGCCAGGCAATAGCATGCATTAAGTGTGTTTTTCCCAAGCCGACACCCGAGTACAAGAACAACGGGTTGAAACGAATGTTGTCCGATTCTGCAATTTCACGAGCTGCTACATAAGCAAATTCATTTGTTTTTCCCACTACGAATGTATCAAAAGTATATTGCGGGTTAAGCGGAACCGACAAAGACTGACTCGGATCGGCAAAACTTACATAACCGTTATCGGGTTGCAAATTATGGATGCCGGATTGATAAATATTCTGTGGAGCCGGACTTGTAGATATTTGTTTGAACAATGAACGGCAAGAGCTGTTACGGATATTATTGCTTTTGTCTTCTTCTACTGCTTGTACAACAAAATTAATAGTCTTTATATTAGGGTTCTTTTTCTCCCAAATTCTGTGGATTCTGTCTGAGTAATTAGTGATAACCCAATTTCTCATAAAACGTGTCGGAACACAAATATTCATAACACCGCTGGAAAAAGAACTGATGCTCAGAGGTTTCAGCCAACTGTCAAAAGCTTTTTCACCTAATTCTTGTCTTAATTGTGAGCAAATTTGTCCCCATTCGTCTTGAACGGCACCAAAGTCGTTTTGAATTGCTTCACCAGCCATTATTCTACATATCCTTATAAAGTCTGAGGTTAAAACAAACAATCAATATGAAATTGATTCGATGGTCTGATAATAAAAGGTTAAAAAATAAAAAACAACAGAACAATTTAAGAACATTGCAATTAAATTGCTTGACATAAAGATTCTAAAGAGTCGCGTGAAATCCCTTTGTTTTAGCCAAAAAAACGCAAAAAACCACTATCCTGTTTTTGCAAATCAGGAGTGGTTTTTAACGTAAATTTTCTTTAAAATTAAAGAGCTTTAATCTTGGCAGACAAGCGAGAAATTTTTCTTGCAACAGTGTTGCGGTGCATAACACCTTTGTTTACTGCTTTCATCAATTCTGATTCTGCGGTAACAAAAGCTGTTTGAGCCAAAGCTTTATCTTTAGCAACAATAGCAGCTTCTACTTTTTTAACGAAAGTACGAACTCTGCTTTTACGAGCACCATTGATGATGCTGCGTTTTGTATTTCTTTTAATTCTTGTCTTTGCCGATTTATGATTGGCCATTTTTATATTCCTATAAATTTAAGTTATTACAAAATTTTTCTGATATGCTTTATAAACTCTTCGAAGCCCTCAAGTCAACATAATTTTTTGTAAATATGACGATTCTTCTATTTTTTAAGCATATTTTCAAGGTTAATTTGAAATTCATCAGATTCTAAAGCGCTTTTATAAACCTGTTTTTCAATTTCCAAACCTTCTTCCAAATCGGTGTTTCCGATAGCTGTTTTGATAAGTTCTTTTGATGTATTGGTTGCCAAACTCGGCATTGAAGCAACGAGTTCTGCAACTTTCATTGTTTCATCATGCAAATACATTAAAGGAATGATACGACTTATCAAGCCGATTCTTTCTGCCTCAACAGCATTCATGGCTCTTCCGGTCAAAATCATTTCCATCGCTTTAGCTTTACCGGCTGCTTTGGTTAAACGTTGAGTTGCGCCAAACCCCGGAACTGTTCCCAAGCATAAATCAGGCATTGCAAACCATGTGTTCTCTGAACAAAAAATCATGTCACAAGCCATAGCGAGTTCAAAGCCGATTCCTACGGCATATCCGCTGATTTCCGCAATAACCGGTTTTTTGGCGTCAGCTATAACGTCAAAATTATCGCCCATTTCTTCCAACATACTGGCATTGGCATTTTTTACAAATTCAGTTGCATTGATACCTGCAGAAAATGTCTTTTCATTTCCTCTTATAACAATGGCTTTTACTTCATCATCAATATCTAGTTTAGCCATTTCTTTTGCCAAACTGTTTAAAGTATCAGCATTGATTCTGTTTAATTTATCTTTGCTTGAAAAAGTAATTAAGCCGACGGCACCGATTTTTTCAACATTAATATCTGTCATTTTACGTTCCTAATCTTTGCTTTTAAGAGTAACTCTCACCAAAAGCGGTTTGTTTTTTTCCAATACTATATCTAAAACTTCCATATCACGCTCAAAATGTAAAGCATTTTCTTTATTGCTAACAAATTTCCACCCTAGTTGAGGCAGTGTTTTTTTATAAAAATCAGAGATATTTTCAAATTTGTTTTTTTCGGAGCTTATGTAGGCTTCGCTAAAGCGACTTTCATCATTTCCGAAAGTTATGTTATTGCTGTGCAGCTGAGTAGTCTGCGGCATAAGCGGAATGTCGTCCAAACCGTCAATAAATTCGGCAGCTCGAGTCGATGTTGATAACAATATAAACGATAAGCATAATATTGATAATATTTTCATTTCAATCTCACTTTTGTAATGTTTCACAATAAAAAGTTGAACGTCCGGCTTGAACTGCTTTTTTTATTCCTCCGGTTTGTTCCGTATTACATGTACAGTTAGGACATTTTTGCCCTGTTTTGTTATAAACGCAATGCATATTTTGAAAATAACCTAAACTACCGTCGGGTTTTTGATAATCACGCAACGTTGATCCGCCGTTGTCAATGGCTTTTTGCAAAACTGCTCTGGTGTTTTTGATGATAACGGCGCATTCTTTTTTGCTTATTTTGTTCGATTCTCTAAAGGGTGATATTTTCGATTCGTATAAAATTTCCGAGGCATAAATATTTCCGATTCCGCAAATTATCGACTGGTCAAGAAGAGTAATTTTTATCGGAGTTTTTTTGTTTTTTATTTTTTCAAAAAGAAAATCTGCCGTAAGGTTTTTATCAAAAGGATCAATGCCGGTATTTTTGAATAATTCGGATTTGTTCAGACTGTTTTTGTTTATCGTTGTGAACAGACCAAACCTTCTCGGGTCATTATATATCAGCCATCCGTTTTCGGTTTCGATAATTATATGGTCGTGTTTTTCCGGTTGTGTAGGTTGTTCCTTCAGCGTTTTTATTTTTCCGCTCATTCCTAAGTGCCAGACAATGCAAAAATTATTATCAAGACCGATGACAACGTATTTTCCGATTCGTTGATAGCTTTCTATTTTTGCTCCTATAATGTTTTTTTCCGTGTCTTCGGGGATTGCTATTCTAAATTTTCGATTCGTTATTTTTATGGATAAAATACGACTGTTTCCGATAAATCGGGCGATACCGTTTTTAACTGTTTCAACTTCGGGTAATTCAGGCACAACAACAACTCCTAACAAATTGCATTCAGTATAAAAGGTTAAGAGTTTTTTGCAATTATTTATTTTTGATTATAGAGATAATCTCATTAACATAAGACTGTGTGCCGATACCATGTCTTCTGGTTTTTATATTGCCGAAAGAAGTTTTGTTATAGAAGTACAACATAATGAAAAGTCTTGTGTAATAAGTTAAGCCAAGACCGCAAGCATTATTGTTTTCTATTAATTCTAAAAAATCATTACGAGAAACATTTTCATTTTTACAAATAGAATCAAGGAGTCTCCATTCTGTTAAACAAAGTCTCATACTTGTACGACGATTGTTGATAAAGACTATTTTATTTACCAATTTTGTCATATTTATACCAATCCTTATGTATAATGTTATTGCCTTAACTTTAGGATAGGATTATATTTAAAAGAATGGTTAAATACAACTAAAAAAAGAAAAAATGAACATAAAATGTCAAAAGTTGTAAGAAGTAAAAAATACTTTTCTCCTCAACGAGAGGGAAAAGAATGTAAATGTGATTTTCCCGGGTGTGAAAAAGCCGGAGAGTTTCGTGCGCCTAAAGACAGATCTTTAAAAGAATATTATTGGTTCTGTTTGGAGCACGTTCAGGCATATAATTCAAAGTGGAATTATTATGACGGAGAATTTGAGGAAGAAGAAAAATCGGAAAAACCTCACATGCACTTTAAGGGCTATCGTTCAAAAGTGAACTATCAGTTCGGCTATAAAATTAAAGATGATTTCGAATTTTTCGGAAAATATGCTAAAAACTTTTCTTCCCGAAACGAGGTTTATTATAACGAAAAAGAGATGAAATTCCTCGAAATAATGGAGCTTGAGGGACAAGAAGTTTCGATTCAGTTGCTGAAAAAACAATATAAAAAATTGGTAAAAAAATATCATCCGGACTTGCATCGTGGTGACAAAGAGGCTGAAGAAAAATTTAAGCAATTGACCATTGCTTATCAGGCATTATTAGAAAAGTTTTCCTAATTTCTGTGTCGTCTTAATAAAATTTGAATTACGCCGCTTCCTCCGTCTTTCGGGGCAGGGTGAGTAATAGATAGAATGAGCGGACGAACCTCAGGTAGATTTAACCATTGAGGTACTCTGTCTTTCAAAACACCTCTTGTGCTGAAAATATCCGATTCTTCCGAAACATGCAGTCCTTTGCCGGTAATGATTGCAATACATCTGTATTGCTTCAGATAAGAGTTTTTTACAAAATTTATTACCTTGTCAAAAGCATTGTTTTCTGTGCAACCGTGCAAGTCTAATTCTGCCTCGATTCTAAATTCTCCTTTACGGAATTTTTTTGCTGTATTAGCATCAATATTATCGGTATTTCCAAATTGTAAGTCATCAAGTTTACTTCCGCTATATACTGTGTTAGCGGTAATTTTTGGTGTAACTTTTAATTCTTTTTTTGGTTTAGAGGTTTCTCGGTCGGTCTTTTTTAATGGAACAATATCTTTTATGGCCTCTTCCCACCAAGATTCGTCTTCATTGTTCATCGGAGTTTCCTTTAGGCAGAAAGATATAATAGATTCCCTTTGAATTCATACTGCCGGCTTTTGCCAAAATATCGTCATCACCGCTTCCCCAAAAATAATCGCCACGAACAATACCCTTTATTGCACTTCCGACATCTTGAGCGGCAACCAGTTTGTTAATTTGATTTTTTTCGGCATCATTTGTAGCAACCCATAAAAGGCTTCCCAGGGGTACAATGCTTTTATCAACGGCTAAACACCTTCCGGCCTGCAACGGCACTCCAAAGGCACCTAAAGGACCGGATTCATTAATTATTTTATGGAAAATATAACGACGATTCATTTGCATGAATTTTTCGGCTTCTTCCGGGTTTTCGTTAAGCCATTTTTTTATCTCAATCATATTGATTTTTTCGGGGGGCAATACTTTATTATCCAACAAAATTCTGCCGATTCCCTTAAACGGAAGGCCATTATTTGCCGCATATCCGACACGAACTTTTTCTCCGTTGTCCATATAAGCAACAGCCGAGCCTTGAATTTGCATAATATGAATATCAACCAAACTGTCTGCCCACATCAAAACAGGGGCGCCGATATTTTGTGTTTCAATCGTTTTTCTGTCATGATAAGGCACCATTTTTTGATCAGACACCATACCGAAAAACTTTTTATTCGGTAATGATTCGTCAAAATCTTGTAAATTGATTTCAATCAAATCTTCCGGTTTTCCGTAAACGGGGTATTTGTAGGTCTCATTTTTTTGAAAAGAGGCATTTATTCTCGATTCGTAATAAGAAGTAAATTTACCTTCCGGATTTCCGCTATCGGTCACCAAATACGGCTCAAAATTATTTTCGATAAAAGTTTTGAAAGCATCATTGGTCTGCAGATTTTGTTTTTCAAATTCTTTGCATATTTGTTTATACGATTCGGTTTTTATTTTTATCTCACTGTTACCGAGCCACTCACTTTTCAATTTTAGGATTCTTTTACAGTTATTTGCAAAAACAGGAATAAATTCCGCAAAATCATCTTCATTCCATCCTTCAATTTGGCTAAAAGGAGTAGGCAATAATTCAACCTTTGAAACAATGGCTTCTTCCTGCTTTTCCTCTTGTTTTTGAGGGCAGGCGGAAAGAAAAATTACCAACAGTAAAATCAGAATTTTTTTCATTTTTTTGTAGATACCAACGTCCAATTTGGTGTTGTTGAATTTATATTGCGTTCAAAGGTCCAAATATCGGTAATTGTCTGAATAAAGTTTTCATCGCCTTCAATGATATTTCCTTCAGCATTACGCAAAACATTTGCTTGTTCACTGACAAATCTGACCGCAATTTTAGCCTTATTGTTTTTATCAATTTTTGCGCTGACAATTTCAACAGAATTAAAACCGATGAAATCTGTTTCCGCAGTAATACCTTCTTCATTGCGTTGGTTGATAATATCTTCAAATTTCTTGAACAAAGTTTTTCCGATTAATGCTTTCAATATATCAATTTCACCTTTGGCAAAAGAAGTAACAATCATTTCAAAAGCTCTCTGAGCTCCGCTTAAAAAGGTTGTGCGATTGAAGTTGGGAATTTGTTGTAAAACAGCTTCTGTTTCGTTTATTTCCTTCACTTCTGGTTTTAATTCTCCACCGTCAACCACTACCGGTTTTTTCATGGTTTCTTTCATCAGAATATCAAAAATTTTAGCAGCACTTTCCTGACTGATTGGAGTTGCCGATTTTTCGGGTCTGGTTCCTAGTAGACCTCGTAGTTTTTGAAAAATCACAACCACGACAAGAATTAAAATCAAAATATCAAAAGCCATTTTTCCCTCTATCTTTTATAAATATATTAACATTAATATAGCCAAAATGTTGATATTATCAACCTAATTATTTGACCTGTAAAAATATTTATTATAGTTTATATTAGAATTAAAAATATTTAAGGAGAACATAAATGGACGAACAGTCTCAAAGTGCAGCATTAACAATTCATGGACAATTTATAAAAGATTTGTCTTTAGAAATTCCGCATGCACCGGAAATTTTCAGCGAAATTAAATCAGCCCCTAAAATGGATGTTCATGTAGATGTAAAATCAGAGCCTAAAGGCAACGGAATGTTTACATCGCAATTAGATATTTCCATAACCGGAAAAGTTGAAGACAAGACATTGTTTATATTAGAATTGTCTTATATGGCTCTTGCCGAAGTTAAAGTTCCGGAAGAACATATGGAACCAATTTTGATGGTTGAGCTTCCAAGACTTATTTTCCCGTTTGCTCGCAATGTAATTACACACTGTTTAACCGAAGGCGGTTTGCCTCCGTTTATGCTCAATCCGATTGATTTCGGAGCATTATATATGGCACGTAAACAAGCCATGGCAAACAAAGAAAAATCAAACTAAAAGCATTTTTACTGTACAACAAAGCCTCTCAATCGAGAGGCTTTAATTTTTTTATCTGATTTATTTAAATAACTAAATTTTATTTCTTTTAAAATCCTCCTGTTTCATCGCTCCAATCGACAAAAGTTAATCCATCTTGGCAAGTAGAACATCCTGAGCATAAAAATCTTCTGTTAACACACTTGCCATACGCACTTCCATCTTCCGCATGTGTATCAAAACCATCATCTGTATATGCTATATCATCGTATACAGAGGAACTGTTACCACACATTTCAAGTTTTGCTATTTCGTAGTTTGGAATTTTAGCGTCCATATCGCAACGTAAAACATCTGATTTTCCTTTCTTTTTAGGGTACCATCCGTTTATTGTAACGTTTTTGTTGCCATTCTTAGATACTCTGACACTAAAATTTCTTGGAGAAAGATAACTAATATAATCAAACATTAGATTTTTTGTTTTTGGATCAATTTTATCCTCCGATGCCGTTTTCCCTTTACATGCACTTTTCCAGTCTTTGCTATTACCTCCATTTAGTCTATTAGGAAGGCAAGATTTACTTCCTTCAGAATATATATAGCGTTTGCTTGTGTCGACATTTGTTGCATAACCTATTTTATATTTCTCCATAGCAACAGCAAAGTCTGTGTAGGTATCTTCGTACGTATTACCTGATTTTGTTGTTTCTGAATCCGTTTTATATGTTGTTTTGTATCCTCCAGAACCATTTGATTGTTCGTATGTGGTCAGGCTACCTGTACCGGATAGGCAAACAACCGAAGTGTTACTATTCAATCGAACCGGATACCACGAAGATAAATGACTGTTATCCAAATACATCTTCGAATTTTGGTTGACTGTAACAACTTCGCTTCTTACATTGATAGTGCTGTTGTTTCTTGCAGCAACTCCCCTACATCCGCAAGAGTTATGATTTCCTCTACGTATTTCATCATTGTCTGCAAGAAAGGATAATTTCTCTGCCTTTAGGCACTCTTTGCCGATAGAATTTAAAATACCCGTTGTTAAGTGTGAATTATCGATATTTACTTGTACGGCAGAGAATACTGCATTGGTATATACAACGGATTCGTTGATAATGTTCAAAACAGTTCCGTTGCTGTAATACGCTTCTATATCCGGATAAACAGCATAAGCGATGTGGCTTTTCATTTTGGCATTATTAAATTCAATAATTTTATAACCACTCTTTACACCTCTAAAAGTAAATAAACCTAGATCTTGAGGTCCCGTCTTACGATAATCTGTATCCGCTTGAATTTCGTATAAGCAACCATCTTTTTTGCCAGTAGGTGTGTTTATATCTATATTTCCGGTAAATTTAAGTTTTACTCCATCGTAAATATCAACGAGAGTTCTACTTTTTGATACTTTGGTTTCATAATCATCGTTTTTATGACACTCAGGTGTGTCTGTATATTTATCTTGAGATATACCTATATTGTTCCATACATATGTAACGGCTTTTAGGTTTTGGGTATTGGCAATACTATTGCGTTTGAGCATAAATGTTTTTCCTCCCCAGCCTTTATATTCGCCTTTATCATTTTTTCTTGAAAAGTATAAATTAATGTTATTGAAATCTCTGCTTAATATAAGCCCGTCATCACCATTACCGTAACTCAAAGGAATTGTCAGTGTAGGATTGTGTTTCGTATCTTCGTATTCGGTTTTACAATCACTGTATGTTTGTGGGTCTAGTTTATAAAGAGCACCAATACCATTTATTGACATGTACATATTGTTACCCTTTTTTTGATTCGCATATATAACATGATTGCCCTGAGGTTCGTTGTCATAAGCTATGCCCGCATCCGGCATTTTAAAGTCTCCGCGCAAAAACAAGTGATATCCGGCCTTAAATCCATTCTTAGGTTGTTCCAACTTTATCCAATAAGCATTATTCCAAGATTCTCCTCGGGAATCAACCGCAGAAGAGAAACGAATGTCTGGTTGCAAACTTCTGCCAATATCTTGTTTCATTCTCTGGTCGCACTTTATTTTACATTTATAATAGCTTAATCCGCTACTGTCGTTAGCTGGGCAAAGTTCGACATTGCCGGCTATACCGTCGGGAGTATTACAATTGTCTCCGTCAGATAATTTTGAGCCTGTCGACTGATTGTATCCTCTGGAGTTACACCAAGAAATCTTATCAAAAGAACATTTGTGTAAACTTGGATTAGTCGGGTACATACATTGTTCTCCGGTTATACAATTTTTTGATACCAGATAATCGGTTATGGTTTCTCCTTTTTCATTTATGTAAGTAACTTTATGTTCTGTCTTACAATTTTTTTGTTCAGAACAATCGCTAAACTTATATCCGTCATCCTTACAAGCTTCTTCAGGAGAGCGGCAGAATTGATAATATTCTCGATTAGAATTGCTGTCTATACAAGTTGTCGATCCTGATACTTTACCATATAAACATTCTGCGTATGGGTATTGATTTCTGTCGCAGAAACATTTTTTAAATGTTTCTCCTTTATCATCTGTACAAGATGCAAATTCTTTCTGATTATTTTTGCATCTGTCAGAATCTGTATATATTGTTTTATTACATGAACAAGTTTTGTATTTAACAATATCGTTCGTACCATCATTTAATACACAATAACCACCTCCCGGTTCACAATTATTTTTTGTTGCAAATTCCGATGATATAACATAGTCTTCAGGACATTTACAGCTAAATTTACTTCCGCAATTTCCATCAACTTCCAGAGGAAATATACAACTATCGTATCGATATTTCGGTGGACAGCATTTTATATACGATCTTTTGTTTGGGCAAGGATATCTAAACCAGTCTTTTTCGCATTCAATATCTTTTTCATAACCTTTACTTTGGCAAATTTGATCATTCAAATTTGAATCAGGAAAATTTTCATATATTTCGTCGCCAGCTTTGCAGTCTGGATCCGTTGCAAAACAAACTTTTGCATTAGCACTTTGTGCGACAGAAATTAAAATAGCCCCACAAAATAAGTATAATAAAATATTTTTCATTATCCACCTCATAAGATACAAACAGATAATAACAATGCTATACTAATTATACAAAAAGTCAAAAATTATATTGAAAAATAGAATAAAAAAGAGGGAGTGAAACTCCCTCTCAAATTTTTTCGGTTTCAAACCGCCGTAATTAGTAGTAAATCCATTCAACAGAGTTTGTGTCACCAGCTGTATTACAGTTAGTAGCAGCAGTAGCCAAACCTACAGGCAATGTACCAGATGCGGTTGTTCCTAAAGCAGTACCTTTTTTACCGATAGAAACTAAACCAGAACCAGAACCAGAACCCCAGTCAGATGTCATCAAAGAAACGCATGCTTCTTTACCTAAACCTTCAAAAGTAACGGTAAATGTTCTATTAGAGTTAGAAGAAGCAACAGTAATAGCACCATTAAATGCGTTATACGCAGTAGTAGCTGTTGTTGGGCTAACGCCATTCAACATTTCTGCACCGATAGCACCCATTTGAATAGCAACAGTTGTTGTCAAACCGGAGTAATTAGGTTGACCTGAGTACAAAGTACGAATGTTAGTAACAACGTTTGAAACTTGGTCCATAGCTTTAGAAAGTTTGAACTTAGCCATAGCTTTTGAATAGCCTGCGATACCACCCACTGACAAAACGCCGATAATAGCTAACACACCGAGCATTTCAACCATTGAACGACCAGACTGTTCAGATCTAAATTTATTCATAATATTCTCCTCAATAAAATATCACATTCCACTTGTCAGTTTGTTACATTTTTGTAAACTTGTCAAGTGTATTTACGTATATAAGCTTTTTTGTGTACATACTATTCAAAAGTCCATATAACTTTTGAGGCATTTCCGCAAAAAATTTTTGCCTCGGGCCGACTTATCGGCAAGGCGTAGTCCGTTGCACTCCACTCAAAAGTCCGACTTTTTTCCGGTCCGACAATAGTGATTTGCAAAAGACCTAAGGTTTCTTGCTGTTTAAACTGATAAGATGCAACATTGACACATTCAACCATTGACAAATCGGTATAAACAACATCAAAGCTCTTTTCTCCGGGCATAACGATATCGCCGTTTTCACCTTTTCCGATAAGAATTGGTTTGCCCAAAGCATTTATAAGCTGTTTATTTTTATAGCGATATTCTGTTAAAATATCGTTACTTTTTAGGCTTTCGGTGTTCAGCATCCAATAACTTGCTTTTTGAGCATACAGTTTTTGTATGTCTTTAGCTATTGTTGCCACTTCCGCGGCAGCAATCGTTGCCCTGCTCGGGCGACTATACCACCATAAGCAAACCATAACCATCAGCAAAAGGCTGATGATTATGGTAACTGTTTTTGTATTAATGACTTTTTTCAGCAAACTTGCCATTTTTTACATACCCATTGCTGTAGTAATTTGGTCTTGCATCACGAATGTACCCATAACTGACCATGCAATAATACCGGATACCGCGAGCAAAGCGACCATGTTCAATACGGCAGCTTTTTGTTCAATAAGAAATGCAGATTCATCCAACCAGTCGTGAGCCATTTTTTCAAGAGCTTCTTCAAAGTTGTCCATTTCGGAATAAATCTTCAAGTCACCGATAATTTCAGGGTCAGGGAAGTTCAATCCTGTTTTAGACAAGGCTTGTCCCAAGTTATCACCATTGTTGATGAACACCAAAGTTTTATCGATTCTTTCTTTCAAATAGCGAGTAGAGTCTTTTCTTAAAGCTCGCAAGGCATTAGAAACTGGAGTTCCGCCTTTTACCAAAGCTGATAAAGCCAACAACCATGTAATACCTACGAATACTTTATATAAAGACCAGGGCGGGCAGTTATCAACAACAGCACGAATACTTCCGGTCCAAATACCGATGGTACTGTAAATTATTATACCGCATACAGGCACAATAGAAAATGCAATTGGCCAATAAACAATAATCCACGCAGATAAGTCTGCTAAACTCTTAGCCAAGCCGGTCCATTGAGCATTGGGAGCTGCTTCTAACATTGGTGGCACCATGTAAGCTCCGATACCATAAATAATGAGGGTAACCATCATTAACAAAAAAGTAGGGTAGCTTACAGCACTCTTAATCGGGCGAATCATTTTAGTCGTACCTTCAGTCACACGAATAAGGTTACGAATCGCACTTTCCAAGTCAGAAACGTCACCCACGGAAAGCATCAATCTTTCACGGTCAGGAGCCCATCCGCGCAATGCTTCGGAGAAAGGTTGACCGTTTTGCAAGGCATTTGCCCAGGAGGCAATCGCAATAGCCATAGGTTCGCTCGGGTTCTTTCCGTCATTGGTAATGGTTGCATGCAACATATCCAAAGCATTCATTAAAGAAAATCGGTTTGACATCAATGATGCAATTTTACGATATAACTTCAAGCGTACACCGCCCGAAAGATTACAAATCATTTTTGCATAATAAACTTCTATCGTGCCAAGTTTTTGCATAGCTCGAGCAAGATTTTGTGCCGATTCTCTTTTTTTGTTTTCGTCCATCTTAATCTCCGCCTTTTATTAATATACCGGACGTTGGTCTAACAATCCGCACCAACGTTCTACTTCATCAATACCAATCAAACCTTTTAACATTCTTTCCAATGCAACGTCTTTCATCGGACGACCGTTCAAATCACTGGTCCAATAGTCAATGGCTTTACGGGTTTCACCGTTAATCATCAGTTGTAAGAAAGTTGCATCAGGCAAAATCATTTCTTGAATACCTAAACGTCCTTTAATACCACGGCCACCACAGAATTTACATCCTGGTCCTCTTAAGAAGGCATTCTCCAGACCAAAATCGCCCAATGCGATTCGCAATCTTTTTACCGAAGGCTCTTCTAAACAATCCTTAGCCGGAGTTCTGCAATAAGGACATAATCTTTGGAACAAACGTTGAGACACCAAGCCTTTTAACAATTCCGGGTCGCCTAACATATAGTATTGCACACCCATATCGCGCAAACGAGTAACAATCGCCGGAGCTGAGTTCGCGTGCAAGGTAGTCCACACCAAGTGTCCCGACAAAGCTCCTTTGAACACCAGGTTTGCCGCAGACAAAGAACGAGTTTCACCCACCATCAATACGTCCGGGTCGGAACGCAAGGCAGCATTCAAAGCCAAACCGAATTGTTGAGCTTTTTCTTCTTCCGTATTCGCGTTAGTCACCGGCATTTGTCTTGCTCCCGGAATCGGATACTCCGGAGGGTCTTCCACGGTCAAAAGATTTACTTCGTTATGCTTTTCTTTAATCAGCTTAATCATATTACGTTGCAATAACGTCGATTTTCCCGAACCGGTTGGTCCTGCCACTACGTTCAATCCCACCGGGGCAGAACGCAAACGGAAGAACAAGTCTTGTTCATAATCGCCACAACCCAAAGCAGACAAGTCGTCACTACCGTCCGGGTTGTCATCGGCATACAAAACACGCATAACCAAATATTGTGAACCGAACGCAATCGGGTTAAATTGTAAACGAATCGCCAAAACGTTGTGCGGCAACATCAATTTACCTTTAGAACCACGCAACGGGGTAGAGCCCAATTTTTGTGCACCTTGGAATTCGTTTTGAGCATAGTTTGAGTCGGAAATATCGGAAGAAGCAAAAGCTGCACGAACGAACAACTCTCCCCAGTCTTTGCTGTATTCCATTTCTTTTACCATAACACCGTTGGTGCGGAACACAACCTCAGAACAGTTGTCGGTCACAATAACGTGAATATCGGACACTTTCATTGAAGATGCGCGTTTGACAATATTCACAAAGTCTTGTTGCATTTGCAAACGTTCCAAATCGACATCATCGCCTGATATCGTTTTGTTACGTTCTGCCATAGCATAAATTGTATTAAGTTCGTTTTGGGAAACATATTGCACAGGCTGCATCTGCAACCCTTTTTTCATAGCAATAGTCTGGAAGTTCAGAACCGGACCATCAAACTTATGTTCCGCAGAAACTAAAAATTGTCCGTCCGAAAATAATGCTAAACGACGACGTGTTTCATCGTTTACATTTAAAGTGCTACCATCCGGAAGCTTAGCTCCCGGCAAGGTGCATAAATAATTTCCGTTTGCGAATAAGGCTTCGATAAAAGCTTTCGAATCTCTTTTCTTTTCTTCGGGCTTTGCCGAAGCCTCTTCTTTTTTCTCTTCTTCTGCCATTTTTATGACTTACTATTTAATAATCATACCTCTACCTAAACTCGGAATACCTGAAGTCTTTGCAGGTCCACTATTGCGAGAAGAACTGCTACGTTTCGGAGCTCCCCCACTCTTTTGACTGTCACCTGTTTCCTTAATAGTAACAGCCGGTGGCAAAGGTTCACGATCTAACACACCGCCTGCCGAAAAGTACAGATAATCTTTATCATTATCTTTTACCGCACCCAAGAAGGTTTGAGTAATTTCATCAATGGTGTAACCGTTACGCAAGGTTGTACCGACTTTAGCCATAAATACATCACCATCTTCGTTGATGAGTTTCGCTGTCAAGTCTTCACCTTGTCCGCTGATTTCCATAATTGCATATTCTCTGCTCAATTTTACTTTTTCCGGAGCGACGGCACCAGATGTAGCTCCACCGCCGGCAAAAGGATTTTTCTTTGAAGTTCTGCTGATTTTCGCTTTTTTGGCTTTTTCAATTTCAGCTTCAAGTCTGGTTTTCAAAATAGAAATTTGGCTTTCAAGATTGGCAACCTTTTTGTCATGGTTAATTCTTGCTGCTTCCGCCTTTGTTTTGGTTTCTTCAGCTTTTTGTTGAATCACAGACAACTTATTTTTCTGATCGGCAATCAAGTCTTTTATTTCTTTATCTTTCTTTGCCATTTCAGCATAGATTTCAGAATTTTTCTTAATCCATTTTTGAGTAGAAGCCAACATTGTTTCTTTATAAGCTTTCACAATCTTTTCTTGGCGAAGTTTTTCCATTGCTATTTCAACTTCTTTAAGCTTTCTTTGTTCTTCTACCATCAAACGATCCTGTTCATTCTGCCACTCAATGCGCTCACGTTCTCTCTGCTCTTTTTTAGCATCTTCTTCTTCTTGAGCTTTTTGTCTTTGAGCCTTAACCGCTGCAATTTCATTGGCTACACGCTCTTTTTTCAACTCAAGATTGAGCAGCGTGGTTTGTTTTTCCAAATCAGACATTCTGGTAAACAACTCATTGTTTACAACAGAAGCAACGTTAGGATCTGATACACCTGATGGCACTGCAACACCCAATAAAGCGCCACCGCTAGGAAGAGGTGCAGGTTGTTGAGCAACCGGAATTTCTGCCGGAGTAGATTCTATCTGCATATCAAGACTGTTTCCCGAATCATCGAAACTCATAGATATTTCACCGCCGTTATTTTCTACTTCCATCGGAATCACATCTGATGGTGCGCTTGCTGTTGTTGGTTCTGTTGGTGTAATCAATCCGCTATTATTCGGAATCGAAACATCTAATGAAATGTCTGCAGAAACAGGAATACCTGCATCCGGAGCCAAAGAGATTTCGTCTTCTTCATCGGCCAACAAAGTAACCGTTCCTTGAGCATTAGCTGTTTCTGCCAACAAACCTGCCGCAACCAAAACCGCTAAACTACATAATGTATTTCTAAAACTATAATGCATAGATAGCTCCTTCATAATCCCAAACCCCTGTTTCCGGGTTATATTTTATTGAATTCATCTCAAGTCCTGAGAATTTTGTTAATAAACCGCTCCAAATTCTCGGATTATATCCCGATGAGAATTTGAACTTCACAGATCTGTATACATTCTGTTGCGGTGAAGTATATGTGTAATCAGTTAAACTTACAGTCTGACCGATTGATTGGAAAAAGTCATTTAAATTGTTTTTCAAATCAACCATATTTTTAGTCGGTTCTGATGCTTCAGTATCAATAGCACCTAAAGACATCGCTGCCATAGCCATATTGCCATCGCCGGAAATCGATCTTGCTGAAAAGTCGATTCCTGAAGCAGTCAAAGCCTGATCAACAATCGAAATTCGACCAAATTCTCTATTCCAAGATGTTGATGTTCCTCCAAGGTTACAGTCAATACCACCGATTTTCCATCCCGGAGGCATAATTCTCATCAAGTCCATTGTATTAGCATAACAACGTTGCATAAATACTGACTGAACAGGCAAGTTCTCCCACGGCTTAGGTTCCGGCGGAATTTCTTGTTGTTTAATCATCTTTGGCTGAATTGGTACCACAACCGGAGCCGGAGGCGAATCAAAAAGCATCATGAATATTTTGTAGACGACAAATAAGGCAACAAAAGCGACTGCGCCGGCAATCATATAAAAAGTCTTACCTTTGGTGTTAATCTTTTGTAGCTTAACTCTGTTACCTCTTTGCATAAGATCAGCAATGTCAGGATACAGAGTGTCATCAATCCCCCATTCCGGAGGGGCGATTTTTAGACGCCAATCCGGAACCATTAACATGCTCATAAATTGCTTTTTAGCATCTTCTTCCGAAAGATACAGCATGTCACCATTAGCCAAAATCACGTCATCACGTACGCAGACATACCACCATCCGTTATTAACCTTAAAAACGGCTACAAATGAAGGCTGGTCAGCTAGTGCTGTTGCGATGGTAACCGCTCCTACATATTCGCTTTGCTTATATCCGTCCGAAGATACACAAATGCCGAACTGAGGTGTCTTACCTTTTTTAATGCAGAATAAATCTGCCCCTTCCAAAACACCTTGTGACGATTCGATAACTTCAGGTTGAGGATTTTCCTGATTTTGTAATGATTGCCAGAATAGGCTGGTAGCATATTCAATACCATCCACATAGATACTTGAACCCCAAGTTCTATTGGTGTCAATCACGCCATTTGATGTATTTACGTCTTCTACCATTGTTTTCCCCAATAATCTTAGTTATGTACACGAGTCTCCGGATTCAATGGAGATTCCAAAACTACCGGTGTTAAGATGATAACTAAAATACTTCTAAGCTTGTTTGCGATTGCAGATCCGCCCAACAAGGAGTTCTCTGCTGAGCCTACACCCGTCTTGATAGCCTCGTTTTCTGTTCTCTCATAACCGGTAAGAACTAACGATTCTCCTGATTTCATAACGACTTCTTGAGAGAAACCGCGAGATTCTATAATCGGGTTTTGGATGTATTCACCACTTGATTCTGTACCTATATCAACTTTTTGTAACTCTAACAAATCGGACAAAGTCAAGTTAAACATTACCATTAAACGACCGTGCTCTAAAACTCTTGGTAACACACTCATGGTAAAACCTGTTTCAATTTCCTCTGTTTCGGTAGAAAGATCATAGCTGTCGCTATCGCTACCACCACTATTTGTTTTAGTAATTTCAGAAATATAGTTTTGTTTCTTAACTACTTGAATCGGAGCAGGCTTGTTATTCATTGTTGTAACAGTACCACTGGTTACCAAATTTACGGTATTTTTCTTTGATAATGCCTGAATTCCGGCTTCAACTTTCCAATCGCCGGGCATAATTGTCATTCCTAAATTTTGAACAACATCATCACCGATACCATTTGCTGCACTTAAAAGACTAAAGCTTTCTTTTTCTGCATTATTCCATGCTGCAGACAAGTCTAAACCGAATGTATCCGAATCATTAATATTAACTTGTAATACTTTTACGCTGATAGCAACCTGACGAGACAAACGAGCATTTTGTTCATTTATGTATTTTGCTACTTTTTTGATGTCTGTCGGTGTTGCTGTCAAAGAAATAACACCATTCCCTGAGTCAATAGACAATTTTGCATCATCAGCAACCATTGACTTAATAGAGTCCTCTACGTTTTTCCACAATTCCATATTGGCACTGGAAGCAAGTGATAATGATGAAGAACCGCCACCACCGGAATCTGTAGATGAACCGCCAATATTGTTAGATAGGGTTTGTTGCGTCGGCAAGCTGTACAATACGAAAGTTTTAGTAATATACTTATAGAATTGAATTTCATTCTTTTCATATCTCCACCAAATACCGAAACGAGAAGACACTTCATCCAACAAACCGCTTAAAGGTCCACGATAAGAAACCAACATTTTTCCCGGAGCAGCCCAGTGAGCGTTCATACTATCCGGTGTAGGTTCGTTTTCTTCCGCTGCTTTTTTGATGTCTTCTTCCATACTTGGAGCATAGCGAACACTCAAAGAAGTAATTTTGCTGATCATATCTCCTATTTCAAACAAAGTAATCGGACGATTACTGATTAAGGTAACGCCTTCTTTTGTTTCAAAATTAGCCGGCAAAGGAGCTCCGTCGTACTCGACAACACTCTTATCTCCCAACCAAATTTCATCCTTAACGCGAACTACATCGTTAGGTGCGATTTCTGTAGGTGCTTTTGCCTTTTCTTTTAATTCGGTTGTGGCTTCTACTTCTCTTTCCAAAGTAGCATCCATACTTGTTGAAATGCTGCAAGCTCCGATAATTGCAACAATACCGAAACTTAATCCGTATTTAATCCATTTATTCATAAGCATTTTCATCCTCCATAGTCTCGATTACCAAGACACGATTTCCTTTATAGAAAGTGGCTATAGGAGCCGGTCTTGCTCTTGCAAATGCTCTAATTAATGCTGAGCTTACATCAGCAAAACGCCCACGGAACATTGCTCCTGCTGTTAAAGTATAGTTACGATTTGTATTCCATACCAATCTCCAGCCGGAACGATCACACCATTCTGTCAAAATTCCTTTAAGACTTTTGCCCTCTTCAGCAAGCCAATCTTCAACAGGATCCTCTGTTGCGAAGCCTTCATCAGAAGCAGCTGTTTCTTCCTTTAGTTGTTCTGCTTCGCTATAATTTCCGTCAGAAATTTCTGCCTCATATTCAACAACTTCGCCTTCAATAGAAGGGGGAATTGTTGCAGACATATTGCTACCGGCACCATTTTCAACAATCATATGATCGCGAGGTGTGCGTTCACCATAAGCACGATAATCTGCCGCTACTTTTGTATAGTTAACATATTCATCTTCTGCTACACATTTCGGATCATAAGCTCCCGGATATTGCGCTGAAGGGCAAGATTTTCTTATTTCTGTAACCGGTTGCGGTTGTTCTGAATAATCATATACATCTTCATAGTAAACATTGTTACTTGTACATCCAGATATAGACAGAACACCAAATAAAACGGCTGATAAAAGAATTTTGTAGTTCATTTTTGTGTTTCCTAAGTTGTTTCCATTTATATTTTTCTTTTATTATCATACAAACTATTAACAAATAATCAACAAACTTAATAAAATTTACCAAGTTTGATAATTTGATTTCTTTTGTCGATTTTTGGTTGTCTGTTTGCTTTGGGTGTTATGGTTTAATCGTAACGTCCTGATAATAAAAGAGTTTGGCTCACGAGAGGTAAATACGGTATTTACCTTTCCTTCACCTATTCCTTTACTGTTAAGTATTGTGTGCAACAAATCTAATCGACGTTGTTGCAAAGCATAAGAACTGTTTTTATCAATTCTTATCTCTAATATTATATTATCATCTTCTGTTGCTTTGTTTGCGAAAGCTTGTATCCATCTCAAAGTTTGTCCGGATATTTCGGCTCTTCCCGGTTGAAATGATAATCTCATTTCTGCCGGTAAAATCTTTGACGATGCCTTATCTTTGCTGAAAGCCGCAAAAAGACCTTTTTTCTTCTTATTCTTCTTTTTGTTGCCGGAATCGTCGTCTACCTCTATATCTTCCGTTTCGCTTGAAGGTGAGCTGAAAATAGAAGTGATACTCTTTAATAATGCGCCTTTTTCCGCATTTTCTTCAGCTGGCTCCACCTCATCCACCGAATCATCTTTTTCAAGAGTTTTTTTCGGAGATACAAGCTGAGGAGTAAGATTTTTATCGTTCATAATATCATCAGGAATTGGAATCAAAATATTTTTCACCATTTCCGCTGTTTGTATTTCTCCGTCTTCTTCTATTTTATCGGGATTCAGCAGCTTCTCAACCTCCTCATCACTGACAGAATTGGCAAATTCTTCAACCGCTTTGTTGTTTTTTGCAAAAACATTGGCTTTTGCAACTACCCAAGGGGTTCCCTCTTCAGACATAGAGTCCCACTCTTTTTCTGTATTTTTCACTTCTTTATTGATTTGAGATATTGCATCATTACCCGAAACGCCGGAAGAAATCATCGCAATTTGCGAAACGGGAGCTTGTTCTTCTATTTTTATTTTGCTTTCGGCAATAGACAGTTTGTTCTCTTCAATAGGAATAAATTCCGTCTCACCGTCTTCTTTTGCCGAATCTGTATTGTTATTTGCAACAGTAACAATTTTTTCTACGTTATCCGGAGCATTTGATACGGTGTCTTTTGCAGGCTGGAGAATTTGAGCATCGAAAACTTCTTCTGTTTTATTGCCGACACTTTCTTTGATATCAACTACAGCAATTTTTGGCTCTTTTTTCGATGGTTGAGGTTGGGATAAAGAAGCCGACTGTATGTCTTTCTTATTTTCAGCAAGAGGTTTTGATGTTTTTTTACTTTTAACCGGAGCATATTCAAGAGGGATATCCGCAGCATCTTCGATCGATGATATACCTATACCGTCCGTCGTTTCGGATTCAACGGTAAATAAAGCATAATCAATGCTGAAGTTGTCGTTCTTTTTTTGCTCTTTTATTATCGCATTAAGCTTTGCAGACTTGATGTCTTTAGATTTTGAGGCAGAAAAAACATTGTTATCATTTTGAAAAAACAAAGCAATACTTCTTTGAGGGATGTCGATAGAATTGCTTTTCGGGGCTGATACGGAAAACAACAGCTCGTTAGTTGTCCATATTACAAACATAGACACTGCAAAGCTTGTCAAAAATATCTTAAAAGTTTTTTTCATAATCTTAACCCCTCAACAAGATAAGCTTAATTTAAAAAATATTAATTTGCAAGTATTTATTTATTTTCCGTTAATTTCGAAAAAATAGTTAATACTGATATACTTATATATAAATAGTATAATATGCGTTAATAATGTTTTTATTTCGGTGTTTTTTTGTCCCAAATGGCCGCTTGTTTACTATGAATTTTTTGTTACAGGGAGTATGTTTTTAGTAAAAACAATCGCTTAGCAGTTTTTTTCTAAAGTTAATAATGCTGGAATTTTTTTGAAAAATCGGGTATTCTAAAAATGTATAAGAAGTACTTTTAATTAATTAAAGGAGAAAAACTATGCAATTTATTAAGAAAAATATCTGGACATTAGTGGCAATGATTTTTGTTGTTACTGTTGCTATGATCGGTGACGCTTGTGCAGATGACATTATGGGT